>CALSBN010000011.1:0-43106 GCA_943373185.1 Opitutus sp. GAS368 | reverse complement strand
TACCCGGCTTCGGTGACATGGAGTTTCATGCCGCGGAGCGGGCCGGGGGAACCGTGGCTGCGTTGGGAGCCTTTGTAGCGGTTGAGCGTCTCGGGGCCGTTGTCGCTGGTGAAAAAGATGAAGGTGTTTTCGCGGAGTCCGTGGTCGTCGAGGTAGCGGAGAAGTTTGCCGACGGCGGCGTCCATTTGGGAGGTGTTGGCGAGATATTGGCGGCGGTCGGGATTTTTCTCGTCGGGATACTGCGCGAGAAACTCCTCCGCGCTGGCGACGGGTTCGTGCGTCTCGTGAAACCAAAGATTGAGAAAGAAGGGAGCGGCGGGAGCGGCGGCGGAAGCACGGAGGGAATCCAGCCAACGCGTGGCCTCGACGACGACGAGGTGCGACGACGGGCCTTCGAGCGGTCCGGCGGGGGTGCCGTTGCGGTTGAAATTGCGCGGATTTAGGTGGTTGGGGCCGGCGTTGTTTTGGGTGTAGAACCAATGGTCGAAGCCGGCGTCACCGGGGGTGGTTTCGGTGCCGTCGGTGCGGCTGTTGAGGTGCCACTTGCCGGCGTGCAACGTGCGGTAACCGGCTTTTTTGAGGAGCTGGGCGACGGTGATTTCGCCGGAGCGGAGAAAGATGCCGCTGTTGGGCGGAATCCAGTCCCGGATGCCGAGACGGTAAGGATTGCGGCCGGTCATAAGGCCGGCGCGGGACGGCGAACAAACGGGCGCCGCCGAGTAGCAGTCGGTGAAGCGCACGCCGTCGCGGGCAAGCTGGTCGAGGTGCGGGGTGCGAATCTCTGGGTGGCCGAAAGCGCCGAGGTCGCCGTAGCCGAGGTCGTCGCAGAGAAGCACAATGATGTTGGGACGCGGGGCGGGTGCGGCGGCGGAGACAGCAGTAGCGGAAAGAGGGAGAAGGAGGGAAAGCGAGAGGAGGAGAAGACGCATGGGGAAGAGGTTTTTTTCAGGAATCGGCTTCAGCGCTTGGCGCTAATGAAACCGTGCGTGGCCAAGAACTCGGTCGTGCGTCGCATCGTCGTTTCGTAGTCGGCGCCGTCGGATGAGGGGCGGAAGAGTTTTCCGTTAAAGAAGCCGTGTCCCTTTCCCTCGAACGGCACGAGCACGCAGGTGTTGCCCGCTGCGGTCGTGAGTCGGGTGAACCGCTCGGCGTTTTCGAAAGGCACCGTGGTGTCCGCCGTGCCGTGAAAGATGATCGTCGGCGGGAGTCCCTTGCGCACGTGGTGACAGGGCGAGAGAGCGGTCTGTTGATGGGGCTTGAAGCTCTTCGCGCCGTAACCCTGCTCCGTGGTGTCGAGCACGGGGTTGAAGAGAATCAGGGCGTTGGGCACGGAGCTGATTTTTGCGTCTTCGGCCGCCTCCTCGCCACCGAGTCCCATGCCGGTGCAGGCGGCGACGTGGCCCCCGGCCGAACCGCCGGCCGCGGCGATACGCTCGGGATCGACGCCCAGCGCGGCGGCGTGCTGACGCACCCAGCGGATCGCCGACTTGCCGTCCAGCACGCACTCAAAGGGTGTGGTTTGGTTGCGGCTCTTCACCCGATATTCGGCGGAAAAAGCGATCATTCCCTGATCGGCGAGGGCTCGGGCCTGCTGATAAAATTGCTTCGCTTCTCCGCTGGTCCAGCCGCCGCCGAAGAAGAAGACGATAGCGGGCCGCCGGTCCGACGGCTGGTGGCCCTTCGGCTCGAAGACGTGCAACTTCAGCTCGAGTCCGTTCACGGTTTTGTAGGTCGTCAGCCGGTCCGGCTTTGGCTCCGCCGTGGTGGCAGCCGTAGCGGAGAGGGAGAGAAGGAGGGAAAGAGAGAGGGAGAGAAGAAGGCGGGCTTTCATGCGAGAGGAGGCGGGGTGGATAGCGGAGGGCGAAAAAAATCGGTGCGAGGAAAGCCTAGCTCAGGGCGAGGCGTTCTTTTTCTTGCGACTGGATTTGGCGGGTGGAGCGGAAGCGTCGGCCGGGCTGGCGGGAAGGACCGGAATTCTCGCCGCCATCACTTGCTGGATCGCACGCACCTCCGGGCGGCCGGCGAGGTTGGTCCATTCGTGCGGGTCGTTGACGGAGTCGTAGAGTTCTTCGTTGCCGTCGGCGTAGCGGAGGTAGCGCCAGTGGGCGCCGGTGACGGAGAAATTGCCGACGTCGAAACTGGTCAGAATGTGGCGGCCGGAGGTGGTCGTCGGGGTTTTTAGGAGCGGCACGAGTGATTCACCGGCGAGACCGGGGCGGGCGGCGATTCCGGACAGGTCGATCAAGGTGGGGTAAAGATCGATCAGGCCGACGGGATCGGCGCAGGTAGCGCCGCGGGGGAAGTTCGCGGTCGCGCCGCTCATCGGAGGCGCGATCAGCAACGGCACGCGGGTGGAGCGCTGCCATCCGGTCCATTTACCCCAGTGTTCCTTTTCGCCGAGGTGCCATCCGTGGTCGCCCCAGACGACGATCACGGTGTTGGCGGCGGCGGGACTCGCGTCGAGGGCGTCGAGGAGTTTGCCGACTTGGGCGTCGATGAACGAGACGCACGCGAGGTAGGCGGTGACGGCGGCTTTCCATTGGCCATGTTTCACCACGGACGCGTGGGAGCCGGCGGTGACGGGATCGCGGGCCCACTGGCGGCCGGTGTCGCTGAGGTCGGCGAGGTCGTCGGCTTTGGTGGCGGGGAGTTGGATGTCGAGGCCGGCGTAGAGATCGAAATATTTTCTCGGAGCAAAGAGCGGGATGTGCGGGCGATAAAAACCGACGGCAAGAAACCAAGGCTGCGCGGGTGTTTTCGCTTGGGTGCGGATTTGCTGCACGGCCCAGTCAGCGATTTGGCCGTCGCCCAGATCGGCGTCATCGACATCGACCGGACCCCAGTCAAAGGACTCTCCGTTGCGGGAAGCGGCGGCACGGTCGCTGGGCATGCGGTTGAGCGGAAGAACAACAGGCCGGCCCTTGAGGACAGTGTGGTGCTGCGGATTGGCGGAACCCTTTGAGGGCAGTTCTTCGGCGGTGTAGAGCACGGCTTCGGGGGCGAACGGGCTCCAGCGCTGCTCGGGGTAGAACTCCGTTTCGCAGAGGCCGGTGCCTTTTTGATGGAGGAGTTTGCCGGTGCCGAAGGTGCGGTAGCCGGCCTCTTGAAAGTGCCGGGGGAGCAAGACGAGATCGGGGCGCGCCGAGCGGATCGTCTTTTCGTCGTTGGCGAGCACGCCGGTTTGAAACGGTTGGTGACCGCTGAAGACCGCCGCGCGCGACGGGTTGCAAAGCGGCGCGGCGCAGTGGGCGTTGGTGAACGTGATGCCGCGCTTGGCGAGGCGGTCGAGGTGCGGTGTTTTGACCTGCGGGTGGCCGCGCAACGGCCCGATCCAGTCGTTTAAGTCGTCGACGGCGATGAAGAGGACGTTGGGCGAAGTAGAGGCGGCTGGAGTGGCGGCTCCGGTGGCGGCGGAGACGGGGAGCAGAAGCGAAAGAGAAAGGGGGAGAAAGCGGAAGAAGGGGAGCGGATGCATTGGGGTAAGACTGATGGTCGAGTTACTGGGCGAACCGGCCGGGTTCGCGGAGGCCGGTGCCGGTGCGGCCGGTGAGCGAATCGCCGAGGTCGGCACGGCATTTTTCGGCGAAGGCTTGGAGACGTTGAACGATCTCGGGGTGGGCGGCGGCGACATCGGTGGTCTCGCCGGGATCGCGGGCGAGTTCGAAGAGCGCGGGCGCGGGGAGGGCGACGTTCTCGTATTTCGCCGGCAAGCCGTCGCGTCCGCCGGGTCGGCCGGCGAGGGTGCGGTAGCGGTGGGCGAGGACGAGTTTCCAGCGGCCGTCGGCGGACAGGACGGACTGAAGCTCGTTTTGGTTGAACCAGGTGGCGTAACCCTCGTGGGGATTGACGGCGTCGGGGCGGCCGACGATGAGCGGCCAGACGTCGCGACCGTCGATGGGGAGCGCGGGAAGCGGGGCGTCGATCAGGCGGGCGAGCGTGGGCAACAAGTCGATGGTCATGAAAGTGGCGTCGCTGCGTAGGCCGGCGGGAATTTTTCCGGGCCAGCGCATCAGGCAGGGGACGCGGGTGCCGCCCTCCCAAGCGGTGCCCTTGCCCTCGCGGAACGGACCGGCGCTGCCCGCGTGGTTGCCGTAGCTCAGCCACGGCCCGTTGTCGCTGGTGAAGATCACGAGCGTGTCGCGGTCGAGCCCGTGGGTCTCGAGGGCGCGGAGAATTTCGCCGACGGACCAGTCGAGCTCGAGCATGACGTCGCCGTAGAGACCGGCGCCGGATTTGCCTTTGAACTTCGCGCTCACGGCGAGCGGGACGTGCGGCATCGGGTGGGCGAGGTAGAAGAAAAACGGCGCGGCGCGGTTGCGCTCGATGAAAGAGACGGCGCGCGCGGTGAAGCGGGCGGTGAAGTCGTCCATCGCGGCGGGCGTGACGGCGGGGTCGATCACGCGGCCGTTTTCGAACAGCGGGAGCGGCGGATAGGTGCCGGGTTTGGCCTCGGGGTGATAGGGCCACATGTCGTTGGAGTAAGGGATGCCGAGAAATTCGTCGAAGCCATGGCGGTCCGGGAGAAACGGAGCGTGGTGGCCGAGGTGCCACTTGCCCGCCATGCCGGTCGCGTAACCGCGCGATTTGAAGAGTTCGGCGAGCGTGGTCTCGGCGGCGTTGATGCCGTGGGTGGCCTTGGGGTTGAGCGCACCATGAATGCCGAGGCGGTTGGAGTAGCAGCCGGTGAGGAGCGCGGCGCGTGACGCGGAGCAGACGGGTTGTGAGACGTGAAAACCAGTGAACATCGCGCCGTCGCGCGCAAGGAGGTCAAGGTGCGGCGTCGCGTAGCCCTTGGCGCCGAACACGCCGACATCGCCGTAGCCGAGATCGTCGCAGAAGATAACGATGACGTTCGGCGGGCGGGGAGTTGCGGCTGAGGCCGCAGTGGAGGCGGAGAAAAAGAGCGATGGAAAGCAGGCGAGAAGGAGCGAAAAAGCGCGGGAGAGCGGGAGATGCATGGGATTTATTTACCTCACGGGGAATGCGCGAGCGGGGTCCATTTTGTGGAGTTGGGCGGGTGGGCCGAAGGAGTGTAGTCTTTCTCTGTGAGTTCTCGATTTAATCAAGAGGCGAGAAAGGGCGAGGTCGAGGGCGCGGCGCGAGGATTACGGATCGAATTCAAGACGCGATGGGCGGGTGATCCCATGGCTGGTCGAACGGTTGCGACATGGGGTCAACGGCTACCGGCTTCCCGCGCGAGACGAAAAGGCCGAACGAAAAGAGACCACGTTTCCGTCCTCGGCCAATACCCGTCATTGCGTGGTGGGTGTCATGAACCGCCAATGTGCGTCGCAATCGCGGCGCGGTTCTAACCGTAGGAGCGGAACACCGAGCCCGAAAAGGGAGATGGTCAACGGTCACGAAGAACGTTTCGTTCCTGTTCAGAAATTGCGTCGCCGCCTCTCGGAGTCGGTGCGCGTATTTAACCCCGCTCACCCGTTCAAAAATGAAAAATCCCTGCCTTGCCCTGACTATTTCCCTGATCGCGGCCACTGCTCTCGCCCAATCGGTCGCGCCACCCCCGCCCTCCGTTGCCTCGGTGGCCCAGGAAGCCCCGGTCGAATTGAACCCGTTCGTCGTCAGCACCGATGCGAACAAAGGTTACTATGCCTCGGAGACGCTCTCCGGGACCCAGTTGAGGTCTCAGGTCCGCGATCTGGCGAACCCGATTTCGGTGCTCACCGAGGAGTTCATGCGGGATATCGGCGCGGTGAACTACGAGGAAGCTTTGGAGTTTCTGCCCAGCACCCGGGCCTTCAACGGGGATTCCTCCGACCCGGAAGGCGTCAACTCGCGCAACAGCACGCCATTCATGGTGCGGGGCTTTCGCTCCAATTCGCTGACGAACAATTTCTTCACCAGTCGGGTGAAGGTGGACAACTACAACACCGAATCGGTGACCCAATCCCGGGGCCCCAATTCCCTGCTCTTCGGCTTGGGTTCGGTCGGCGGAGGACTCGATGCCACGAACAAGCTGGGACGATTCAACGCCAACACTTTTGGCCTGGAGCTGCGTTTCGATTCCGAGGGCTCCAAGCGCGCCAGTGTGGATATCAACCAGGTTCTCATTCCGCGAAAGTTGGCGGCGCGCTTCGCCGCCGTGTCCACGGATCAGCGCACCCCGCGCGACTTGCAGTATGCGCGGCGCAACTCGGGCTACCTGAATCTGACCATCGAGCCTTTCAAGGGTGCGACCTTCAACGTGAGTGCGGAAACGGGCGAATTGGAGGAATCGATTCCCCGCGCCTACCTCGCCTACGACAGCGTCTCCGCCTGGCTCAACTCCCCGTTGAGCAACTTCGACAAAGCGAACCGGATCGACAATTTCCTCGTCGCTTCGGGCACGGGGGCGGCGCAAACGGCGGCCCGCAACGTCCGCGCCGGGGTCACCCAAGGGTTTTCGACCGCCAATTATCTCCTCTATATCATGAACGCGCCGGAGCTGGGTGTGCAGAATTGGAAATCGAAATCACGGGGTTCGGAGGCGTTCGTGAATGGCCTGACCCAAAACTCGACTTCGATTTCCCCACGCACCGTGATTCCCGGGGTCAACTTTCCGCTGAGCACCATGGTGCCCGGACCTTCGGAGCACTTTAACACCCGCTACGACAAGTATGCGGGCTCATGGCAGCAGAAGGTTTTGGAAAAAACCTACTTCGAATTGGCCGGAGCCTACGAAGATGTCTTCAACGAAGACTGGCAGCCGATCACCCGCGGCGACTACGAGGTCTTCATCGACCCCAACTACTATCTCCCGACCCAGTTGGCGTCGAATAACCCGGATCCCACGAAGCCGCTCAATCCCTATTTCGGAGTCCCGTATGTCGAGGGCAATGCCAAGCTGGAGCAACGCGACACGGTGACGAAACAGTATCGCGCTACCATCACCCAACAGATCGACCTGAGTCGCATCGAGCCCATCAAGGGCTTCGACTTCGGCAAGCTCACTGCGGTCGCGTTTCATTATTACCGAAACGTCGACAGCTATTTCTCCCAGCCGGAGGAGATGACCACGCTCTCAGTCCTGCCGACCGGCGTGCTCGCAGATACCCAAAATCAGATCCGCCGGCGCTACTATTTGCTGCCCGGACAACCCGTTCACTTTCCGGCTTTGGAGTTTGGCAAATCCGACCTGAACCAAGCCGCCAACCCGGCCATCCCGGGCGGGGTCGTTCCTGCGGTCAGGTCGGGTTTCTTGAACCGCCTCAATCCCGTTTACGCCCCGGAGACTACCAAATCCTACGCCGCCCTCGGCCAGTGGGAACTGTTCTCCCGTCGGCTGATTCTCACGGCGGGCATGCGCCAAGACGAAATCAGCTCCAGGAATTTTGTGTTCGCGCAGGATCCGGTCACCCGGCTTTTTCGCAACCGGGGCGAGGGCGCGTTCAGTCCGGCGAGAAAGTCATCGGTCAAAAACTACAACTTTGGCGCGGTCGTCAAAGTCACCAAGTGGCTCGATGCTTTCGCCAACACCTCGACGAACACGGTGGGTGCCGGCGGCACCAATTATGATATCTTTCGCCAAACCCTGCCCGACGAGGAGGGCCAAGGCTATGATCTCGGTCTCCGCGGGTTCTTTTTGGACGACCGCGTGATTCTGAAGCTGAATTACTTTAACAACGAAGCCCTCAACCGGGTCTCAAACCCGCTGCGGGATGGCGCTATCGGCATCGAGATGGCCCGGCAGAACGGTTACGTTGAACGCTACCTCGAGGGCATGGTTCTCAACGGCTTTGGCGCCAAGGTGACGGGCTCGCCCCGTTTCGCCGACTACACGGGCAACCAGCTCTGGTCGGACGTGGAGTCGGATTTGACGGAGGGTTATGAACTGGAGGCGACCCTCAATCCGACCAAACAACTGCGGATGTCGCTGAACGTTTCCTACAACGATGCGACGCTGAACAGCACCTACAAATTCACCCGGCCTTGGTATGAACAATACGTCCTGCCCTTCCGCAGTGACGCGGCCATCACGTCGCTCATCGCCAACCCCGCGTTCAATGCCACCCGGACGATCGGAACCTACATCCAAGGAATCGAACGTCGGCTGGCTTACCACGAAGCCCAAATCGGTGGCGCCCGGATCCGCGGCAACAATTGGCTGGTGAACGTGGTCGGGAGCTACGGCTTCGATCAGGGGGTGTTGAAGGGTCTGCGGGTGGGCGGCAGTGCGCGCTGGCGTGATGCGCCCACGATCGGCTACCCGGAGGTTGCCGGCACGTTCATCGTGAAGAACGCGTTCAAAGGCGCCGAGTCCTTGGTGACCGATGCGTTCGCCAGCTACACTTGGAGAAACAATCTGCTGGGCAAAAACAGAAACTGGTTGGTTTCGTTCCGGGTGCGAAACGTCCTGAATCACGATGAGACTTTTCCGAACAGCGCCGTCGATGCCGGCAACGGCACGCCGCACTACCTGCAACGGATCTATGTTCAGCCCCGCACCTATGAACTCACGGCGAGTGTGAGATTCTAGCCCCGTGCGGGCTCCGCCGGCCGTGATCGCGCGGTCGAGCGTGACACCGAGCAACCCACGCAAGCCAACGGGATTCATCTTTGCATGCGTCCCGTGATTGGTCACTCCAGCCGCTGCCCCTACCGTGGTTTCCTCGTCGACTCCTCCCGCCGGCTAACCTCGCCAAATCCGGTGCATTCCAAGACGATGTTGAAGCCGGCGGCGTCCGGCCAAAGAAGAGCCTGATTTCTGTCCTCAAAACGAGGGCTCGTGGCGGCCGAGGCACGCGGCCTGATCGCGGATCACGTCGGACGCTTGAGAATGCCCGCGGATTTTTGTCCAGTTTGGGATACCCGGCGGTATTACTTCTCCGCAGGTATCCCCCCGCAACCCCAGCCCGATGCAAGTAACCCGGACATTGATCGACGGTGAAGTTTTCACCCGTTTGCTGCTGCAAAACCAACGTCGGATCGCGGGTTTGATTTTTTCGCTCGTGCCGCGCGGCCCCGATGCCGATGACGTGATGCAGGAAACCTGCCTGGTGCTGTGGCGGAAGTTCGGCGAGTTTCAGACCGGCACCGATTTCGGCGCGTGGGCCCTGCGGATCGCGCGGTTTCAGGTCATGAGCTATTATGCCCGTCAGAAGCGGGCGCAGGCTCGCCTGAGTGACGAGACGATCGAATCGCTTGCGGAATCCCTCGCCGATGCCCGTTGGGAATCCACCGATCGCGCCGAAGCTCTCCGCGCCTGCCTCGGCCAGCTGAAGGAGCGCGATTCTGAACTCGTGCGCCGGCGCTACCACTCCGGTGAGAACGTGGACGAAATCGCCGATCACGTCGGCAGCACCGTCCACGCCGTCTACAAGGCTCTCGCCCGTCTCCACGTGCGCCTGGTTGGGTGCGTCAACGCCAAGCTCCACTCGGCCCGGCCATGAGCGACCCGTCTTCGTCACTCTCTTCCGGCGAACTCAATCGGCTCGCCGAGCTCGCGGAGAAACTACGCGACAATGTTCTCGCCGACGCCGAGGTCGCCGAGCTCGAAAGTATCCTCGCCGAATCCGTCGCCGCCCGCGATGCCTTTGCCGCCCTTGCGATGCTCGGCGCCGAGTTGCGACTGACGCACGGCCGTTTTGCCTGCCCCGTGCCGCCGGAAGCCCGGCACGCCGGCCGACGGGTTTCGCTTTTGCGCGATTGGCGGTTTGTCGCCATCGCCGCGTGCTTCATTGTGGCCGCGCTCCTCGCCTGGCGATACGCGCCGACCGGTTCCACGGCCCACGGCGGTCCCATCGCCACCATTTCAAATGCCAGCGGCGCCGAGCTTTTGGCGGATGAACGCCTTACCCCCGCCACCGTCGGCTCGACCTTGCGCGGCGGGGCCCTGCACCTCCGCGGTGGTTTGCTGGAGCTGACCTACCCGAGTGGCGTCGTGATCGTGCTCGCATCACCCGCCCGCTTCGATCTCCGCAGCGCGACCCTGCTCTGGCTCGCCGAGGGCAATGCGACCGCGAACGTGCCCGCCCAGGCCATCGGCTTCACCATCGAAACTCCCAGCGCCAAGATCGTTGATCTCGGCACCGAGTTTGGCGTGAGTGCCGGCGCCCGGAGCAGCGATGTTCACGTCTTCAAGGGTGAAGTCATGATTCAGAACAACGGTGAGCCAGACTCGCTCCGGCTCACCGAAAGCCGCGCTTCCCGGATCGACACCCGGACGCGCACGCCTACCGGGATCGATTTCCAGCCCGAGCTGTTCATCCGCACGCTGGATGAGCCCGGGAGCAGCTACCGCGATCTGATTCGGCAATTTGAGCCGATTGCCGATTACCGGATGAAGATAACGCCCGACGCTACCCAGCTCGTCGACGTTTCGGTCCAACATCTCCACGGCCGGATCATTCGCGGCGCGAGCGAGCGCACGTCGGCCCCGGGGAAAATCGGCGCTGGCCTGCGCCTCGGCGGCTCGACTGACCGCAGCTATGCCGTGGTCCCGGATTTCCTCACCGCTCCGGCGGCCGCCCTCACCGTGTGCGCCTGGGTGCGGGCGGAGAGTCGCCCGCGCTGGGCCAGCATCGCGAAAAATTGGGCGAAAAACGCCGGGCGAAACCAAGGGGGCCAGTTCCATTTTGGTCTATGGCACGACGAGGGCAGTCTCGAGGTGCATGTGCACGACCAAGCCGGTGCCGAGATTGGTGTCCGCGACTCCGTCCCGCTCCCGCTCGGCGAATGGCAGTTTGTCGCCTTTACCCTCGATGGCACCATGCTGCGCCTTTATCGCAACGGAGAGGAAGTTGCCGCAACACCCTGCGACGGCCTGACGCAGATTGCCCCTTCCTCGCTTGGGATCGGCGTCAAGCTGGGCGACGGCCTCGAGCCCGAGCTCAACAATGCCGGTTTCTGGGACGGCAAGCTGGACGAACTCACCGTGTTCCATCGCGCCCTCACGCCTGCGCAGATTCGCAGCCTGTTCGATTCCGTGCGCTGACCGTCTCCCCACTATGCCGATCATTACGTCCGACAAAACTCAGCCCACCTACGACGTGATCGTCGTCGGTTCCGGCGCCGCAGGCGGCCAGACCGCCTACACCCTCACCATGGAGGGCTTGAAAGTCCTGATGATTGAGTCCGGGAGAAACTACGACCCGGTGAAGGAGACGCCGATGTTTCAGACCGACGGACAGGCTCCGCTGCGCGCCGCCAACACACCCGACAAGCCGATGGGCTTTTACGATTCAACGGTGGACGGCGGCTGGGCGGTCCCCGGCGAGCCCTACACCAACGCCTCCGCCGATCCCACGCGCCAATTCACGTGGTGGCGCGCGCGGATGTTGGGTGGCCGCACCAACCACTGGGGCCGGATCTCGCTCCGCAACGGGCCCTACGATTTCAAGCCGCACCGCCGCGACGGACTCGGCTTCGATTGGCCCATCGGCTACGAGGATGTCGCGCCCTACTACGACAAAGTCGAGATGCTCGTCGGCGTCTACGGCTCGAACACGGGTCTCGAAAACACCCCCGACTCTTCCCCCGGCGTGCTCTTGCCGCCTCCAAAGGCCCGCGCCGGCGAACTCCTCGCCCAACAGCGCGCGAAAAAACTCGGCCTGCCCGTCGTGCCGATTCACCGCGCCGTGCTCAGCGTCCGCCAAGATGCCGACGCGATCCCCGCCAAACTCCACCCCGGCAACCCCAAGGCGCAGCGCCTCCTCGCCGAGTCGATGCGGAGCCGGGCCGCCTGTTTCTGGGCCACCGAGTGCGGTCGCGGTTGCGCCACCAAGGCCAACTACCAATCGACCACGGTCCACCTGCCGCCCGCGCTCGCCAGCGGCAACCTCGACATCCTCACCGATGCGATGGTCCGTGAGGTCACGCTCAACGCCGCCGGCAAGGCCACCGGCGTGATCTACGTCGACAAGAAAACCGGTGCCGAGGGCCGCGCCACCGCCCGCGTCGTCGTGCTCGCCGCGAGTTCCTGCGACTCCGTGCGCATTCTCCTCAATTCCAAGTCCGCCCGTTTCCCCCAAGGTCTCGCCAACTCCAGCGGCGTCGTGGGGAAATACATCATGGATACGGTCGGCGCCGCGCTCGGCGGCCACATCCCGCTCTTGGAAAATCTGCCGGTCCACAATGAAGACGGCGCGGGCGGCGCGCACGTCTACATCCCGTGGTGGCTCTATGGCGACCAGCTCGCCGGCAAACTGGATTTCGCCCGCGGCTACCACGTTGAGTTCAGCACCGGCCGAAGGATGCCCAACGTCACCACCGGCGCCAACCTCGAGCACCTTACCGGCGGCAGTTTTGGCCGGCAGTTCAAGGAGGATGCCCGGCGCTACTACGGCGCTTCGGTGAGCTTCGCGAGCCGGGGCGAAATGATTCCCAACGAAAACTGTTTCTGTGAACTCGACCCCGTCGTGAAAGACAAGTGGGGCGTGCCGGCCCTGCGCTTTCATTGGCAATGGTCCGACCATGAACTCCGCCAGGTCGCCCATGCCCAGAAAACATTTGCGCAACTCATCGAAGCCATGGGCGGAAAAGTCCGCCAACCCCCCGCCGCCAATCCGCTCACGGCCATTCGGCCGGGCGGCAACGTGAAACACGAGGTCGGCGGCGCCCGCATGGGTGACAGTCCCAAAACCTCGGTGACCAATTCCTTTGGCCAGACCTGGGACGTGCCCAACCTCTTCCTCGGTGACGGCGCCACCTTTTGCTCCAACGCCGACAAGAATCCCACGCTCACCATCATGGCCCTCGCGTGGCGCATGGGCGACTACCTGATCGGGGAAATGAAGAAAGGAAATGTCTGACATGAAACCCTTCCCCCAACGCCCTGCCGCCGGTATGGACCGTCGGACTTCAATCAAGTGGATGTTCGCGGCCGCCGCCTCGATCGCACTTTTGGATGAGAATTCTCTCAGCGCCGCCACGCCGACGTCGGCCGTTGGCTACGGCACCGACCCCGATCTTCAAAAGACCTACAAGCCCGGCGACCTCTGGCCGTTGACCTTCACCGAAGATCAGCTCCGCACCGCCACCGCTCTTTGCGATACCATCATCCCGGCCGACTCGACCTCACCGGCCGCTTCAACGGTTGGCGTGCCCGCGTTCATCGACGAGTGGATCAGCGCGCCCTACCCTGAGCACGATCAAGACCGCCAGATCGTGGTCGAGGGCCTCGCATGGATCGAGGCCGAGTCGCAGCGCCGATTTCAATCGGACTTCGGAAGTCTCATTCTTCGCCAGAAAAACGCCCTCTGTGAAGACATCTGCCTCGTCGCCAAAGCGAAGCCCGAATTCAAAACCGCCGCGCGATTCTTCAAACGCTTCCGCGATCTCACCGCCGGTGGATTCTACACCACGCCGGAGGGCATGAAGGACATCGGCTACGTCGCCAACGTCCCGCTGGCCTCATTTGACGGTCCCCCGCCCGAGGTGCTCAAGAAACTCGGCTTGGCCTGAGCTTTCAAACGTCCGCGCGCCCGGCCCGGCAATCGCACGCTGCTCCCGTTCTGCTCGCAAACGCTCTTGGGAAGATTTTGTCCAAACCTGCCTCCTTCGCGGCATAGCCTTTGACCCCACCGCCTGTGCGGCTCCGCCCCCTTTCTCAGCCATCACTGGCCCACCTCTGCCCCAATTTTGTCCGAAACCACCCCCGCCGATGCGCAACTTTCTCGTTTCCATCCCCTCATTCCTTCTGCTCGGCCTGTTGAGCGTAGCTGCCGCCGATGGCACGGCGCCGGCCCGCCGGCCCAACGTGCTCTTTGTGATCAGCGACGACCTCAGCGCGCGGATTTCGCCGGCCGGTTATGAGGGCGTGCTGACCCCGGTGCTCGACCGGCTCGCCATTGAAGCCACCACGTTCCGCCGCGCCTATTGCCAATATCCCGTCTGCGGGCCGACGCGCGCCTCGTTTCTCACCGGGTTGTATCCCGAGAGCACCGGCGTCTTGGACAACGTGGTCACGTTGGCCGAAACCCGCCCCGGCACCCCGACGATGCCGCAGATTTTTCGCGACGCCGGCTATTGGACGGCCTCGGTGGGCAAGGTCTTTCACAAACGCACCGACAATCCCGGCGGCAACACGTGGGATCTCGCGGAAGCATTCGAAAATGACGAGATGGCGGTCGAGCGGGTTGCGCGCGAGAAGTTCGAACTTGAGCACGGGCCGGTGACCAAACCGGGCAACCGCCCAAAGTGGCGCGAGCATCTGCTCACGGTCGCACCCCAAACGCGCAATCAGGGCGTGAAGGGTCTCGGACCCGGCTATGGCCCGACAGGCTTGCGGGACGAGCAGCACGACGACGGCAAAAACGCCCGCCGCGTCGCCGGGTGGCTCACCGACCGCGCCCATGGCGAGAAGCCATTCTTTATCGCGGTCGGTCTGCACAAGCCGCACATCCCGTTTCTCGCGCCGGATCGCTACTTTGACCTGTATCCGCGCGATTCGCTGAAACTGGTCAACCCGCCCAAAAATGACTGGAGCGACATTCCGGCGATTGCCGCGACGAAACAGTATACGGACTACGGCTTCCCCGCGCTCGGACAGGAAAATGACGCGCGGCGGCGCGAGTTCACCCAGGCCTACTACGCGTGCATTTCGTTTATCGATGCGCAGCTCGGCGTCATCCTCGACGCGGTGCGCGCCGCGGGGCAATGGGACAACACGATCATCGTGTTCGTCGGCGACCACGGCTACAATCTCGGCGAGCATTTTATGTGGGGGAAAGTCCTGCTCTTCGAAGAATCGGCGCGCGTTCCCCTGATTGTGCGCGTGCCCGGCGTGACGCGCGGCGCTCAGGCCCGCGGCCTCGTCGAGATGCTGGATCTCTTTCCCACGCTCGCGGAGCTGTGCTCGGTCAAGCCGCCCGCGCATCTCCAAGGCCGCTCGCTCGCGCCGCAGCTTCGCGATGCCTCAGCTCCCGGTAAGGATTGGGCCTACACCGTCGTGAAACGCGGCGAGACTCTCGGCACGGCGATCCGTTTCGACCGCTGGCGCTACACGGAATGGGGCCAGCCCGAGCTCAACGAGCTTTACGATTTGGAGGGTGACCCGCGGGAATGGACCAATCTCGCCAAGGCCCCGGAATTTTCCGCCATCGCGCAGCGCGGCCGGAAGCTCCTCGCCGACGTGCGCTCGCAAGCTGCCGCGCAAAGGCGGGTGGCCGCGCCCTGATAGGATCATCTCGCCCCTGTTCTGTTCGTTGGGCCCCGGAAACGAGCGGCAAAAAATTCCCCCGATAACCCCATGAAATTAAAAGTCCCCGTTCTGTTGTCCGCCCTCTGCACGTTGCCCTTGGTCCAGCTGTTCGCACAAACGGTTCCGCCACCGGCGGCTCCCGTCGCCCGGATCGAGCCGGCAGGCGAACCGGTCGTCGAACTCAGCCCGTTCACCGTCAACGCTGCCGACGACAAAGGTTACCGCGCCGAAAACACGCTCGCCGGCAGCCGGCTCAACACGAGCCTGCGCGACACGCCGGCATCGATCTCCGTCTTCACGCGGGCTTTCCTCGACGATCTCGGGCTCAACGAAATCGAAAAAATCATCGATTACTCCGTCAATTCGCAGATCAACACTCAGGACGTTAACTCCGGCCCCAACGCGAACAACATGCTCGGCGGCGCCAACGTGATCCAGCGCATCAATGTGCGCGGCATCCTTTCGGCCCAGGGCATCGACTACTTCAAGAGTATCACGGTCAACGACGGCTATCGCATCGATCGCTACGACGACAGCCGCGGACCCAACAGCATTCTCTTCGGCGTGGGTGATGCGGGCGGCATTATCAACCAAAGTTCCATCCTTGCGACCACCCAGCGCACGAGCGGGCGTCTGAGCTACGAACTCGGCAACTACGGCACGAATCGCTCCACAATCCGCCACAACCAAGTCATTATCCCGCAGAAGCTCGCTCTAGCGGTGGCGGGCTTGCATCAGGAGAACGGGGGTTGGCGCCAGCCGTCGTTTTACGACAAGGATCGGCTATTCGGGACGGTCACGTTCACCCCCACGGATCGCCTCACGTTTCGCGCCACCGGCGAAACCGGCCGTGAACATCGCTCCGTGGTCGCGCCGTTTCCGGCCTTCGACGGCGCGCTGGCCTGGATCGACAACCGCAACGCCAAGGGCGTGGGCGCTGTCACCTTCACGCCGAACAACACCAACCCCACGGCCGCCCAGATCGCGCTGGGTGTGACGGCCCGCAACGTGGGCACGGCCGCCACCACCCGCCGCTTCATCTTCATCGACAACGACAGCACCTTTTTTGATTCGAGCGGCACGTTCATCACCGGCTCCTACAACAACCCCGCCGTGCGTGCGCCCGACGGCACGCCAGGGGTCAGCGGTGTGCAACTCTCGCTAAACGACCCCTCGATTTTGCCCTACGAAATCAACTCCGGCGGGCCCGGCATGTATCGCAATACCCGCTTGGAGAATTACACGCTCACCGCCGACTGGCGGATCACTTCCCGGCTCACCCTCAACGTGGCGCACCACTATCAGGAGGTGAAGATCGACAATCCGCTCATCAAGGGCTCCACGCCGCTGATCGCCGGTGAGGTCAACCGCACGCTGGGCGTCAATGGTCCGGTCAATCCCTATGCCGGCCGGCTCTACATCGACGCCCCGTGGTATAGCGAACTGCATGACGCCACCTACCGCGAATCCCGGGTCTCGTTGTCCTACGACTTCGACCCGAAGTGGAAATGGGCCGGCACGCACCGTTTCGCCGGCATGTATTCGCGCTCCGACGATACGGATTTCTACAACGCCCGTCGGTTTGGTCTGATGGGAGGGCCGTTCAACGCCGCCCCGCAAAACGCCAGCAATCTCGTGCTGCAGCGCGCCTACCTCGATGAGAAAAATCCGGGCTCGTTCATCGCGCCTGATTGGCGCCGTTTGCCCAAGACCGTGACCGCTGCCGGCCGCACTTACGACGTCGGCTGGATCGACGGCGACGCCGGCACGACCCACGCCGGTGCCGAGCAGGAACTCGCCTCCAAATTGATCGTGGCGCACAGCCATTTCTTCAATCGGCGGCTTGTCGCCACGGCGGGCTACCGCGAGGACGAAGGCGACGTCACCTCGTTCGGCTACTCCACCGATCCCGTCCTGCGGACGCCGCGGGTTGATCGCGACCCCGCCAAAGCCACCGTCAACCGCCTCAAGGGGATCACGCGCTCGCAGGGCGTGGTGGTGCATGTCACCGACTGGCTTTCCATCCTCGGCAACCGCTCCAGCAACATCGGCCTGCCCACGTTCACCAACAAGGTTCTGCCCAACGGCACGATCCCCGATCCCACGCGCGGTCAGGGCGAGGATTACGGCTTGGCGCTGAACCTCCTCGACAACCGCCTTTCGCTCCGGGCCGTAGCCTTCACCACCAGCCAAACCGGCCAGACCAAGAGCGGCGGCATCAACGCGCAATACAACCTCCGCAACATCCGCATCGCCGACGCGCTCGGAAGCGTGCTCGTCGGTGCCGGCCGGCCGATCTCTGCCGCCGAATGGACGGCGACGCGGGCCGCCATCACTCCGACCGTGAACGCCGACCAGTTCGACGAGGACTCGAAAGGCTACGAGTTCAGCGCCGTCGCCAACCTGACCGCAAACTGGCGCCTCACCCTGAACTACTCCTACACCGACCGCATCCGCTCCAACATATCCGGCGCCGATGCGATTCCGTGGTATGGCTACACCTTCGAGGGTAACCTGCTCAAGGAGGGCGTGACGCAAAATGCCAACGGCACGTTCACCGTTAACCCATCGGCCTTCTCTTCCGGTGGCACCGTCGCCAAGTGGATCGAACTCGGGAACCGCACGCCCGCCGCGAACCTCACGACTTTGAACACGACCAACAACATTACGGTCGCGGAGGAAATTCGAAACATGATCTCCGAGATCAACGAAGACAAACGCCAGAACGAGCAGCGCTGGGGCCTGCGACCTCACCGCATGAATCTCTTCACGGCTTACGATTTCACCGCGGGGCGCTTGAAAGGTTTCTCTACCGGATTCGGCTACCGCTGGCAGATGGCCAACATTATCGGCCGCACGGCCAGCGCGGCCGAGATCAAGGGCCGCCCGATCTCGGTCGCCGATCTCATGCTGCGCTATCGGCACCCCGCAGGCCTCGGAAAAATGCGCGGCTCAATCACGTATCAGGTAAATGTCTCGAATCTGTTCAATCAGGACGGTCTCCTGCCGCAGCGATTCTCGGCCATTCCCCCTTACAACCTTCCGGGCGGCCGCGGGGTGGCCTACAGCCGATTTGATCTGCTGGAACCACGCTCCGTCAGGTTCACCACCACCATCGCCTACTGACCCATGAATCCGATCGTTCTTCAACCGCCTCCGATTCGACGCCGCGATTTCATCAAACTCATGGGCGTCGCCGCTGCGGCTGCGTCCGTAAACTCGCGCGCTGCGCAACCGACCGCCGCGGCCCCTCGGCTCGCCCTCGGCCTCGACGCCCACTCGGTGCGCGGCATGGGTTGGAAGGCCCGCCAACTGATCGACTACGCCGCCGAGCAAAAACTCGACGCCGTGCTTTTGAACGGCCTGCGTCCGTTTGAAAGTCTCGAGCCCGCCCATTTGCGCTCCCTGCGTGAAACCGCCGCCGCGCGCGGTCTCAGGATCAACGTCGGCGTGGGCAGCGTCGCGGAAGGCTCGACCACGTTCACGAAAGAGCACGGCAACGCGGAAGCCCTCCTCGCTCTCGGCGTGCGCGTGGCCACCGATCTCGGCTCGCCCGTGGTCAACTGCCGCATCGGCGCCTTTCCCGATCGGGCCACTCCCGGAGGCATCGAGGCGCGTCTGGCCGAACTGCTCAAGACCCTCAAAGCCGTTCGCAGCCGAGCCCTCGACGCCGGCGTGAAGTTTGCCGTCGAAAACCACGCGGGCGATCTCCGCTCCGAGGAGTTGCTCCAGCTCATCCAAGCGGCCGGCACCGATGTGACCGGCGTCATGCTCGATCCCGGCAACGCGGTCTGGGCCATGGAGGATCCGATGCGCCAGCTTGAACTGCTCGGGCCCCACGTGCTCTGCACGAGCGTGCGCGACTGGATGGTCTGGGAATCGCCCGAGGGCGCGACGTTTCAATGGACCGCTCTCGGCGAAGGCCTCATGGACGTGCCCGCGTTCATCGGCCTCATGCAACGCCACTGCCCGGCCGCGCCGCTCAATCTGGAGATCATTTCCAATTCTCCTCGCCCGATCCCGTTTCTCCAGCGCGATCATTGGAAGGTTTACCCCAACACTCGCGCCGCCGACATCGCCGATTTCCTCGCGCTCTGTCGCCGCGGCCGACCGCTGGAGCTCGTCAAGCCGCCCGCCGGCACCGACGCGAAAGCGTTCGAAAGACAATACCAGCGCGCCGAGTTCGAACGCAGCGTCGCCGTGGCGCGCCGTCATGGCGTCGGGCTGAAAACAATCTGAATCCGCCCAGCGCATTGCCTCGGCTCTCCTCATGATCTTTATCTCCCGGTCCATCTCGGCGCAAACGGCGTTGCTCGTCGCCTCCCTGCTGATCCCTGCGCTCACGACCCACGCCGCCGCTCCGTCCAAACCTGCCAAGCCCAACGTCATCTTCTTCGCCACCGATGATCTCAACGACTGGGTCGGCCCGCTGAATTCCGGCATCCGCGCCAAGACCCCGAACTTAGATCGCCTCGCCGCGCGCGGGGTGACGTTTCAAGACGCGCAGGCCTGCGGCACGTTTTGCGCGCCGTCTCGCACCGCGCTGTTCACCGGGCGGCATCCGTCCACCACGGGCGCCTACACCACGCAGGTCTATCACCACGACCGCTCCGAACTGCGCCCGATGCAGGTCGCCCTCCAGCGAGGCGGCTACGCGACCTACGGCACGGGCAAGTTGTTTCACCATCCCGCGGGCTACGTCGATTTGCGGGGCTGGACGGAGTTTAATCCGCGCACGCCGGCTCAGCGTAAAACCGGCTGGCCCGTTGACAGCTGGCGCAGCGGCGCGCCACTCCCGACGCCGGTGCCCTTCAGTAAGTTCACGCGGGAGGCGCGCGCTGGCACGGATCGTTCCTTCATGGAGTATGCTCCGCTCCCCAATGAAGTCGAAAAGGACATGGCCGATACGCAGCAAACCGAGTGGGCGATCAGCGTGCTCAAACGCGCGCACACGCAGCCGTTCTTCCTCGCGCTCGGCCTCTACGCGCCGCACTTCCCCAACTACGCGCCGAAAAAATATTACGACCTCTACCCGCTCGACGAGATCAAGCTGCCCCCGATCAAGGACGGCGACACCGACGATCTCCCGCCGGCGATCAAGAAATTCAACGACCGCCGCAAGGCCACCATCCACGACAAGCTGAACGAACTCGGCGAGATGAAGGAGGTCATCCGCGCCTATCTCGCCTGCATCTCCTACGCCGACGCCATGCTCGGCCGCGTGCTCGACGCCCTCGACGCCAGTGCCGCCCGCGATAACACGATTGTCGTTTTCTGGAGCGACCAAGGCTATCACCACGGCGAGAAAGGCCACTGGGGCAAACACTCGCTCTGGGAGCGCACCGCCAACATCCCGTTCATCTGGGCCGGCCCCGGCATCGCGCGCAGGGCCAACGTCAACGCGACCGTCAGTGCCATCGACACGTTCCCCACGTTGGTAGAACTGTGCGGCCTCGCCCCCGACGCCAGCCTCGAAGGCCAGTCGCTCGCCAACGTCCTGCGCCAACCCGCCCAGGCCAAAGACCGGAACGTCCTGCTCTGCGATGTGCTCCCCGGTGGCTACACGATCGTGAACAACCTCTGGCGCTATATCCATCACGCCGACGGCACCGAGGAACTCTACGACGTCGTCAAAGACCCGAACGAATGGGACAACCTCGCGCCGCAGGAAAAATACCGGTCAGTCATGGCCGAGTTGCGTCAGAGTGCGCCCAAACACTTCGCGTCGCCCGGCCCGGAGACGAATGCGCTGCGCCTCGTCACCGAGGGCGAGAGTTTCCGCTGGGAGCCGAAACCAGCCGGCTCGGCGAAAAAAACCAAATCCGCCAAGTAACACTTATCCGCATGAAACTTCCCGTTCTTCTCACCGTAGTGTCCGCGTTGCTTGGCGCCGTCGCCACCCACGCCGCTTCCGCCCCACGCCCGCCCAACATCGTCGTCATCCTCACCGACGATCAGGGCTACGCCGACATCAGCTTCAATCCTCAGCACCCGAAGGAAGTTTCCACCCCGCACCTCGACGCGCTCGCGCGCGAGGGCGTGTGGTTCTCCCAGGGCTACATCACAGGGAACGTCTGCTCGCCCACGCGAGCCGGCCTGCTCACCGGGCGCTACCAACAGCGTGCGGGCGTCTACACCGCCGGCGAAGGCGGGCGCGGTATCGCGCAGACAGAAACCATTTTTCCGAAATTCCTGAAGCCTGCCGGCTACGTCAGCGGCGCGTTTGGCAAATGGCACCTCGGACTCACAGTCGAGCAGAGCCCGGTCGGCCGCGGCTTTGACGAGTGGTATGGTTTCCTCGGTCGCGGCGCCCACGACTACCTCAAGCTCGACGATATTGACGGCTCGCCGATGTATCGGAACGGCAAACCCATCAAAGACGAAGGCTACCTCACCACGCGGCTCACCGATGAAACCGTCGCGTTCATCCAAAAGCACAAGGCGCGGCCCTTTTATGTTCATCTCGCCTACAACGCGGTCCACTCGCCCGCGCAGGCCCCCGCCGCCGATATCGCCCGGTTCAAAAAGCAGTTTCCCGAAATCACCGAGGCGCGCGCCATCCTCATGGCGATGCTCCATCACCTCGACCTCGGCGTGGGGCGGGTCGTGGACACGCTCAAAAAGGAGGGGCTTTGGGAAAACACGCTGCTCGTTTTCCTTACTGACAACGGCGGCTCAAAAGCGATGAGCGCGGTCAACACCCCGCTGCGCGGCGCCAAGCAGCAAAACTACGAGGGCGGCATCCGCACGCCGTTCATCGTATCATGGCCGGCGGCCTTCAAAGGCGGTCGCACCCTCGATACCCCGATCAGCTCGCTCGACATCTTGCCGACGGCGTTGGAGGCCGCCGGCGCCGCGTTGCCGACCGCCAAACCGCTCGACGGTAAAAGCCTGCTGCCGCTGCTCACCGGGAAATCGTCGCAGCACATCGACACGTTCTACTGGAGCGAAGGCGGCGAAGCGGGTGGCTTTGCCGTCCGCGCCGGCGACTGGAAACTCGTCCAGCAGCGCGGGCAGACGAAGGTCGAGCTCTTCAACTTGGCCAAGGACCCGGCGGAGGCGACCGACCTCGCGCCGCAGAACGCCGCCAAGGTCGCCGAATTGACGAAGCTCTACGATACCTGGCTCGACCAGATGGCCGAGCCCATGGACGGCGTGGGCAAGCGCGTCACCTCGAAAGCCCCTGGCGGGGCGGCCAAGAAATCCAAGGCGGACCGCAAGAAGAAGAACGCCACCGAGCCATGAGACTTGCTGCCGTTCTCCAGGTGGTGGCGATTTTCGCCGCCACCGCTCTGTCCGCCGCCGCCGCGACGCGCTCGCCAAACATCATTTTCATCCTCGCCGACGACCTGGGCTCCGGTGACCTCGGCAGCTACGGCAGCCCTCTCCGTCTCACCCCGGCCATTGATCGGCTCGCGGCGGAGGGCGCGCGCTTCACCCAATTTTACGCGCCCACGCCTTACTGCGCGCCGTCTCGAGCGTCGCTGCTCACCGGCCGCTATCCGTCGCGCCACGGCCTCTTGGGCAACCCCACGCCCGACGGGACACCGGCCACGGACCAGCTCGCCTTGTCCGCCGACGAAGTTCTCCTGCCGCAATTGCTCCGGCCCCGCGGTTACGCCACCGGCATGATCGGCAAGTGGCACCTCGGTCACAAGACGGTCGAATCGTGGCCCACCCGCCGCGGCTTCGATTCCTACTACGGTATTCTTTACAGCAATGACATGCGCCCGGTGCAGCTCATCGAACAGGAGAGCGTCGCCGAGTATCCCGTGGTGCAGGCGACCCTCACGCAGCGTTACACGCAGCGGGCGCTCGACTTCATCACCGCGCATCGCGAACGGCCGTTCTTCCTCTACCTCGCCCACGCGATGCCGCACAAACCGCTCGCTGTCTCGGAAAAATTTGCCGGCAAGAGCGGCGCGGGTCTCTACGGCGACGTGTTGGCCGAACTCGACTGGAGCGTGGAGCAGATCATGGCCAAACTCCGCGCCCTCGGCCTCGACGACAATACCCTCGTCGTGTTCTCCAGTGACAACGGCGCTTACTTCGGCGGCAGCAACGGCGGCTTGCGCGGAATGAAGGCCATGACCTCGGAAGGCGGCTTGCGCGTCCCTTGCATCGCACGCTGGCCCGGTCGGATTCCCGCCGGCCAAACGCTCGCGATGCCCGCAATTTTGAACGATTGGTTTCCGACGTTGCTGGCGAGTGCCGGCGGGTCACTCCCCGGCGATCGGGCCATCGACGGACGCACGCTCTGGCCTGTGCTCGCCGAAAAATCGGCGCAACTCCACGAGGCGACCTTCGGTTTTCAGGGCACCACGCTCCGCACGGTGCGCAGCGACCGCTGGAAGCTGCATGTCGAGGCCAGCCAACCGCGCGCCGCCCTCAAGCCCGGCGCGCCGTGGGTCGACCCCCGCGCGCCCGATGGCGTCACGATCCTCGCCCCGGTCGGGCAAGCGCACCCCAGCCAATATCCCGGCCTCAATACCGGCGATCCGCTGCGTGCCGGCGCGCTCTTCGACCTCCAAGCCGATCCGGGCGAGCAACACGACGTGGCCGGCGCCCACCCCGAAATCGTGGCTCGTCTGCGCGCGCTTTCCGCCGAGTTTATCAAGGCATCGTCGGAGTCACGGCGACCGAAGTCGCCGTGAACCGCGTTTTCCCACATAATCCTTCTCCAGCTATGACTCTCATCCGAAAGTTAACGTCAGTCGCTGCCGGCCTGCTCGTCGCCGTCCTGCTCGCGAGCTGCGTGGGACCGCCGACGTTGCCCGTCAATTCCTCCACCCTCACCGGCAAAGTGATGGTCGGCTACCAGGGTTGGTTCAATGCCGAGGGCGACGGGGCCAAGCGCGGCTATAATCACTGGACCCGCGGCAATGTGATGCCGGCGCCCGGAAATGTCCGCGTCGATATGTGGCCGGACCTGTCGGAGTTTCCCGCCGCCGAGCGGTTTCCGACCGGCTTCGTGCACGCCGACGGCACCCGGGCCGAAGTGTTCAGCTCGTATCTCCGTCCGACGGTGGTGCGGCACTTCGCGTGGATGGAGGAGCACGGCATCGACGGCGTCTTCCTCCAGCGCTTCATCAATTCGCTCAAGCGCGGTAATTCCCTCGCCGCCAACAACGCCGTTTTGGAAAACGTCCGCGCCGGCGCGCGCCAACATGGCCGCGTCTACGCCCTCATGTATGACCTCAGCAGTCTCGCCCCCGGGCAGGCCGACGTGCTGATCGCCGATTGGAAAAAACTGCTCCGCGATACCCGGCTCACGAGTGATCCCGCTTACCTGCGGCACAATGGCAAACCGCTGCTCGCGCTCTGGGGCTGCGGCTTCAAGGACGACAAGCCCCGCCCGTCGCTCGACGATTGGCGCAAGATCATCACCTTTCTCAAGGACGACAAAGAGAGTGGGGGCCTCGCGATCATGCTCGGCGTGCCCAGCGGGTGGCGCACCGTCAGCCGCGATGCGGTCGCCGATCCGGTGCTCCTTGAACTCGTCGCGCTCGCCGACGTGATTTCTCCGTGGACGCCCGGCCGCTACCGCACGCCCGAGGCTGCCGCGACCCACGCCACGACCTATTGGCAACCGGACATCGCGTGGTGCCGCGAACGTCGGATCGATTTTCTGCCCGTCGCCTTCCCTGGTTTCAGTTGGCACAACATGAAGCCCGAGGCGCCGCTCAACGCGATTCCCCGGCTTCAAGGCCGTTTTTTTTGGTCGCAGATCACCGCCGCGAAACGCGCGGGCGCCGACATGCTTTACGTGGCGATGTTTGACGAAGTCGATGAAGCCACCGCGATTTTTAAGGTGACGAATACCCCGCCCGTCGGTCCCGGCCTCGGCGTGCAATTCGTCACCTACGAAGGACTGCCCAGCGACCACTACCTGCGGCTGACCGGCTTCGCGGGGAAGGTTATCCGTGGCGAACACGCCGTTGCCAGCGATGAACTGCCGATCCCGCTTCCCACCCGACCATGATTCGAAATTTAGCCGCGCTCTCCGTTGTTTGCTTCGCCCTCGGCCTGGCGGCCGCTCCGCCCGCGCCCAACATCGTCGTCATCCTCGCCGATGACTATGGCTACGGCAGTCTCGGTGCCTACGGCGCCGACTCCGCGCTCATTCGCACGCCCCACCTTGACCGCCTCGCGCGCGAGGGCCGGCGCTTCACCGAAGCCTACACGCCGTCCTCCGTCTGCACGCCGACGCGTTATGCGCTTCTCACCGGGCGTTACTGTTGGCGCACGACGCTCAACCACGGTGGCGTCGCCAACACCCTCGACCCGCTCCTCATCGAGACCACGCGCCCCACGATCGCCTCGCTCCTGAAGAAGCACGGCTATGCCACCGGCTTCGTCGGTAAATGGCATCTCGGCTACGGCACCGAGCGGCGCGTCGACTACACCAAGGAACTCAAACCCGGCCCACTCGAACTCGGCTTCGATTACCAGTTCGCCGTGCCGCAAAACCACAACGACATCACTCGCGTCTTCGTTGAAAATCACCGCGTCTTCGGCCTGCGTTCCGCGAAACTCGCGCCCGCACCCGGCAAGCTCGGCCTCGATGCACCCGAGCGCGACGATCCGAAAACGATGGGCGATCTCACCGGGCGGGCAGTCGACTGGATCGCGCAACGGTCCCGCCAGCCTGGTCCGTTCTTCCTCTATTTTGCCCCGGTTGCCGTCCATGAACTTGTTACGCCCTCTGCCGAGACCCAAGGCACGAGCAAGGCCGGACCTTATGGCGATTTCATCCACGACCTTGATCGGAGCGTCGGCCGGATCTTGGCCGCGCTCGAAAAACAAAACGCGCTCGAAAACACGTTGATCATTTTCACCAGCGACAACGGCGGCGTCGTCAACCCCGGTGGCAAAACCGGAACCAATAGAATCGCGATGGATGCCGGTCTGAAAATCAACGGCGCCCTGCGCGGCGGCAAACACGACATCTGGGAAGGGGGCTTCAAGGTGCCCTTCCTCGTGCGCTGGCCCGGCCGGGTTCCGGCGGCGACCACGAGTAACGAGATGATCGGCGTCGTGGATGTTTTCGCCACCGTCGCGGCGCTCGTGGGTGAAACGAAGCTCTTCCGCACCACCACTGCGCCCGACAGCGTCAACGTGCTCTCCGCCTTCCTGGCGCAATCTTCCGCCCAACCGCTCCGCCGCGACCTGATTCTGCAAAGTGCGAACGGCGTGTATGCCATCCGCAGCGGTCCGTGGAAATGGATCGAGGGCGTCCCGCTTGCTCCCGAGGGAAAGAAAACGCCCGCCGCCACGGGTCCGAAAGCCGACCAATTCCGGCCCCGCCTCGTGAATCTCGTCGATGACCCCGCCGAGATAAACGATGTCACCGCCGCGCACCCCGAAATCGCGGCCCGGCTGGCGGAGACGCTGCGCCTGCACCGTGCCCAAGGTTTCAGTCGTGACTAGTTTTCTGAAGCGCGGTCTTCCTTCCTCATGCTGCTTCGCCTCCTCGGTTTCATCCTCGCGGTCTCCGGCGGTGCGCTGGCCGCGACTCAAGCGTCTCGACCCAATGTTTTGGTGATTCTCGCTGACGATCTCGGCATCGGTGATGTCTCCGCCTATCGGCCCGGGGCCGATGTGCGCACGCCCCACCTCGACCGGCTCGCCGCCGAAGGGATGCGTTTCACCCGGATGCGCGCCAACGCCACGGTGTGCTCGCCCACGCGCGCGGCGCTGATGAGCGGCCGCTACGCCGATCGCGTCGGCGTGCCCGGTCTCATCCGCACCGACCCCGACAACACTTGGGGCTACTTCGATCCAAAGGTGTCCACGCTCGCCGATCACCTGCGCACGGGGGGCTATCACACCGCGCTCATCGGCAAGTGGAACCTCGGCCTCACGGCGCCGGGGCTGCCGAACGACCGCGGCTTCGATTTTTTCCACGGGTTCCTCGACGACATGATGGACAGTTATACGACGCACCTCCGGCAGGGGCACAACTACATGCGCCGCAACCGCGAGGTCATTTCGCCGGTCGGCCACGCGACGGAACTATTCACCGATTGGACGCGCGATTATTTGCGCGAACGGGCGAAATTGCCGGCCCCGTTTTTTCTCTATCTCGCCTACAATGCTCCGCATTTTCCGATGCAGCCGCCGGCCGAGTGGTTGGCGAAAGTGAAACAACGCGAATCCGGCATGTCAGAGGCCCGCGCGTTGAGTGTGGCGATGATCGAGCACTTCGACGACGGCGTCGGCCAAGTCCTCGCGTCGCTCAAAGAACTCGGACTCGATCGTAACACGCTCGTGGTGGTCACGTCCGACAACGGCGGCTCGCTGGCGCACGCGCAAAACAACGATCCGTGGCGTGACGGAAAGCAGAGCCACTACGACGGCGGTCTGCGCGTTCCGTTCATCGTGCGCTGGCCCGGCCACGTCGCGCCCGGCACGACGAGCGACTACGCCGGGCTCACCTTTGATGTTTTTGCCACGGCGCTTGAAGCCGCGGGAGTGGCGCGACCGGCCGCGACCGACGCGGTGAGTTTGATGCCCGCACTGCGCGGGGAGCCGGCGCCGGCTGAACCGCGCGAGCTGTATTTCGTCCGTCGCGAAGGCGGAGCGATCTACGGTGGAAAAAGCTACGAGGCGCTCATCCGCGGCGATTGGAAGCTGCTCCAGAACAGCCCCTACACGCCGCTCGAACTCTACAACCTGAAGGATGATCCGCAGGAAAAGAACAACGTCTTCGCCTCCCAGCAAAAAATTGCCCGGGAAATGCAGATCGCGTTGCGCCGGCACATCCAGCGCGGCGGGGCGACGCCTTGGCAACCGCCGGGGAACGGTCGTTGAGAGGGCGTCTAAAGAAGGTATCCGAAGGGTAGGGACGCCTCTCCGAGGCGTCCGCGTGTTCCGAGCGAGTTCGCCTCTCCGGACGGACGGCTCGGAGAGCCGTCCCTACCTTTCTTGGACGACCGCTCAAGAGCAGCTGGCCCCCCGAAGCCTCAGCGCGGCGGGGTCTTGGCTTTCGGAGACGGGAACTTGCGATTGGGATCCATCGTCTCGAGTTGCTCGGGAGTGGGGCCGCCGCCGAATTGTTGCCAGTAGCTTTCCGCAAAAGGATTCAGGCGCGGACCGACGGCGGTTTCGTTGACGAGGCCGGGCTGCACGGAAAGCCACCAAGCGTCGTAGGCGGCGGCCAAGCGGCTGACCTCGGCGGGATGATCGGCCGCGACGTCGCGTTGCTCACCGGAATCGGCGGCGAGATCGAAGAGTTGCCATGCGGGTGCGATGCCTCCGGTGATCGAAACGAGATGCCAGCGCGGGTCGCGCACGGCGCAGTTTTTGAATTTGGCGAGGGCGGGATCGCTGCCCTTGGGCCAGCGGCCGACGTGGGTGAAGAGCGTGCGGTCGGGCCACGGGGCGGCGGCATTTTTCAGCAGCGGGACGAGGCTGCGACCTTCGACTTGCGCGCGGACATTTGGAGTGAGGGAGGCGCCGGCGAGTTCGGTCAGCGTGGGGAAAAAGTCGATATGCGCGGTGAGTGCGGCGACGTCGCCGGGCGTGAAATGACCGGGCCAGCGCCAGAACGAGGAGGCGCGGGTGCCGCCGAGCCACGGGGTGCCTTTTTGGGCGCGCATCCCGGCGTTGAAGATTTTGGCCCCGGCGGCGGTGCCGTTGTCGTTCATGTAAATGACGAGCGTGTCGCGGGTGAGGTCCTGGGCTTCGAGGAAGGTGAGGAGACGGCCGACGTTTTCGTCGATGTTGTGGATCATGCCGAAAAAGTTGGCGACGGATTCGGCGTCGGGGCCGGTGCCGACTTTGCCCCGGTAGAGCGCGGCGTCCTCGGGGCGGGCGGTGTAGGGCGAGTGCGGAGCGTTGGTCGCGATGTAGGCGAAGAACGGGCGGCCGGGTTTTTTCGCCGATTCGATCCAGCGCGTGGCTTGGGAGAAAAAGACATCGGTGCAGAAGCCGGTGGTTTTCTTGAACGTGCCGTTGTGGCGGATCACGGGATCGAAGTAGGTGTTGCCCGGGACGTCGCCGCAGGAGCCGGGGTAGGACTGGCCGATGCCGCCGCCGCCGTGGATGAAGACCTCGTCGAAGCCGCGCGCGCCGGGTTGGTAACCGGGCTCGTCGCCGAGGTGCCACTTGCCGAAAATGCCGGTGGTGTAGCCGGCGGTTTTCAGGACCTGGGCGAGCGTGGTGGCGTCGAGGGTGAGGCGTTCGCGCTCGAGGATCGTGTGGGTGACGCCGTTTTTGAATTCGTGGCGGCCGGTGAAAAGCGCGGAGCGCGTGGGTGAACAGGTAGGGCTGACGTGGAAGTCGGTGAAGCGCACGCTCTGGGCGTGGAGGGCGTCGAGGTGGGGCGTTTTCAGGATGGGATTTCCGTGGGCGGAGAAATCGCCGTAGCCCTGATCGTCTGTGAGGATGAAAAGGATGTTGGGACGCTCGGGAGCGGTGGAGAATGCGGAGAGGGGGAGAAGGAGGGAAAGCGAGAAGGCGAGAAAGGAGCGGAGGTGCATGGCGGGTGGAGTGGGAGGGGTCAGCGGTAGTCGGCGCCGGTGAGGCTTTCGAGGACAGAGCGTTGCCACGACTGGAGGATGGAGGCGAGTTTTTCGGCCTCGGCGGGGTGCGTCGCAACGAGGTTGTTTTTCTCGGCGGGATCGGCGCGGAGATCAAAGAGCTCGCGGCCGCTGTCTTTGATGCCGTCGACGACGAGTTTGTAGCGGTTGTCCACGACGGCGCGCGGACCGGCGTAGTCTTGCGGGAGGATTTCGCGGTGCTGGTAGTTTTGAAAATCGCGCGTGGCGGAGCCGCCGCGGTCGAGCTTCACCAGCGGGGTGGTGCCTTTTTGCAGTTCGGCATCAAGGTAGGGTTTCGCGCCGGGATGGCGCGCGATCGGATCATCCCAAAAACAGATCGGAGCGGCACGTTCGGTCATCGTGCCGTCGAGGAGCGCGCGGAGTGACAGGCCGTCGATGGGTCGCCGAGGGAGCGGGCGGCCGACGAGGTCGCAGAGCGTGGGCAGGATGTCACTGGTGACAGCGTTGACGTCGGTGACGCGGCCCCGGGAGATTTTTTCCGGCCACTCGATCACGCCGGGGACGCGAATGCCGCCCTCGTAGAGAGAGCCTTTTTGGGCGCGGAACGGGACGGTGGCGACGGCTTCCTCGGGCGTGCCGTTGTCGCCGCAATACCAGAGCAGCGTGTTGGCGCGGAGACCGGCGCTGCCGAGATGGTCGCGGAGTTGGCCGATGGAGCGGTCCATCGCGGTGATCTCGGCGAAGCGCTCGCGGAGCACGTCGCGTTGGAGGCGGGTGGTGTTTCGCCCGGTTTCGTTGGAGGTGAGCTTTACCTGACGGTTGCCAAAGGTCGCGGGGAGATCGTTGTAGAGCGCGAGATCTTTGGGGAGCGCTTGATACGGCTCGTGGGGTGAACCGAACCACACGACGATGAAGAACGGTTTACCGGCGCGGCGGGCGGCGTCGATGTGACGGATCGCTTCGGCGATGATGATCTCGGAGCTCTCACCCTTGATGACTTGGGGCGGGCCGCCGTTGCGGGAGAAGGAGGGATCGAGTTCGAAAAAGTTATCGTGCGAGAGCCAGGTGTCGAAGCCCATGGCGCCGGGGTTGGTGGGAGAGGAGGCCTTTACGGGGCCGAGGTGCCATTTGCCGAAATGGCCGGTGGCATAACCGGCATCGCGCAGGAGTTGAGCGACCGTGATTTCCTGCGGTCGAGTTGACCAACCGGGCGCGAAAGTGCCGGAGCGGTGATGGTGGCGGCCGTTCATGACGGTTGCGCGCGTGGGTGAACAACTCGCTCCGCCGGAGTAGAAGCGGTCGAGGCGCAGGCCGGTGCGCGCCATCTCGTCGAGGACGGGCGTCTTCAAGTAGGGGTGGCCGTTGTAGCCGGTTTCGTCCCAGCCGTGGTCGTCGCCCATGAGAAGAACGATGTTCGGACGCTCCGCTTCGGCGACGGCGGAGAGGGAGAGAAGGAGGGAAAGAACGAGGCAGAGAAGGAGCGAAGGAGAGAGGGGGAGGCGGTGCATGGATTGGGAGGCTAGGGGCGCGCGTGGGCGATGAGGAACGCGAGCAGGGCAGGGTTCTCGAAAAAGCCGGGCCAGAGGTTGTGGCCTTGGCCTTCGGCGATGATGAGTTTCATGGCACCGCCGAGCGCGGTGTAGCGGGACTTCAGCAGAGCCGAGTTGGCGTCGAGGGGGACGAGGGTATCGAGGTCGCCGTGGATCGCGAAGAGCGGCACGCGGGCGGAGGCGAGGGAGGCGAGACGGTCGATGGGGTTGTGCGCGGTGAGCTGCGCGGCGAGTTCGGCAGTGGTCAGCGCGTAGGCCGGCGCGGCTTGGTCAAGCCCGGGGTAACTCGTGAGGTTGACCACGGGATAGATGCCGGCGAAGGCCCCGACTTTATCAGGGTGGTCGGCAGCCCACGAGAGGAGCATGAGGCCGCCACGACTCCGGCCGAGCAGGACCGGTTTGGCCGAGTAACCGCGGGTGCGGGACAGCTCGGTGTGGAGGGCGGTGAAGAGTTTCCGGCCGGCGGGACTGCCGTAGGATTCACCGACGTCGATGCCGGCGATGGAAATGCCGGCGGTGAGAAGTTGGGAGATCAGCCGGACCTCTTCCTTGCCGGGATACTTTTCCAGGGTCGGCGCATACCAGACCCACGGGCGCGGCGCGGTGGGGGTGGGGCCGACCGGGGCGGCGATGAGGAAGGCCGGGCGGCCGGCGACGGTGAAGGTCTCGCCAGGCAGCGGGAGTTTTTTATCGGCGGCGAGGGAGACCGAGAGGGAGAGAACGATTGAAAGTGAGAGGGGGAGAAGGAGAGAGAAACCGGGCTTCATGAATGAGAGGGAATCAGGGCTCTGCCTTGGCGGGAGCGGCCGGGCCGGCGGGTCTGAGGGCGTTGGCGTATTCCCAGCGGTCTTTCCAAGCGGCCAAGTAAAGTTGGTAGGCGGGCACGCGGTTCCACGCGATCGGCGTGGGATCGGCCGGGACCAACCGGCCCTCGGGGTAATCCTTGCCGGCAAAGCTGGCGTCCACGCCCGCGTTCCAAGCCAAAAATTGTTCGCGGAGGCGTTGCGCGACGTCGGGATGCTCGGCGGTGACGTCGCGGGTTTCCCGCGGGTCGGCGATCAGATCGAACAGTTCAAATTTCCCGCCGGCGAGATTCTCGGTGGACAGTTTAAAGCGGTCGTCGATGAAGGCGCGTTTCTTGTCGTAACGGAATCCGATGGGCCGGTTTCGGGTTCCAGTCTCTCGCGCGAAGAGGGGCCGGAGGCTGTGACCGTCGGCAGGTTGGATCGACGTATGGGCAGGCAGACCGACGATGTCGGCGATGGTGGGAAACAAGTCCATGACGCACGCGGGAGTGTCGGTCACGCGAGGACGGATGACGGCGGGCCACTCGATGATGCCGGGCACGCGGAGGCCGCCTTCGAAGAGACTGCCTTTGAAGCCGCGCAGGTGGCCGACGGTCGAGGGCTGGATCGCGGGCAGGCCGCCGTTGTCGCTGCAAAAGACGAGCAGGGTGTTTTCGGCGAGACCGAGGTCGCGGAGCTTTTGGCGCAGCGTGCCGACGCTGCGGTCCAGCGCGACGAGTTCGCCGTGATGATTGGCGGAGTTTTCGTCGAGCCCGGCGAATGCCGCCTTATCGGCGGGGGCGGCTTTGAAGGGGCTGTGCGGCGAGCCGGACCAGATGACGGCAAACATCGGGCGCCCGCCGGCGCGGTGGTGCTCCAAGAATTTGACGGCCTCGGTGACGGCGATCTCGGAGGAGTCGCCCTTGAACTCCTCGATCTTGCCCATGCGACTCAGCAGCGGATCGAGGTCGTAGAAGTTCGAAACCGAGACCCACTCGTCGAAGCCGAATTTGCCCGGATGATAGGCGTCGTCGGCAAGAATCGGGACCCCGGGTCCGCGATGACCGTTGAGGTGCCATTTGCCAAAATGCCCCGTGACGTAGCCCGCGCCCTTGAGCGCTTGGGCGATGGTTTTTTCCTGCAGACGGAGGGCGTAACCGTGCTGCAAGACGCCGGTGCGGTCGGGCGAACGGCCGGTGAGCACGGCGGCGCGGGTGGGCGAACACACCGGGCCACCGGCGTAAAAGCGATCGAGGCGGAGGCCGTTTGCCGCCATCGCGTCGAGGTGCGGCGTCTTGAGGATCGGGTGGCCGCGGTAGCCGGTCTGGCCCCAGCCCATGTCGTCGGCCATGACGAAGATAATGTGCGGCGGAGGCGGGGCGGCGAGGCTGACGGAGACGGTGGCGGAGAAGGGGAGAAGGAGGGAAGGAGAGAGGGCGAGAAGGAGAGAGAGAAAGCGGGGCGTCATGGGGAGCGGGTGCGGCCGGCGGCGATGAGGGCGGCGAGGCGGGACTTCAGTTGTTCGAGGCGCTCGGGCTGCGAAGCGGCGAGGTCCTGTTTTTCGCCGGGATCATTTGCGAGATCGAAGAGCTGGAATTGGGGCACGGGGGTGTTGGCGAGCGTCTTTTCGATGACGACGTTCCGGGCGGATTTGGTGTCGTAGCGGACGAGTTTCCACGGGCCGACGCGGAAGCCGTAGTTGCCGGTGCCACCGTTGTCCTGCTGCACGAGGTGGTCGCGGCCGCGGGCACCGGGACGACCAAGCAGCGCGCCGGAGACATCGATGCTGTCGAGACAGGCGCCCGCGGGCAACGGCGTGCCGGTCAACGCCGCGAAGCTCGCCGCGAGATCGATGGTGCTGACGATCTCGTCGGACACGGCGGGCTGGATCGTGCCCTTCCAGCGCGCGATGAACGGCGTGCGCGTGCCGCCCTCGAAGACGGAATACTTGCCGCCGCGAAACGGTCCGCCGGCGCGGTGGCTGCCGAGTTTTTCGAGGGCGAAGTCCTGGTAGCCGTCGTCCATCACGGGGCCGTTGTCGGAGCAGACGATGACGAGGGTCTTTTCGGCCAGACCAAGGCGGTCGAGGGTTTTCATGATCTCGCCCACCTGCCAGTCGAACTGGAGGATCGCATCGGCCCGGAAGCCGAGGCCGCTTTTGCCCTGAAAGCGTTCGTGCGGCATGCGGGGCACGTGGGGATCGTGCGACGCGAGGAAGAGGAAGAAGGGCGCGGTGCGGTTGGCCTCGATCCAGGCGTTGGATTTCTCGGCCCATTTGTCGGCGAGATCCTCGTCCCGGAAGCGCGCGGCGTGGCCGCCGGTGTAGAATCCGATGCGGGAAATGCCATTGTGGATCGTGGCGTTGTGGCCGTGGGACCAGTCCATTCTCAGCGTGGAGCGGTGGGTGATGCCGGTGGGGTGATCGCCGGCGGGAGCCTTGTCGCCGACCCAGAGAGGGTCCTTGGGGTCGAGGTTCAGCACGCGGTCGTTTTCGACGTAGACCTGCGGAACGCGGTCGTTGGTGGTGGGCAGGAGAAAGTTGTAATCGAAGCCGATCTCGCGCGGGCCGGGGGCGATGACGCCGTTCCAGTCGGGGCCCTTGCCTTCGGCGCCGAGGCCGAGATGCCATTTGCCGATGACGGCGGTTTTGTAGCCGGCGGTTTTGGCGAGGTCGGCGATGGTGACGGCGTCGGGCGGGACGACCATGTGCCCGTTGGGCGGGGCGATGCCGGTGCCCTTGCGGCGAAACGCATAGTTGCCCGTGAGGAACGAATAGCGCGTGGGCGTGCAGGTCGAGGCGGTGGTGTAGCCGCTGGTGAAGCGCCGGCCCTCGGCGGCGAGGCGGTCAAGATTGGGCGTTTGGAAAGCGGTCCCGCCGTAAGCCGACACATCGCCGAAGCCGAGATCGTCGGCCATGATGACGATCACGTTGGGTTTTTCGGCGGCGAGGGCGGGGAGGGAGACCGAGAAGGAGAGAAGGAGAGAAAGAGAGAGGGAGGGAAGGAGAGAGCGGAGGTGCATGGGGAAAGTTGGATGATCGGCGGTCGGGGTTTTCGAATCAAACTCACGGGCAAGATGCCCGTGCCACTTCGGAGACGGAAAGCGGAAAAGCAGGATCACTCGCGCCAGACGGTCTGCGCGGTGCGGCCCTCGGGGCGCCACCACGCGTCAAGCTTGGCGGCGAGGGCGGCGACGACGGCGGGATTTTGCGCGGCGAGATTCTTGTTTTCGTGCGGATCGGCGAGAAGATCGAAGAGCTGCGGACGCTTTTCGTCGCGGGGATTCGACGAGGCGTAGCGCGCGCTCACGAGGCCGTCGTAGGTGAGGAGCAGTTTCCATTTCCCCTCGATGACCCAGCGGTAGACGAGACCGTCGGCGGGGCGGTCAAGGTTGGGGATGTCGTGGGCGAAGGTCTCGCCGAAGACCGTGTCGCGCGGGGTGGGGCGGCCGGTTTTGAGGACGGGGAGGAGATTGATGCCAGGGAGATTTTTCGGCACGGGGAGGCCGGCGGCGGCGAGGGCGGTCGGGACAATGTCGATGCTGGAGCAGAGCTGTTCGCCGCGGGAGCCGGGTTGAATCGTGCCGGGCCAGGAAAAGAGCGTGGGCTGGCGGACGCCGCCCTCGTTGGCGGTTTGTTTGGAGCGGGGAGCGTAGCCGTTGCCGTCGGGCAATTGGATCCAGCCGTTATCACCGACGTAGACGACGAGGGTGTTTTTGGAGAGTCCCTGAGCGTCGAGGCGGTCGAGGAGTTGGCCGCAGGTTTCGTCGAACCACTCGACCATCGCGTAGTAGCGGGCGATGGGATCGGAGGTGATGCCCTTGGCTTTGTATTTCGCAAACAGGCGTTCGGGCGGGGTGTGCGGCGTGTGCGGCAGAAACGGGGCATACCAGACGAAAAACGGTTTCTTCTCGGCGGTGGCGTGATCGATGAAATCAAAAATCGGCTTCATGCCCTCGCGCCCGATGGCGAGGCCGTCGTCGCCGTGGCGACCGCCGGGCTGCGGAAAACCGCGGGTCATCCCGTGGGTGAAGCCGGCGCGTTGGTAGCTGCCCTCCCAGAGTTTGCCGCTCTGGTGGCTGAGGTAGCCGTGGGCGGCGAGGAGTTTGGCGAGGTTGGGCGTGCGGTCGAAATGCGAAATCAATTTCTCTCGGAGCGCGCGGTAGGCTTCGGATTCGGGGCGGGGTCCGGCTTTTTTGGTGCCGGGCGCGGGCGGAGGTGGTGGTGCGGCGGGCTCGGCGAGGGGGGCGGGGTCGTTGCCCGTGATGAGATTTTGGTGGGAGTAGAGGCCGTTGAGAAACGTGGCGAGTGAAGGCCGACAGAGGGCGGTGGGGACATAGCCGCGGGGAAACGCGGCGCTGCGGGCGGCGAGTTTATCGAGGTGGGGCGTCTCGATCTGCGGGTGGCCCATGAACCCGTAGTCGGTCCAACCATGGTCGTCGGAGATGATGAAGACGATGTTGGGCGGAGTCGGGTCGGCCGCGCGAAGCGGATCGGAGATTAAAGCCGTGAGCGAGAGAAGGAGCGAAAGGGCGAGAGTGACGAGGCGGGAGGGGCGGAGAGGGAGGCGGTTCATGTTTTGGGGGAGCGGAAGTCGACTGATTTTAGCAAGGAGTGAGGGGCGCTTGAACTGCATGGGTTAGCTTCGTGGCGACAGGTCGCGCCGGTGTCTTTGCGCGGGTTAAATCAAACGACCAGTATTCCGTGCCGTTCGGCGACCCCGATTGAGACCTGACTGCCGGCGTTGAACTCAATGAAATCGGCTTCGATACCGTCGCTAAAGATTACACCTCTTTCAGGCATCAGAGATTGAATCGTCAAAGGCGAATCCGCCGAAATCCTTCCGAAAACCAGACTGACGCCGGTGTTTTTAGTCGGAAATGGTTCGCGAACCGTGAAGCAAAGATAGCTTTCGTCCCAAGCCATCTGGATCGGCCGACCCTGCGACCGAGATCGAGTAGTTTCCTTCTTCTCAAAAGAGGTCGTTGCTGCCGCGATCCCACGGGCACCGGTCAACAAGCTTGTTAGCCAGCCTGTCGAACCCATTCCCGTCGAGATAATGACCCCGCTCGACGAATGGCGCTCGCTTTGCTTTTCGTGTCGAAGGATGTATCGCGCTGATCCGTGACTTTTTGGACCAACGAAGATGTCGTTTACGGCGTAGATTGTCTGACCGTTGTTTAAGGCCGCCTTGGCCATCGTCACATTCTTGGTGGTGCGCTTCTTCAAGAAGACTTCTGGGATGATTTTATCGAGGTCCTTGGCCGAAAAAGGCAGCAGCAGGCCGTCGTAGCGTTTCGGATCCGGATTTACGCCGATTAATGGTTGGCCGTGCAGATACTTCAGGACGTTCGCCACTAACCCGTCCTGGCCGACCGCGACGGCAATGTCGTCTGCGCCGAAGATGAAATTGGGAACGAAGGCACGGTGGACGACTTGAACTCGTCCCAGCATGCCCATCTGTTTTCGGGCCAGTTGAACTGCCGCTTGGTAGACCGTGTCCTCTTGTTCGTAGTCCTCGAAGTTGCCTCCGAGCTGTTGGACGTAGAACCGTGCTTGGCTGACCGTATTAAACTTCGCCTTAAGTTCTTCGAGGCGAGTTTCGCGGACGACCAAGACGATTTTGTTTTCAGTCTGCCGTTTCATCTTCGTTGGCGCGTTTACCCATCAATTCACGGAGGAGGTCTGGCGAAATGTTGAGCTGACCGATCTTATCGGCCCGATCCGCGATGCCTTGGAAGGCGACGGCGATCAACTGCTCGGGTTTCATGCCGGCGTTGGCCAACGCTTGGAGCATACGGGGATCACCTGTGCCTAGTGCTTTCATGGTGGCGGCGACGCCGTAGGCCCGGGCGTCGGCTTCGGCCCTTGTGTTCTCGGCCGTCAGTCCAACGAGTTCTTTCTTCTTCTCCTCGAGGGCGACGCTAGTCGCCATTTCTGCTTCGCGCAGGAGACGTTGCTTCTCCTGCACCGCTCGATCCGCGTCCATTTTGGTTTCGCGGATCTGCCGACGTTTGAGTTCCACGGCGTTCTCGGTGTTCAGCTCGTTCTCTTTGATGGCGCGCTCGTTTTCGACCGCCGCGTTGCGCCTCCGGAAAATAGCGTCGTCGGCTTCCTTCAGAAGTTGTTCGCGAGTTTCGGCCTCGAGGGCTCGAGCCGTCTCAGGAGTGGGTTTGATCGCCAGAATCGAAAACCCCAGAATCTCGAGTCCGAGCGCCGCGATTTCGGGTGCCCCCATTAATTTTGGATGCAGTCCGTCAACCATGGCGTCGGTCTCTTTGACCGCGTGACGCAGTGGGCGCCGCTGCACTTGGGCTCGGGCGTGGACGTTAACGATATTGATCAAGCGCTGAGGAAGTTTATCGGGATCGTCGGTGGCGTAACCGACACCGTCTGGGCTCAAGCTAAAGTTCATTAGTGCAGCCAATTTTTTCGGGTCGGCTACCCGATAGGTGATCTGCCCTTGAATCGTGACACATTGGAAGTCGGCCGTTGTTTCTTCGAATATGAAAGGGACTTCGGTGCTGGCTGTGGGCACCGCGACCAGCGAGGTCGTCGGTCCGTAATAGAAGAACGCAAGACCCGTGCCTTCGCGCGCGAGTTGGCCCTTTTGATATTGAAGGAGATAAGTAGTCGGAGGGACTTTGATGAAGCGTATTCCAAGCATGGTGGTGGTGGATTGAGGACTGGAGGTTGAGCTAAAGTTCGAAATTGAAGCCGCGCTTTTTCAACTGCTCGTAACGTGTTCGGTTAAATCGATAGAATTGAGCGGCTCGATGAGCGACGTCCTGTTGATATTCGTCGAGGGGGTCCAAAAGCTCAGTGCCGATAATTTTCTTTCGGAAATTCCGTTTATCGACCGCTTGTTCAAGCACGGCCTCGTAGAGACGTTGAAGTTCGCCGAGGGTGAATTTTTCAGGAAGTAGCTCGAAACCGATAGGCTCATAGCGAAGTTTTGCCTTCAAACGTCGGAGGCCGGTTTCGACGATTTTTTCATGGTCGAATGCGAGGGTGGGGAGTTCAGCGACTGGAAACCACGCGACGTCGGTTGCGTCGCTGGCGGCGCGGAGCCGATGGTCGGCGAGCTTTACCAGAGCGTAGTAAGCGATGCTGATTACACGCTCTCGTGGATCGCGCTTGGGTGCCCCGAACGAGTAGAGTTGCTCAAGATAGAGGCGGGTAATGCCGGTTTCTTCGGCCAATTCCCGCCTAGCTGCTTCTTCGAGGTCTTCGTGGGGCTCGACGAATCCTCCTGGCAGGGCCCATCGACCCGCGAATGGGGCGGTTTTTCGCTGAATCAGGAGGAGTTTGAGGTCGGCCTCATCGAAACCAAAGACCACCCCGTCGACGGTAACGGCGGGGTGGGCGTATTTGTAGGTGAAGCTCATGGCGTCTTTTCTTCATCGTGTCCATAGGACACTAACTGTAAAGCGAAAAAGTGTATAATTAACACTATGCACCTCGCGCATCTCTGGCGGCGAGTATTGAACGAAGCTCGCGCTGCGGCTGGTGAGGCTACTTCAAGAATAAGGCGTTTACGGGCCGGCGGAGGCATCGAGGCCGGGGGCGCGGAGGGCGGTGCCGGTGACTTTTTGAAGGGAGTCGCCGAGTTCAACGCGGATTTTCTCGGCGGCGGCGGTCAGGCGGGCGACGACCTCGGGGTGGGCGGCGGCGAGGTTCTTTGCTTCGCCGGGATCGGTGTCGAGATTGTAGAGCGAAAGCGGGAGTTGTTCGACGCGATAGCCGTGGCGGGTGGCGATGCCCTCGACGCCGGATTGCGTGATGGAGGTGGGCGCAAGCTTGCCGAAATTGGACGGCTTGCCGGCGCGGCCGGGCTCGGCGGCGACGGTGATGTAGGGGTGCGCGAAGTGCAGTTTCCAAGGGCCGCTGCGCACGGCGTGCAACGCGGTGCCGGAGTAGAAAAACATCGCGTCGTGCGGAGCGCGGGCGGCGGGCTCGCCGAGGAGCAGGGCTTTGGCCGAGCGACCGTCGGTCTTGAGCGTCGGGGCTTTGCCACCGACGAGTTCGGTGAACGTCGGCAACCAATCGAGCGCCATGAAGGGCGTCGCGGAGACGCGACCCGCCGGCACGCGGCCCGGCCAGCGCGCGAGGCACGGCACGCGGACGCCGCCCTCGAAGACGGTGAGCTTGCCCTCGCGCAGCGGCAGCGCGGAGCCGGCATGTTCGCCGTAGGAGAGAAACGGGCCGTTGTCGGAGATGAACACCACGAGCGTTTTCTCGTCGAGGCCGAGGCGCTTGAGCGTGGCGAACAGATCGCCGACGGCGGCATCAAGTTCTTCCATGACGTCGCCGTAAAGACCGGCACCGGAGCGGCCCTTGAATTTCTCCGAGGCGAAGATCGGGACGTGGGGCATCACGTAGGGCAAATAGACGAAGAACGGGCGGGCGGCGTTGCGCTCGATGAAAGTGATCGCGCGGGCGGTGCTGCGGGCGGTGAACTGCGATTGGTCGGGATCGAGTTCGATGATTTTCTCACCGTCGTAGAGCGGGAGCGGCGGCATTTCCGGGGCGAGCGACGGATGGTATTTGGAGTTGTCGTTGGAGTAGGGGATGCCGAGCCACTCGTCGAAGCCGTGGCGGAGCGGGTGAAACTTGAGGCGCGTGCCAAGGTGCCATTTGCCGGCGCCCATCGTGGCATAGCCGCGGTCTTTGAACATTTCGGGCATGGTCCACTCGGCATCGGCGATGCCATCGCGGCTGGTGTGGTTGTAGGCGCCCTGCATGCCGAGGCGGTTGGGATAGACGCCGGTCATGAGCGCGGCGCGCGAGGCGGTGCACACGGCTTGGGCGACATAGTGCTGGGTGAAACGCGTGCCCTCGGCGGCCATGCGGTCGAGGTGCGGAGTCTTGAAGCCGCGGGCGCCCTGCGTGCCCATGTCGGCGTAACCCATGTCGTCGACGACGATGAGAATGACGTTGGGCGGGGCGGGGTCGGCGGCGAAAGCGCCGGCGGCGAGGGAAACGGCGAGGGCGCAGAGGAATGGTCGGATGGGGCTCATGGGAAGTGGTGAACGTGATGGGCGGTGGCTCAACGAACCTGTCCTTGCTCGCGGACCTGCGCCAATAGGCGCGTCAATTCCGCGACTTTGTCGGGGTGGCTCGCGTAGAGATTGTTTTTCTGACCGAGGTCGCGGGCGAGGTCGTAGAGTTCGCCCGGCTGGTCGTTTTTCACGTAGCCGTTTTCTTCGTTCACCCAATCGGGCACGCTGGAATGGGCTCCGGTTTTCGCGGCAATCAGGACCCAGTTCTCATGCCGGATCGCGTAGGCATCCTTGAAGGTGTTGTGCACGATCGTGCGGCGGGGGCCGGGCGCGTTGGATTTCCAGACCGGCAGCAGGTTGTAGCTGTCGGGCGCGGCCCCGGCTGGCACGTCGGCTCCGGCTGCGGCTGCGAGCGTGGCCATCAGGTCGACCTGGCCGACCAAGGTGGGGCTGACGCTGCCCGGCTTCACGACCCCGGGCCATTTGACGATGAACGGCACGCGATGCCCGCCCTCGTAGATGTCGCGTTTGAGCCCGCGCAACGGGCCGGAACTGCGGTGTTGGAACCTGCGGACGCGCTCGTAGGCGTAGCGTTCCGCGCCGTTGTCCGCCGAGAAGATGACAATCGTGTTCTGCGCGAACCCGTGCTCCTCCAGCGCGCGCAGAATCCGGCCCACTTCGGCGTCCGTCTGCACCATGAAATCCCCGTAGCCGCCCGCCTGCGACTTGCCGCGATATTCCTCCGTCGGGACGATCGGGGCGTGCGGTGAGTTGAAGGGCGCGTAGAGGAAGAACGGCTCGCTCCGGCCCTTCTGCGCGGCGATCCAATCGACGGCCTTCCCGGTGATGTGCGGGACGACGGCGTGAAAGTCCCAGCCCGGCGTCATCGGACCGGGCCGCGCCTCCCAATTGCCCTCCGCGGTCTGGGGCGTGATCTTCAGCGGGACGCTGGGGTGTGTGATGACGCGGTCGTTTTCAAACCAAGCGTAAGGCGGGAAGTTCGGGACATCGTCGCCGAAGTAGTAATCGAAGCCGTGCGAGAGCGGTCCGCCAGAGATGGACTTGGACCAGTCGAAATCCTCGGGCGCGTAGATTTTGTCTGAACCTTTTTCGGCCGCCTTTGGCTTCGCGCCCGGCTTCAGGATATCGTTCCAATTCCAGCCCAAATGCCATTTGCCGACGCAGGCCGTGCGATAGCCCCGCTGTTTTAAAATTTCGGGCAGGGTGATCTCGGCGGCGTCGAGGGCCGGCGGGCCGAAGGAGTTCACGATGCCGTGAAATTTACGCCAGTGGAACCGCCCGGTCAGAAGGGCGTAGCGGCTCGGGGTGCAGACGCCCGAGGAGCTGTGCGCGTCGGTGAAACGCATGCCCTCGCGCGCGAGCCGATCAAGATTTGGCGTGGGAATTTTCGATTCAGGATTTTGGATGCCGAGGTCGCCGTAGCCCATGTCGTCGGCGTAGAGGATGACGATGTTGGGACGTTTGGCGGCGTGCGCACAGGCCATCGCGACGGCAAAGAAAAGGAACGTAGCCGGGATGCGCAGGAGACGGTTCATAGCGAAAGCGGGTTCAGGGAAGTTGGGGCGAGAAGGGGCAATCGCCGGCGCCGGTGGTCGGGGTAACGGCGGGTTGAATTAGTCGCGGTCGGGGCGGCGTGGGGCGAGCGGGAAATCGGGGTTCTCGGTGCGGGCGGAAGAAAGGAGGGCGGTGAGGCGGGCGGTGAGCTCGGGTTGGGCGGCGGCGAGGTTTTCTTTTTCGCCGATGTCGTTGCGTAGATGGTAGAGTTCGACCGGCCGGTTCGCGGCGGCGCGGTAGAGTTTCCAGTCGCCCTCGCGGACGGCTTGTTGCGGGGCGGCTTCCCAGTAGTGGTGCGGGCGGCGGGCCTGCGGCGCCGAAGAGCCGAGCAAGGTCGGCACGAGTGAAACGCCGTCGATGGTGGCGGGCCGTTCGGCGCGGGCGAGTTCGGCGAAGGTGGGAGCCATGTCGGCGAAATCGGAGACGAGATCGGAGGTGCGGCCGGGAGCAATGCGGCCGGGCCAGCGTGCGATGAAAGGCACGCGAATGCCGCCTTCATAGAGGGTGAACTTGAGACCGCGGAGCGGGCCGGCGCTATTGAAAAACTCCGGGTCTT
>CALSBN010000010.1:0-43660 GCA_943373185.1 Opitutus sp. GAS368 | reverse complement strand
GGCGCTCCCTCTACACGTATTTGAAGCGCACGGCGTCACCGCCAAACATGGCCGCCTTCGACGCGCCCAACCGCGAGGTCTGCACGGTGGCACGCAGCACGACCAACACCCCGCTTCAGGCCTTGGTGACGTTGAACGATCCCCAATTCGTCGAAGCTTCACGGGTGCTGGCGGAACGGGTGCTTGCTCTGCCGGGTGACGATGCGGCCCGCCTGCGGTGGGCCTTTGCTGCGACGGTTTCCCGGCCGCCCGAAGCCGCCGAGTTTGGCGTCATCGAGTCGGCCCTGCGGCGCGAACGTCAGCATTATGCCAAAGACGCTCCGGCTGCGCTTGCGTTGCTCGCGGTCGGTGAGTCGCCCCGGGACGAACGTCTCCGGCCGGCGGAGCACGCGGCTTGGACCCAGGTCGCATCGTTGCTCTTCAATTTGAGTGAAACCATCACCCGCAACTGACCATGCAACCGGCTCACGATTACCTCCGTCATCTCACCCGTCGCACGTTCATCGGTCGTAACGCCCGCGGGATCGGCGGCGTCGCGCTCGGCGCCCTGCTTTCATCCGACCTCGCCCTCGCGCTGGGTGCGCCGAATACCGTCGGCGGCGCGGCGGGCAAGGGGCTGCCCGGCCTGCCGCATTTCGCGCCCAAGGCGAAGCGCGTGCTGTGTCTGTTCCAAAGCGGCGGCCTTTCGCACGTCGATCTCTTCGACGACAAGCCGATGCTGCACAAACACGCCGGGCTCGACCTGCCCGCCTCGATCAAGGGCACGCAGCGCATCACCGGCATGACGAGCAACCAGAGCGCGTTCCCGGTCGTGCCGCCGTTGATGAGCGGCAAGCGCTGCGGCAAACATGGCACGTGGATCAGCGACCTGTTGCCCAATATTCAGACGATCGCGGACGACATCTGCATCATCAAGAGTCTGCACACCGAGGCGATTAACCACGATCCCGCGATCACCTACATGAACACGGGGAACCAGTTGCCCGGTTACGCCAGCATGGGCGCTTGGGCGAGCTATGGTCTCGGCACGGAAAATCAAAATCTCCCGGCGTTCATCGCGATGGTTTCGCAAGGCACGGGAAAAAACCCCGGCCAACCGATTTTCTCCCGTCTGTGGAGCAGCGGATTTCTCCCTGCCTCGCATCAAGGCGTCGGCTTGCGGGCCGGAGCCAACCCGGTGCTCTACCTCAACAATCCTCCCGGCGTGGACCGCCCCCGACGGCGGGCGATGCTCGACGATTTGGCGAAACTCAACCACCGCCGCGCGGCTGAGCTCGGCGATCCGGAGACCGTCGCACGGATCGATGCCTACGAGATGGCGTTTCGGATGCAGACCTCCGTGCCCGAGCTGACCGACATCAGTCAGGAATCGGCCGCGACGTTGGCCGACTACGGTCCCGAGGTGAAAAAGCCCGGCAGTTATGCGGCCAATTGTCTGCTCGCCCGCCGGCTGCTCGAACGGGACGTGCGCTTCGTGCAGCTCTTTCACCGGGGCTGGGACCAACACATCGCGATGGCCCGGCAGTTGCCGAACCAATGCCGCGACATCGACCAGCCGACCGCCGCACTCATCCGGGATTTGAAACAGCGCGGCCTGTTGGAGGATACGCTCGTGGTTTTTGCCACGGAGTTTGGCCGCACCGTCTTTAGCCAAGGCAAACTGGGCGACCCCAACAGCGGGCGCGACCATCATGGTCGGGCGTTCACCGTTTGGCTCGCAGGCGGCGGCATCAAGGGCGGCATGGAATACGGCGCGACCGATGATTTTTGCTACAACATCACGGAGAACCCGGTGCACCTGCGCGACCTGCACGCGACGATTCTGCACTGCCTCGGCATCGACCACGCGCGGTTCACCCATCGCTTCCGCGGCCTCAACGCGCGCCTCACCGGCGTCGAAGAAGCGCACGTGGTCCGGGCAATTCTGGCGTGAGTGGGTCGGGCGGTGGCGCAGTTTGACGCAGAGCGCCCGATCATTTTGTCCCAGTGTCGCGCCCCGTTCGTTGGCCCGGCGGAGCGTTGCGGGGGAGATCACCCCATCGCAAATTGGCGCGGGGCGTGCGATAGATAATCATCATGGACACCGCCAAACTCACCCAGATGTCGCGTCAGGCTGTCACCGACGCGCAGAACATCGCCCGTCGGCTCAACCACAACGAGGTGGAGACCTGGCACCTGCTCTCCGCGTTGCTCACGCAGGAGAACGGGCTGGTCTCCGGTATCGTCGACAAACTTGGCCTCACGGCCGCCGCGCTTGCGCTGGCCGTGGACCGCGAGCTGGAGCGCCTGCCGAAGGTCACGGGTAGCGTTGATACCTCGAAAATCTACGTGACGCAGGCCCTCAACGACGTGCTCACCCGCGCCGAAGAGGAAGCAAAGTCGCTCAAGGATGATTTTGTCTCCGTCGAGCATCTGCTGCTCGGCCTGCTCGATGTCGCCAAGCCTGAGGGCCTCAAAAAACTGTTTAAGAGCTTCGACCTGGACCGGGCGAAAGTGCTGAAGACCCTGAAGGACGTGCGCGGCAACCAACGCGTCACCACCGACAACCCCGAGGCGACTTACGCCGCCTTGGAGAAATACGGCGTCGATCTCGTGGCTCAGGCGCGCAAAGGGAAAATGGATCCCGTCATCGGCCGCGATGAAGAGATTCGCCGCACGATCCGGATTCTCTCCCGCAAGACGAAGAACAATCCCGTCCTCATCGGCGAACCCGGCGTCGGCAAGACCGCCATCGTCGAAGGCCTCGCGCAGCGTATTCTCCGCGGCGACGTGCCCGAGGGCCTGAAGGACAAGACGATCTTCTCCCTGGACATGGGTTCGCTCGTCGCCGGCGCGAAGTATCGCGGCGAATTCGAAGAGCGCCTGAAGGCCGTGCTCAACGAGGTGAAACAAGCCGATGGCCGGATCATCCTCTTCATCGACGAGCTCCACACGATCGTCGGCGCCGGCAAGACCGAGGGCGCGATGGACGCGGGCAATCTGCTCAAGCCCATGCTGGCGCGCGGCGAGCTGCACTGCATCGGCGCCACCACGCTCGACGAGTATCGCCTGCACATCGAAAAGGATGCGGCGCTCGAGCGGCGTTTCCAGCCCGTCGTCGTTGACCAGCCCACCGTCGAGGACGCGCTTTCGATTTTACGCGGCATCAAGGAGCGCTTCGAGCTGCACCACGGCGTGCGCATTCAGGACAACGCGCTCGTCGCCGCCGTGACGCTCTCGAATCGCTACATCACCGACCGATTTCTGCCCGACAAGGCCATCGACCTCATGGACGAGGCCTGCGCGATGATCCGCACCGAGATGGACTCGATGCCGCAGGAACTCGACGAACTCACCCGCAAAGTTCTTCGCCTCGAAATCGAGGAAACGGCGCTGGCGAAGGAAAAAGACGACGCCAGCAAGCGCCGGCTCGATGCACTTCGCGCCGAGCTCGCCGAGGCCCGCGAGAAATCCAAGGGCATCAAACTCCATTGGGAGAAAGAGAAAGCCTCGGTCCAGAAGACGCGGAAACTGCGCGAGGAAATCGATGCGACCCGCATCGAGATGGACAAAGCCGAGCGCGGCTACGACCTCAACAAGGTGGCCGAGCTCCGCCACGGCAAACTCCCGCAGATGGAAGAGGAGTTGAAAAAGCTGGAGAAGAAGGGCCGCGAGCAGACGACCTTGTTCAAGGAAGAGGTTTCGGAGGAGGAAATCGCCGAAGTCGTCTCCAAGTGGAGCGGCGTCCCAGTTACGCGTCTGGTCGAAGGCGAGAAGGACAAACTCCTGCGTCTCGAAGACGTGCTGCACCAACGCGTGATCGGCCAGCACGAGGCGGTGACGCTCGTGACCGAGGCGATTCTCCGCGCGCGCAGCGGCATCAAGGACCCGCGGCGTCCGGTCGGAAGCTTTCTGTTTCTTGGGCCGACGGGCGTTGGCAAAACCGAACTGGCGAAGGCGCTCGCCGAGACGCTTTTCGACACCGAGGCCGCGATGGTGCGCATCGACATGTCGGAATACATGGAGAAGCACAGTGTCTCGCGGCTCATCGGCGCGCCTCCCGGCTACGTCGGCTACGACGAGGGCGGCCAGCTCACCGAAGCCGTGCGGCGCAAGCCTTACGCCGTGATCCTCTTCGACGAAATCGAGAAGGCGCATCCCGACGTGTTCAACGTGCTGCTCCAAGTCCTCGACGACGGCCGCATCACCGATTCGCAGGGGCGCACCGTGGATTTCAAGAACACCGTTATCATCATGACCTCGAATCTCGGCTCGCGCTTCCTCCTCGAAGGCGTGACCGGCGACACGATCCCGGAAAGCGTGCGCGAGAGCGTCATGATGGAGCTGCGGAAGAGTTTCCGCCCCGAGTTCCTCAACCGCATCGACGAGACGATCCTCTTCAAGCCGCTCACGTTGGAAGAGATCACGTCGATCGTGGACCTTCTGCTGGCCGATCTGAACAAGCGCCTAGCCGACCGTCGCGTGACCGTGGTGCTGGACAAAAAAGCGAAAGACTGGGCCGCCGAGAAGGGCTACGATCCGGTCTTTGGCGCCCGACCATTGAAACGTTTCCTGCAACGTCACATTGAGACGCAGCTCGCCCGCGGACTCATTGCCGGCGAAGTGGAGGAGGGCTCCACGGTCACGTTTGTGGTCAAGGACGATGGCCTGACGCGGGTCCAGACCGCGAAAACTGTGAAGAAGTAAGGTCGAAGGCGAAGCGGGCCCGGTGCGGTTTAACCGTTAGCCCGGAGCGCTCACCGGGCTGAGGATCTCCCGAGATCGTGTGCCGACCGGAGCGGCGACGCCCCCGTCGCCGTTTGCGACTGAAACACGACGGGTGCGTCGCGTCCCCACGAAGCCTCGGGGTTGGCGGGAGCGGATTACCGGCGTTTTTCCCGCAACGATCCCCTTGCCCCGCACGTCTGTCGGGGTTCAGTTGTTCTGGTCCAAACCGAGACCCAAGGCGGTCGCGGCCCGTCTCCCGTTCCCGCAAAATCTTCCCCCAAGTATGAACCCCATGAATCGCCGACGTTTCATCCTCCAATCTCTTGGCGCGACGCTCGCGCTCCCGTCACTCCCGTCGCTCTTGGCTAGCGCGGTCGGCGGCAACTCGGCCGTGCAGTCGGCGAAGGGCGCGGGAGCGGGAACGCGCCGATTCGTCGCGGTCGGGAATTTGCTGGGCTATCAGGCGAAGCACTTTTTTCCGGAGACGACCGGCTCGGCCTACGAGCAGACGACGTTGCTCAAGCCGCTTTGGGATGTGCGCAAGAACCTGACCGTTTACCGGGGGCTCGACCACGGCATCAAGGGCGGGCACTTCGCGGTTCATTCCTTTCTTTCCGGCGTGCTCAACTCCGAGGCGCAGAGCCGTCCCACCGGGAATGTCTCCATCGATCAGTTCATCGCCGACGAGATCGGCCACCAGACCCGGTTTCCCTCGCTGACGGTGGGTTCCGAAGGCGGCATCCACGGCGGCTGTCAGATCGCATGGACGAAGTCCGGCGTCCGCGTGCCGCCCATCACGGGCCCGGCCGATTTGTTCGACAAGCTCTTTGCCAGCGATTCCCAGGAACGCCTGGCCCGTCGGAACCAAGAGAACCGTTTGCAGGCGTCCATTCTCGATGCGGGATTGGCGGACGCCAACCGGCTCTCCAAGCAGGTCAACCGCGAGGACAAGGACAAGCTGGACGAATATTTCACCTCGATTCGTGATGTTGAAAAACGCCTCGAACTGCGTCGGCGCTGGGCCGGTCTGCCCAAGCCGAAGCCGCCCTTCGAACGTCCGGAAAACAAGAGCAAGGTCCAGAACTTGCCGATTCTCTATGAGCTGATCGCGTTGGCGCTTCAGACCGATTCCACGCGGATCGCCACGCTGGAAATCGGCGGCGATTTCCTGCCCCAGGACCTCGGCATCGACAAATCTTACCACGGACTCTCGCATCACGGCAACGACGAGGCCGCGATCAAGCACCTCATCACGCTCGAAAACTACCAGATCGAGCAGTTCGGCAAATTCATCGCGCGCCTCTCGAAGATTGAAGACGGCGACCGGACCCTGCTCGACTCGACGGCGGTGCTTTTCGGCAGCGGGATCGGCGATGCCAACTCGCACAAAAACTCCGACCTCCCGATCGTGCTGGCCGGCGGCGGTTATCGCCACGGCGAATTCAAGCGGTTGCCCGCGACCGGCTCGAACAAGGTGCCGTTGTGCAATCTCTACGTCGACCTCGCCCAACGCATGGGCGTCGAAACGGATTCGTTCGGCAACAGCACCGGCCGGTTCGGGATTTCGTAACGTGGGGTTCTTGAGATATTGTTTGACGATGCGCTTCGGTTGGCTGGCTGGAGGCGTCGCGGCTCCGGCCCGGCTGGTGTGCTCAGCGGTTCTCGCGCTGGCCGCCGTTTCCGGCCGCGCGGCGGAGTCTTCCGAATCCAAGGCAGTGTCCCAGTTCGTCGGCACCTACTGCTTAAAATGCCACGATGATGAGCACCAAAAAGGCGACCGCACGTTTGCGAATTTCAAGCTGCCGCTCGCGACTGAGGCGGACTTGATCGACGCGAAGGACGTGATCGACCAACTCACTTTGGGCGAGATGCCGCCGGCCAAGGCGGAGCGTCAGCCGACCGATGACGAGATGCTCGCCGTGATCCGGTTGCTACGGGAAGGGATCGCGACGACGCGGGGAAAAATTGAGAGCACGGCGGCGCGCACGGTCATGCGGCGGCTTTCAAACCGGGAATATGAGAACACGCTTGCGACCCTCTTCGGTCGCCGGGTGGACACTCTCGGCCTGACGGCCGATTTCCCCAAAGAGAAGGCGAGCGAGCATATCGATACCATCGGGAAGTCGCTCATCACGTCGGGATTTCTTCTGGACCAGTATTTCCAATCGGCCAACCGCCTCGTCGAGGCCCGGCTCGGACGTCCGGAAACGCCGCCGAAGTCATGGCATTTTACGGGAAATTTCGTGCAATACGAGGAACTGACGAATTCGCACAAGGCGGCCTTCAACAACAAATTTCTGTGCCTCTACGAGCAGCCGAACACGGATACGCGCCAAGGCGGCTACGGGCACATCGAGGATTTTCTCAAAGGTGTGCCGGTCTCCGGGCTCTACGATCTGGAGGTGCTGGTCCAGGCGATGCACCGGGACACGCACTATGATCCGGCGCTTTTCGGGATCGATTTCTCCGAACCCTTTTTGCTCGGCGTCGTTCCCGGCGACGCGACCAAGAACCACATTCACTACCCGCAGGCGATCGAACCGCTGCTGGCGCAGGCCGTGGTGCCCGACGACGAACCGGAGTGGATCAAATTCCGGGTGTGGCTCGAAGCGGGGCAGACCCCGCGGTTCATTTTCCCCAACGGGCCCTACGAGTCCCGCTCGGCCGTCATCCAGGTCAACAAGCGTTACGCGGCCGACTTTCAAGGAAGGTCCGCCAAGGCGAATGTCAGCCGCACCCTGCTGCTGCAGGAAGGGAAACTTCCGCACATCCGCATCGGCGAGATCAAGGTCTCCGGTCCGGTCGCCGAGCCCGGCGGCAGCGCAGAGGAGATCGCCGTTTTCGGCAAAGGCGGCTTTCAGGCGGAGCGTGCGCTCCATCAGCTCGAGGCCTTCGGTGCCCGCGCGTATCGCCGGCCGCTGACGGACGCCGATCGCGCGGTCATCCGGAAAACTTACGCCCTGCGGCTCGAAGAACAGGCGACGCCGCGGCAGGCCGCGCTCGACACGGTGAAGATGATGCTGTGCTCCCCGTCGTTTCTCTACTTCAGCGAAGTTACGGACGAAAACGCAACCGCGCTCGGCCCCTACGATCTCGCGTCGCGGCTTTCTTATACGCTCTGGGGTGCACCCCCCGACGAAGAACTGCTCGCTGCCGCCGCGACCGGAAAACTCACGTCACCCGACGAGATCAAGCGGCAGTCCCTGCGGTTGCTCGCCGACGACCGGGTTGGCGGATTTGTAAACGCCTTTGTCGATGCCTGGTTGAATCTGCGCGACCTCGGCAGCCAGCCGCCGGCCCGGGAATCGGCGCGGGTGTATTACGCCGAGAACTTGCCGGAGGCGATGAAGACTGAGGTGCGGCTCTTCTTCCGGCACCTGCTCAAGGAGAACGGACCGGTGCGACAGTTTCTCGATGCCGATTACACCTTTGCCGACAAACGCCTGGCCAAGCACTACGGCCTGCCTGAGCAGAAAACGCTCCGTATCGCCGACGGTTTCCAACGGGTGAGCATTGCAGGCAATCGTCAGCGGGGCGGACTGCTCGGCATGGCCGGAGTGCTTACGGTCAGTGCAAATGGCGTGGAAACATCGCCCGTGACGCGCGGCGTTTGGGTCTCAGAGAACATCCTTGGGATTGAGCCTCCGCCTCCGCCGGATGTGGTCCCGGCAATTGAGCCGGACGTTACCGGAGCCACCACGATTCGCGAGCGGCTCGCGAAACACCGCGCCGACCAAGCCTGCGCCGAGTGTCATCGGAAGATTGATCCGCTGGGGTTCAGCTTGGAAAACTTCGATCCGATTGGTCGCTGGCGCACGACCTATCCCAAGCCCAAGGGCGACGCGCCTGCGCCGAAGATCGATGCCACGGGCGAGTTTGGCTCCGGTGAGACCTATGCGGGCTTTCATGAATTTAAGAGCATTCTGGGTGCGAGCCGGACCGATATTTTCACCCGCCATCTCATCAGAGAGTTCCTCAGCTACGCGGCAGGTCGACACATGGAAGGCGTCGACGAGGCGTTGATCGAAGAGATTTTCCAAGCCGCGAAAAAAGACGGCTACGGCCTGCGCACCCTCATCGTTGAGGCCCTTGCCAGCGAGATCTTCCGGTCGAGGTAAGATTCGCCGCGCGACGAAGGTTACGCGACGGGGGCGTCGCGTCTCCAGATTCGGCGCGCTACGCTCCCGTCGCCGGATTCGCCGTTTTAAAAAGCACCTGCTCACGAGGCGATCCGGCCTCGCTTTTGGATCACTGTTTCCATCGCGCGATTTCTCCTTTGCGCCCGTGCCCTGAAACGTGACCGTTGTGAGATGTCCGCCGCACCCATCCGTTACTACGACCGCTACGAAAAGGCCCTCAAGACCGAGCAGATCTACGGCGAGGGCTGGCTGCGTTTCGCCTATGAGAATCCGGCCGGTCTTTTTTTCGTGTGGTTGCTCGCGAAGCGCGCGTGGTTTTCGCAGTGGTATGGGCGGAAGATTACCAAGCGGGTCAGTGCGCTGGAGATCATCCCGTTCATCACCAAATACGGGCTTAACGTGGACGAATTCGCGAAGTCGCCGTTCGACTACAAAACCTTCAACGAGTTCTTCTACCGCGCCCTGAAGCCCGAGGCCCGGCCCATCGCGCCCGAGCCCAATGTCGCGATCTTCCCGGCCGACGGACGGCACCTCGCCTTTCAGGACGTGGACCGCGTCGAGGGTTTTTACGTCAAGGGCATGAAGTTCACCCTCGCCGAACTTTTCGGCGAAGCGGGTTTGCCCGAGGAACAGCGCGTGCTCGCCAAGAAATTTGCCGGCGGGGCGATGGTGATCTCCCGCCTGTGCCCGGTCGACTATCACCGGTTTCACTTCGCGGTCGGCGGCACTCCGGGCGAGGCGAAGATCATCAACGGTTGGTTGTTTTCCGTCAGCCCCATCGCGCTCCGGCGCAACATCGGCTACCTGGTGGAGAACAAGCGCGCGCTCACCGTGATTACGGCGCCGGGATTCGGAGAGGTCGCGATGCTGGAAGTGGGCGCGACCAACGTCGGCAGCATCGTGCAAAGCTTCATCTTCGGCCGTGATTACGCCAAGGGCGACGAAAAGGGGCTGTTCGCCTTCGGCGGCTCGTGCGTGATCACGATTTTCCAAAAAGGCCGGATCGCGTTCGACGCCGACGTGCTCGCCCAGAGTGCCGATTACATCGAGATCTACGCGAAAATGGGCGACCGCCTCGGGGTCGCGCTCCGAGAGAGCGGCAAGAGGCAGTGACGGCTCTCCGCCCCGCCCGCCTCGGTTGCCGAACGCCACATGAATCGCGGACGCCTCGGAGAGACGTCCCTACCGCGTGAGGCCCGAAAAATTTATCGGCCGAGCAGCTCCATCGCCGCCGCCAGAACCGGGGTGCGGCCGGCGGCTACGGCCGCTTCGATCTCCGACAGCCGGGCTTTGACGGCCGGTGTGGCGTAGAACCGTTGCGTCAAATTTTCGGTGATCAATGCGTGCATCCATTGCACCGCCTGGGTGCGGCGCCGTTCGTCGAGCGTGCCGATAGCCCGGGCGTTTTTGAAAAAACTCTCGGTCATCACCCAGGTCGCGGCGATGCCTTCGCCGGTGAGCGAGGAAGCGAGCAGGGCGGGTGTCTCCCAGCCAGGAGTGAGCCGCTGCAGGTAGTGCAGCACGCGCCGCATCTCACTTTGGGCGGCGGTCGCCCGTGGGCGGTTGTCGCCGTCGGCTTTGTTGATGACGATCGCATCCGCCAGCTCGATCACTCCTTTCTTGATCCCCTGCATCTCGTCGCCGGCGCCGGGGATCATCAGGACGAGGAAAAAATCCACCATCGTCCGCACCGCGACTTCGCTTTGCCCGACGCCGACGGTTTCAACGATCACCACGTCAAAGCCGGCGGCTTCGCAGACAAGAATGGCTTCACGGGTTTTGCGTGCGACGCCGCCGAGGGAGCCGCCGGAAGGGGAGGGGCGGATAAAGGCGTTGGGCTCACGGCCGAGCCGCTCCATGCGGACTTTGTCGGCCATGATACTGCCGCCGTTCACAGAGCTCGACGGGTCGATGGCGAGAACGGCGACCCGTTTGTCGGTGGCGGTCAGGTGGCAGCCGAGTGCTTCGATAAACGTGCTTTTGCCCGCGCCGGGAATGCCGGTGATGCCGATCCGAAAGGCGGTCCCGGCGTGCGGCAACAGGCGGGCGAGCACCAGTTGGGCCTGATCCTGATGGGCGGCGGCGTTGCTTTCGATGAGCGTGATCGCGCGGGCCAGAACGGTCGGGTCGCGGGCCAGCACGCCCTGCACGTAATCCTCCGTGGTAAGCGAGCGCCGCCGGGGCGGCACCCGGGCGGCGGCGACGGCTCCGGCGGGCCGCACGCCCTGGATGACCCACGTCGCATAGTTGGTGTTTGCGGCATCGGGCACCCAGTCCGGCCGCGGCTGCGGACAGCCGTCGTGCAGCGTCACGACCTTGGGCGGGGGCGAATCGCAAAATTCGTTGGCGGTCGGTTTGTTCACGCCGGCACCGGTTCCAATCGCTCCAGCAAAAGTTCGATGATCCGCAAGGCAGATTTTGGAATCACGCTGCCCGGACCGAAGATGGCACTGGCGCCGTTCGCGAGGAGGAAATCGTAGTCTTGGGCGGGAATGACGCCGCCACAGATGAGCAAAATATCCCCCCGGCCGAGGGCGATGAGCGCGTCGCGCAGTTGCGGCAGCAAGGTCTTGTGGCCCGCCGCGAGCGAACTCATGGCGACGGCATGGACATCGTTCTCCACGGCCTGACGCGCGGCTTCCTCTGGCGTCTGAAAGAGCGGCCCGATGTCGATGTCGAAGCCCAGATCGGCCATCGCGGTCGCGACGACTTTCGCCCCGCGGTCGTGTCCGTCTTGGCCGAGTTTGGCGATGAGCAGCCGCGGGCGCCGCCCATCGCGCGCCTCGAAGAGCGCGATCTTGGACTTGACCAGATCGACGGTGCCGTCGCGGCCAAACTCCTGGCGGTAAATTCCCGAGATGGTCCGGATTTGCGCTTGGTAACGCCCGAAGACGGCTTCCAACGCATCCGAGATCTCGCCAAGGGTCGCGCGGGCTTGCGCGGCGACGACGGCGAGTTCGAGCAGATTGCCTTGGCCCGATCTCGCGCAGACGGTGAGCGCGTCGAGCGAAGCCAGGCACTTCGCTTCATCGCGCGAGGCGCGGAGCTCGGCGAGGCGCTTTACCTGGGCGATGCGCACCGTGGCGTTGTCGACTTCCAGAATGTCGATGGGCGCTTCTTTTTCGAGGCGGTATTTGTTGAGGCCGACAATGGTCTCCTTGGCCGAGTCTATCCTGGCCTGGCGCCGGGCCGAGGCCTCTTCGATGCGGAGCTTCGGGATGCCTGCTTCGATGGCTTTCGTCATGCCGCCCAAGGTCTCCACCTCCGAGAGATGCGCGCGCGCCTGCTTGATGAGTTCCGCGGTGAGGTATTCGACGTAGTAGCTGCCGCCCCACGGATCGACGACGTTGCACACGCCGGTCTCCTGTTGGAGGTGGAGCTGGGTGTTGCGCGCGATGCGGGCCGAGAAGTCCGTCGGCAACGCGATGGCTTCGTCGAGGGCGTTGGTGTGCAGGCTCTGGGTGTGACCGCAGACGGCGGCCAACGCTTCGAGGCTCGTGCGGGCGACGTTGTTGAACGGATCCTGCTCCGTGAGACTCCAGCCCGAGGTCTGCGAATGGGTGCGCAAGGCGAGTGACTTCGGATTCTTGGGGTGGAACCGCGCAACGGTCTCCGCCCAGAGGGACCGCGCCGCGCGCAGCTTGGCGACTTCCATGAAAAAATTTTTCCCGATGGCCCAGAAAAACGAGAGACGCGGTGCGAACGCATCGATGTCGATGCCGGCAGCCACGCCCGTTTTCAGATACTCGAGGCCGTCGGCGAGCGTATAGGCCAGCTCCAGATCGGCCGTCGCCCCGGCCTCCTGCATGTGGTATCCGGAGATCGAGATGCTGTTGAACTTGGGCATCTTTTGCGAGGTGTAGGCAAAGATGTCGGCGATAATCTTCATCGAGGGCGTGGGCGGATAGATGTAGGTGTTCCGCACCATGAATTCCTTGAGAATATCGTTTTGAATCGTGCCCGAAAGATCCTCCAATTTTGCACCCTGTTCGAGCGCGGCGCAGATGTAGAACGCCATGATCGGGAGCACCGCGCCGTTCATCGTCATCGAGACGGAGACCTTGTCCAAAGGAATGCCGCCGAAGAGCGTCTGCATGTCGAGAATCGAGTCGATCGCGACGCCCGCCTTGCCGACGTCGCCGACGACGCGCGGGTGGTCGCTGTCGTAGCCGCGGTGCGTTGCGAGGTCGAAGGCCACCGACAAGCCCGCTTGGCCGGCCGCAAGATTCCTTTTGTAGAACGCGTTCGACTCTTCTGCCGTCGAGAAGCCCGCGTATTGGCGGATCGTCCACGGTTTTGCCACATACATCGTCGAGTAGGGCCCGCGGGTGAACGGGGCGAGGCCCGGCACGGTGTCGAGCGAGCCATCCGTCGGCAGATCGTCCGGGGTGAAGAGTCCCTTCACCGGGATTTTTTCATACGTCTGGATGGGCGCCGGCCCCGCCGGCTTCGGGGCCGAGTCCGGCGCGGCCGGAAATGAAAACGCGTCGTAGCCGAGTTGAGTGAAATCAGGACTGCGGATCATGTGAGGGCTCCGATCTTATTGAGAAACTTGGCCAATACTTCGCGCGCGTTTGCGCGCACGTGGATGAATTCATCGACGCCTGCCTCGTGGAACGCGGCTACGGTCGCCGATTCCGCCGGCAAGCCGGCGAGCACGAACGTGATTGCCGGATTCGCGGCCTTCAATTGCTTGCCGAAGGTCGGCACGAGCTCCGGATAAGTCTCGTCGGTGGAGCAAAGCACCACGATCGGAGCGCCCGAGGCGGCGGCCGCCTGCGCCGCGGCCCCGGCCGAATCGAAGGCCGGCTTCCCGGTCGGCTCGAAGCCGCCGACGGCAAAGAAGCCGGCGGTAAAATCCGCGCGAGGCTTGTGTTGTTTTATCGGACCGATTTTTGCGATAAAGACCTGCGGTCGCGCGCCGGTGCGCCGGGCGAACTGGTCCGCCGCGCGTCGCAGCTCCTCGAAGCCTTCGGCGGCGCGCCGGGCTTTGACCGTCGTGATCGGGTCGCAGCCGGCCGCATTCGGTGTCTGGGTGTCCGGAAGCGTCACCACCGGTGACGGTTCGCGCAGGTTGGGAAACAGATTGGTGCCGATGAGCCCCATGCGCCGTTTGCCGATGGCATCGTCCTTTTCGGCCGCCGAAGCCTGCACGAGTGATTGCGGCATCCCCGTGCGCAGCGCGGCGGCGTAGCCGCCCAACGCCTCGATCTCCTGAAAGAGCTTCCAGGCCCGCCGGGCGAAATCATCGGTGAGTTTCTCGATATACCACGAGCCGCCCGCCGGATCGCTGGTATCGGTGAAGTGAAATTCCTCGGCGAGCAACGTGTGCACGTTGCGCGCGATCCGTAGGGCAATCTCGTCCGGGGCCCCACAAACCTCGTTGTAAGGGGAGATATTCAGGCTATCGACGCCGCCGAGCACCGCCGAGCAGGCTTCGGTGGTCACCCGCAGCATATTCACGTGCACGTCGTGCAGGGTCTTGTTCCAGGTGCCGGTGCGGGCGTGAACGGCGACGGCTTGCGCGGTCGCACCCGCTCCGAAAGCTGCCATCACTCTCGCCCACAGCGGGCGAAAGGCGCGGAATTTTGCGACCTCCGAGAAAAACTGCGGGCCCACCGCAAAGGTGAACCTTATCCTCTCTCCTGTCGTCGAAGCAGCCACATCGCGCCGCACCAGCTCCCGCACGTAATCCACGCCGGCGGCGACGGCGAAGGCCAGCTCTTGAGTCGCCGTGGCCCCGGCGTCACTCCACGGAACGGTGCTCACGCCAACCGTGCGCAGTGCCGGTGTCTCGCTTTGCGCCCAGCGGGTCCATTCCGCGAGGGCGTCGAGTTGGCGGTCGAGCGGGGCGGCAAGATGTCCGTTGCGCACCCAGGTGCCGAGAGGATCGGCCGTGATGCTTCCGGTCAGCCGGTCGAAGGCGATGCCGCGCCGGCCGACGGCGGCGAGATAGTTGTTTGCCAACGGCCGGGCAACCGCGCCCGTTTCTAGGTGCACCGGCACATGGTCGATGAAGACTTGGTCGAGCGCCTGCGTCGCGGCTTCGCTTGTGCCTGCCATTTTAGCGGGCAAGCTGACGCTGTTTTGCCCCTGCATGAGTGCGCCGAGCAGCGCGCGGTTGAATTCCGCCGCGGTGGCGGCCGGGATTTCCTGGCAAAATTCCCACGTGCGGCCGTCGGCACCGCTGGGGGCGGTGCCCCGCAGAAAGGGCGCGGTCCCGGGCGGTGCGTCCAAGCCGGGCACGCCGTCGAGATCAAGCCGGCTGTAGAGCGGTTGCAGTGCGGTGCCCTCCGGAATGCGGGTCACCAGTTTTTTTTCGAACGAGGCTCCCTTGAGTTCGGTCTCGACCGTTTTACGCCACTGCGCGAGAGCGGTTGCGAGTGCTTCATCGAGTGAGTCGGTATTCATTCTTTGCGGGATGGGGCGGCGTCGGGTGATTCGGTTCGCGCAGCTTACAGGAGCTGTGCAGTTCTTGCTGCGCAGATTTTGCCAAGAAACGCCCGCCTTTGGCCAAGCCATGCGATGCACCCTTCGGTGGGTTCCGGCATAGTGAGGGGGTAAACGGGGCCGCACTAGGCCGTCCCGTCCGACACCCGACACCATGATCACGAAAATCGACCACGTGGGAATCGCAGTCCGTTCGCTCGACGAAGCGGCGTCCTATTTCGAGAAAGCACTCGGCCTGGAATGCGAGCACCGCGAAGAAATCGCGTCGCAGAGGGTGCGCACCGCATTCTTCAGCGTCGGCGAGACGCACATCGAGTTGCTGGAGCCGACTTCGCCCGAGAGCCCGATCGCCAAGTTTCTGGAGAAAAATCCCGCCGGCGGCGTTCATCACATCGCTTTCGCCACAACCGACATCGGCGGCCAACTCGCGCAAGCCGCCGGGGCCGGGGTGAAGTTGATTCACGAAGTCCCGTTCGAGGGCGCGGCCGGCAAGTTTGTCGCCTTCCTTCATCCCAAATCGACGTTCGGTGTGCTCACCGAATTGTGCGCCCCAAAAGCCTGAACCCTCCGCCACCCGCTTCGTCCCCTCGCTCCTCTCTTCCCATGGCCATCGCACCCGAACTGCTCCAGCAACTTGAAGAGAAACGCCAGATTGCCTACGCGGCCGGCGGACTGGACAAACTCGCCGAGCGAAAAAAGAAGGGCATCATGAGCGCCCGCGAGCGGCTGGCCGTTCTCTTTCAGCCGGGCACGTTTATGGAGTTCGGCCTGCACGCGCAGCACGACGCCCATCACTTCAACATGGCGGACAAAGCTATGCCGTGCGACGGCGTGATCACCGGTGTCGGCTACGTCGATGGTCGGCCGATGGCCGCTTACTCGCAGGATTTCACCGTCGGCGGCGGTTCCGTCGGGCGCATTCACGCCAAGAAAATCTGCGACTTGATGGAATACGCCCAACACGCGGGCATTCCCATCGTCGGCATCAACGACTCGGGCGGCGCCCGCATCCAGGAGGGCGATGTCGCTCTCTCCGGCTATGGTCAGGTCTTTTTCCGCAACGTTCTCCTCTCCGGCGTCGTGCCCCAGATTTCCGTCATCGCCGGTCCTTGCGCCGGCGGCGCGGCCTATTCGCCCGCGCTCACCGATTTCATCATCATGACGAAGCAGAACGCCCAGATGTTTATCTGTGGCCCCGATGTCATCAAAGCCGCCACCGGCACCACCGTGACGATGGATGAGATCGGCAGTGCGACGGCCCATGCCACCATCAGCGGCAACATCCACTTCATGACCGAAGACGAGGCCGGTGCCATCGCCGTGGTCAAACGGCTCCATTCGTTTCTCCCCTCGAACAATGTGATGGACCCGCCCCATCGGCCCTCGCCCACGCTGACGATGGAGCGGGACCCGGGGATGAACGAACTCGTCCCCGCCGACCCCAAGGCCCCGATGGACGTGCTCAAAGTCATCGCTCGCCTCGTCGACGACGGCGACTTCCTCGAGGTGCAACGCGACTGGGCCAAGAACCTTGTGGTCGGCTTTGCCCGCATCCAAGGTCTCGTTGTCGGCATCGTCGGCAACCAGCCGATGGTCAAAGCCGGCACGCTCGACATCGACTCGTCCGACAAGGGCGCGCGGTTCATCCGGTTCTGCAACGTGTTCAACATTCCGGTGGTCACGCTGGTCGACATCCCCGGCTTCATGCCCGGTCTGGCGCAGGAGCGCGGCGGCATCATCCGCCACGGCGCCAAAATGCTCTTCGCCTACGCCTCGGCCACCGTGCCCAAGATCACGATCATCATGCGCAAGAGCTACGGGGGAGCCTACCTCGCGATGTGCTCCAAAGACATGGGCGCGGATCTCGTCTACGCTTGGCCCTGCGCCGAGATTGCCGTGATGGGTGCCGAGGGCGCGGTCCGGATTCTCTACAAACGCGAAATCGCCGCCGCCGCCGACTCCGCGGCCAAAGCCGCCGAGCTCGCCGCGGACTATCGGGAGAAATTCGCCTCGCCTTACGAAGCCGCCCGGAAGGGCGTGATCACGGATGTGATCGAGCCGGCCCAGACCCGCGGCATCGTGGCGATGGCGCTGCGCAACACACTCTCGAAACGCGAAACGCGTCCGCCCAAGAAGCACGGTAACATCCCGCTCTGACCTGCGCGTTCTCCGACCCAAAGCGATCCTCACATGAAAAAGCTCCGCATCACCGTTGAAGGCAAAGCCTACGAAGTCCTCGTCGAGATACTCGACGAAGCCGGTTCGCCGACGGTTCCTCCCCGTGCCGTCGCTCCCGTCTTGGCCGCGCCTGCGGCCGCCGCGCCCCGCGCCGCCACTCCGGCGGTGACCCGGGGCGCCGGCGGCTCCGGTGAGGTCGTAAGCCCTCTCGCCGGCAAGGTCGTGTCGCTCGACGTCCGAATCGGCCAGACCGTGGCGGAGGGTGCTCAGGTGGCCACGGTCGAGGCCATGAAAATGAACACCTACATCTATGCGTCCAAAGCCGGCACGGTGAGCGAGATTCTCGTAAACCCGGGCGACGGCGTGGAAGAGGGCGCGGTTCTGCTCCGCATCGGATAACCGTCACCGCAACGCCCACCCCTCTCGCTTTATGCCCTGCTTTTACCCCGGCCCTTCATGTTCCTCATGAGATTGTCCCGCTGGATTGTTCCAAACGTTTCCAAAAATCACGGCAGGTGCGCCGCCGTTGCCGGTGGAGTGCTCCTACTGGCCGCTCCGGCCCGGCTGAACGCGCTGCCGGCCTATCCCGAATTTGGCGAGAGTCTCGTTTTTCAATTCAACGGTCTCGTGGTGGTCTTTTTGGCGCTGGGTCTGATCTGGGGCCTGATGGAGGCGCTGGGTTTCGTGTTTCGCCGGATCGCGGCGCGCGACGCCGCGCGTGCGCTCTTGGCTCCGCCACCGGTCGTCGCCACGCCTGCGACGCCGCCGGATCCCGCGCCTGTCCCGACGATCGATCCGGTGATCCTCGCCGTCGTGGCGGCCGCCGTGCACCGCACCGTCGGTGCGCCTCACCGAATCGTCGGAGTCACGGCTTTAACCGATGCCGTTGACTGGTCCCGTGAAGGCCGCCGCGACCACTTTCAAACCCACCGCATTCGCTAACCTCGTTCCCCGCCATGCTCTCCGGACTGATCGATTTCTTCCACACCACCGGGTTCACGCTGATCACTTGGAAAATGGTGATCATGTGGGGTGTCGTCGCCGTGCTGCTCTGGCTCGCGGTCGCCAAGGGCTTTGAACCGCTCCTGCTCGTCCCCATCGCCTTCGGCGCGCTCATCGCCAACTTGCCGACCCGCGGCGTCATTACCGCCCAAATGCGCCCGGACGGCGTTTACGAATCGGCCACGTTCAAGATTTATGGCCAGATTTTACCCAACGCCCCGGCCGCCGATGGGCTCGCGGCCGATCCCACCCGCCAGGTTCTCAAAGTCGAGCGGGTGGAAGGCGGCCTGTTCGATTTCATTTCCCAAGGCATCAAGCTGGAGCTGTTCCCGCCGCTCATCTTCCTCGGCGTCGGCGCGCTTACGGATTTCGGTCCGTTGATCGCCTTGCCTCGCACGATTCTGCTGGGTGCAGCCGCCCAGTTTGGGCTTTTCGTCACGTTCATGGGCGCGGGGTTCATGGGCTTCACCTCCAAACAGGCCGCCTCCATCGGCATTATCGGCGGCGCCGACGGCCCGACCGCGATTTTCCTGACCAATCATCTCGCGCCCGAACTGCTCGGCGCCGTCGCCGTCGCCGCCTACAGCTACATGTCGCTCGTGCCCCTGATCCAGCCGCCGATCATGCGTCTGCTCACCACCGCCAAGGAGCGCCGCATTCGGATGAAGTCCCTGCGCCACGTCTCAAAATTGGAGAAGCTGATCTTTGCCCTCCTCGTGCTGGTCATCTGTGTCCTCCTCGTGCCCGATGCCGCCGCTTTGATCGCGATGCTCATGCTCGGCAATTTCCTCCGCGAGTGCGCCGTCACCGAGCGGCTGGTGAAAGCCTCGCAGAACGAGATCATCAACATCCTCACGATCTTCCTCGGCACCAGTGTCGGTGTCACGATGGCCGCCGAGAGCTTTCTCGCTCCGGCCACACTCAAGATCATCGTCCTTGGCGTGGTGGCGTTCGGTTGCTCGACGGCGGCCGGCGTGCTTGCGGCGAAGCTGATGAACAAGCTCTCGCCCAACACGCCCATCAATCCGCTGATCGGTTCCGCCGGCGTCTCCGCCGTGCCCATGGCCGCCCGCGTCTCCCACGTCGAGGGCCAGAAATACGATAAAAACAATTACCTGCTCATGCCCGCCATGGGACCGAATGTCGCGGGAGTGATCGGCACCGCCGTGGCCGCCGGTTATTTTCTGTCCACCCTCGGCCGCTGATTCTCCAACCCGGTTCGCCATGCCTGCCGCTCTTACCTTCGACCGCGTGGCTACGATGCCCGAATGGGTGCTCGAGGTGCTCGGCGAAGTGCCGTCCACCAACGCCGTCGCCGCCCGGCTGCCGGCGTGGCATGCCGTGCGGGCCCGCGTCCAAACTGCAGGCCGTGGCCGCACCGGCCGGCATTGGGTGTCGGACGAAGGCGGGCTTTGGCTCTCCGCCGTCTTGCCGTGCCCCGGGCCCCGCAGCCATTGGAGCACGTTGCCGCTGGCCGCCGGTCACGCGTTTCTCTCGGCGCTCGTTGAGCTCGGCGTGTCGGACCTAAGGCTGCGTTGGCCCAACGATCTCATGGTCGGCGACCGCAAACTCGCCGGCATTCTCGTCGAGCGTTTCACAGATGACACGGCCGTCGTCGGCTTTGGGCTCAACATCTTCAACCGCCCGTCCGCCGCGGACCCTTCGCTCGCGACGCCCACCGTGCGCCTCTCCGACCTCGTCCCGGGAAAATATACGGTCGACGACGTTGCCGGCCATATGCTCCGCACGCTGGCCCGCACCCATTTGAGCATGGCCGCGTTTGGCTTCGGTCCCATCGCGGCCGCGCTCAACCGCCGTTGGTCGAAGCCACGCTCCGTGGTTGTCACCCTTAACGGCGAACCCGCGCCGCTCATGGGTCACTTCCTTGGCATCGATGCCTTCGGCCGCCTGCGCCTCACCACGGGCCACGACGACATCCGCCTCTACGACGCTTCCGAAGTCGCCCTGCTCCGCGAATCCGACTGAACCCCACTCCCCGCCCGTCCATGAAAACTGTCGCCTTCAACAACACCGTCCTGCGTGACGGCCACCAATCACTCGCCGCCACGCGCATGACCACCGCGCAGATGCTCCCGGCCGCGCCCATCCTCGACGGCATGGGCTTCGCCGGCCTCGAAACTTGGGGCGGAGCCACCATCGATTCCTGCCTGCGCTTCCTGGACGAAAACCCTTTCGACCGCCTGCGCGCCCTGAAAAAAGCCGCGCCGAAGACCCCGCAGATCATGCTCCTGCGCGGTCAAAACATCGTCCAATACACGAGTTTCCCCGACGATGTCGTCGGGGCCTTTGTGCGCGCCGATGCCGCCGCCGGCCAGGACATATTCCGAGTGTTCGACGCGCTCAACGACACCCGCAACCTCGCCACGGCCATCAAGACCGTGCGCGACTGCGGCAAACACGCCCGCGGCGAAATCTGCTACACCACCAGTCCGGTCCACACCGTGGCCGCGTTTGTGGCCATGGGCGTTGAACTCGAAAAAATGGGCTGCCACTCCATCGGCATCAAAGACATGTCCGGTGTGATTGTGCCGCGCATCGCCTTCGACCTCGTGACGGAATTGAAGCGCCGCGTCGGCCTGCCGATCACGCTCCACACGCACGATACCGCCGGCCTCGGCGCCGCCGCCTACCTCGCCGCCGTCGAGGCGGGCGTGGACGCGATCGAGACCTCCATCGTGCCTTTTGCCAACGGCACCTCGCAGCCGGACACGCTCCGCATGTTGGCCTTGCTCGAAGGTCACCCTCGTCGCCCCGACTTCGATCCGGCCAAGCTGCAGGAACTGCGCGGGTATTTCACGGGGGTCTACAAGGAGCTGGAGAAATTCACGTCGCCCGCCAACGAGCGCGTGGACTCCGATACGCTCGTTTACCAAGTCCCCGGCGGCATGTTGTCCAATTTCCGCAACCAGCTCAAAGAGCAGGGCATGTCCGACAAATTCCAGCAGGTCATGCTGGAGATTCCCTATGTGCGGAAATGCCTCGGCTACATCCCGCTCGTCACGCCCACGTCGCAGATCGTCGGCACGCAGGCGATGTTAAACGTGAAATTCGGCCGCTGGAAAAACGTCGCCCAATCCATCTCCGACATCGCGCTCGGCAAGTTCGGCCGCACGCCCGGCCCGGTTGATCCTGACTTTCTCAAACTTGTGATCGAGAAGACAGGCCAGCAACCGATCGAGGGTCGCCCCGCCGATGCGCTCGCTCCCCGGATGCCAAAATTGCGGGAAGAACTCGCCGCCAAGAAACTTCCGACCGACGACGAAGCCTGCGTGTTGCACGCGATGTTCCCCGTCGAGTTCGCCAAGCTTCATCAACCGCCGGCACCCGCGCCGGTCGCCGTTGCAGCGCCCGCGCCGCTGCCGGCCCCCGTGCGTGCCGAAACCGGTGCGGGTGCCGGGGCCGCGAAACGCTACGTTTTGACGATCGAGGGCCGTCGCACCGAAGTCACCGTGGCGGAGATACCTTGAGTCGGCTCCAGCCGGGCCGAATCAATCAGTTGGTGCTCGGGACAGGACTCGAACCTGCACGCCTTACGGCACGGGCTTCTAAGACCCGCATGTCTGCCATTCCATCACCCGAGCGACGAATCGCAGGCAAGTTGAAGAGGTCCGGCCGGGCGGGCGAGCACGATTCCGAGCCGGTGACGACCAGAGTGTAACCCGAAGTGAAGCCCTCCATTAAGGTGGCATGGGCGTCCCGCCCATGGAATCGGAAACGACGGGACCAGATGCCTGCTCGTTCACGGGTCAGAATCTCGGACAAGAGCGCACTGAGCATGTGCCGTCGGCGAGCACCACGCACGTGGTGTTTACAAAGCGGGCGTCGTAGGCCGCATTCTTCAGCTCATGCTACGCCTGAGCTTTTCCCTCCTACTCCTGTTTGTTCTCGCCGGTTGCAGCCACACGGGCTCACGGGCGCCGAACACGACGCGCGATCTGGTGTTGATCGCGGGGCAGTCGAATGCGGTCGGCTTTGATGCGTATGCGTCGGAGTTGCCGCCGGACGCCGGGGATCGGGACGTGATGTTTTGGTGGCGGGTCGGCGATCCGCCGCCGGACGACTACGACGTGACGAGCGGCGGCAAGTGGGCGCACCTCCGGCCCCAGCCGAAAGGGACGCCGATGGAGACGACCACGGCGGACGCGAGGGCGAAGTCGCCGCGGCAATATGGGAATTTCAAAAAGGCCGAAGGCGGCTTCGGTCCGGAGATGGGCTTGGCGCGCGAACTCCGGGCGCGGGAAGGGCGGCCGCTGGCCATCGTGAAAGTAGCCTTCAGTGGCACGGCGTTGATGCAGGATTGGAATCCGGACGACGCCGGCCCGACGGGCGCGTGTTACCGGGCGCTGGTGACGGAGGCGAAAGCGGCGCTGGCGGCGGCCCGGGCGCAAGGCATCACGCTCCGCCCGCGCGCGCTCGTGTGGGTGCAAGGGGAGAGCGATGCGACGAAGGCGGCCGCCCCGGAGTATGGGAAGAACCTGGCGCACCTGCTCGCGCGGCTGCGCCGGGACTTGGAGGCGCCGCAGTTGCTCGCGTTGGTTGGCGTGAACACGCGTTTCGGCAACGACAAGAATCCCCACATGCCGGTGATCGTCGCCCAGCAACGGGCGCTGGCGGCGATGGACCCGCTTACCCGCTATGTGGACACGGAAGGCGCGGAGACGCTGCTCCCGTCGCAGACGCACTTCACCGCAAAAGGCACGCTGGAGATCGGCCGCCGCTTTGCGACGGCTCTGCTGGAAAGCAGCGAGCGGAGATAATCCGGCCAAGTTCCGTGCGGTCGACGGCTGCGGTCTATGGACATGGGTTCGGCAGCCCAATCGAGCTTTGCGCAAAGTGCAAAGTTTGACCCCTTTTTCCGGCTCCGCGCGCGCTCGTGTGGGTGCAAGGGGAGAGCGATGCGACGAAGGCGGCCGCCCCGGAGTATGCGAAGAACTTGGGGCACATGCTCGCACGGTTGCGCCGGGACTTGGACGCGCCGCAGTTGATCGCGTTGGTCGGCGTGAACACGCATTTCGGCAACGACAAGAATCCGCACATGCCGGTGATCGTCGCGCAGCAACGGGCGCTGGCGGCGATGGATCCGCTCACCCGCTACGTGGACACGGAAGGCGCGGAGACGCTGCTCCCGGCGCAGACGCACTTCACCGCGAAAGGCACGCTGGAGATCGGGCGCCGCTTTGCGACGGCGCTGCTGGCGATCGAGGGGCGGAAGTAAGCCAGTTAAGGTCCAAGAGAGCTGCGTGGCAGTCGGGGCAAGTTCGCCACAGTTAATTTGTCGGGTTGGATCGGCATAGCTCCCGACCTTTGCCGCTCTTCTTCGTAGCGGGAGCTTAAGAGTCGAAACGTGACCGCACTATATCGGGTCAGACCGATGGGTTTCTTGCGGTCGCCAACCGACGGACGCTTGCCAGGCCCGCGAGCGCGAGGAATATCAGGCACCCGGTCGAGCCCGCCTCGGGCACGGAACTGGTGGGGGGCGGAGCATCGAGGTAGGTTGCGCTGAACCGGAGCCCATGGGGCACAATGAAACTTGACCAGTATCCCGTGTCGGTCACGAAGACCGAGGAGTCCAAATTAATCGAAAAACTGGAGGCCCCGATCCCGTAGTAGCCCGAGCCAAGGAGCGGGTTATTGAAGTCATAGGTGACGGTCGCGAACCAGTATCCGCCATACAGGTAGCTCGTGCCGGTATCGGAACCGGTAATCTCCCATTCCCGGGCCCATGCGGCGTCGTGGAAACCATTGTAGGTCGTGGGCCCTGAGAACGTGCCGCCATTGACCTGCCAGTTGATCCGGGCCGAAGCGCCGCCCCTATCGAGCGCCACCATGCCCCCGGTCAGGCCGCCAAAATACAACTTGTCGAAGATCAACCCCGGATCGGCCGTGAATGTCGCCACCAGTGATCCGCTCGCGGTTACCGACCCCCCACCGGTCCCGGGCGTAACACCATTAACCCTTTCATGAGTGAAACCAATGCTGTTGCCCCCGGTATGAGCAGCCATCCCACCCGTGCTGGATATCTCCACGGTGTAGTTGCCGCTATGTATCGTAGTTGCCCGCGCAACGGACAGAGCAGCCAAGGCCAAGGCGAGAAGAATGGCGAGACGGTGTGGTATTTTCATGATGAACTGGAGTGGTTGTTTGTTGGGAACAGGGTGCCTTACCCTGCGGGAATTGCTTTAGACTTATCCCTGCCAGCTTAGCCCAAGGGATGTCCGGTGGCATCGGGCAGTCGCCCCGAGCTGCGACTAGGGGCGGCCCCTAGTCGCCGTTGGCCGGGGTTGAACGCAGGTTAGCAACGACAAGAATTTCCACATGCCGGTGATCGTCACTCAGCAACGGGCGTTAGTGGCGATGGACCCGCTGACCCGAAACGTGGATACCGAGGGCGCGGAGACGCTGCTCCCGTCGCTGACGCACTTCACGGCGAACGGCACGCTGGAGATCGGGCGCCGGTTCGCGACGGCGCTGCTGGAAAGCAACGAGCGGAGATAATCCGGCCAAGTTCCGTGCGGTCGACGGCTGCGGTCTATGGACATGGGTTCGGCAGCCCAATCGAGCTTTGTGCAAAGTGCACAGTTTGACCCCTTTTTCCGGCCCCCTTTTTCCGGCTTTTGCTGGATCTTGGGTCCTCGGTATCATGTCGAAATCTTATACTACCACAATTACAGGTAGCCCTGCTTTTGTTTCTCCGGTGGTATAGTTTTTCTATGAACGACAAATTGGTTGAGATTGATAGCCAGTGTTTTCGCTTCTCTAGCTTAGAAGGCTTTGCGTTCCAATTGAGGAAACAGTGGATGTTTGTCGGGGCCTTGACTGTCGCGATAGAAGAAATGGTCGCTCCGTCAGCCACAGATACTGCAGGGGTCCCCGCTGAAGCGCTCAACGAGCTTGTTCGTGCGGTTAGGGAGAGGTGGCAGCCTCGTTCACTTTCGATAACGCGTGGCTGTGAGATGATATACGGTGAAGACTATTTTTCGCAGTGAAAACAGCGCCGAGTCGCAGGGTCGGGCGCCGAGCCTCAGGGTCTGGCCGTGTTTTGTTAGTTCTAGGTGGGTAAAGGGTCCAGCCTAAGGCGGGCGTCGGCAGCAATCCCCTTCGCCCACGAAGCACTCCCTTACGGGTGAATGAGCGGGATGGATTCGTTGCGATTACGACGATAGACGAGGAAATCGCGAAGGTCGGTCGTGATGACTTTGGCCTTGGGAAACCTTTCCGTGAGCTGAAGGACGCAGCCGTCGGCAACGTCCATGGCCGGCCAATATTTCGCCATGGCGACGCGAACTGAGTCAGCATCGTCGGCAAGCACCGGTTCGATTCTGACCCGCCCCTGCCCGGGCAAGGCCAGGACGAGGTCGACGGCGCGCTGTGACGTCGCCAGAAGATAACATGCCTCCGCGAGCACGATTTCGCAGGTGACGGGCGCCTCGCCCAAAGCATTCAAGACTTCAGTCGCCCACGCGTGATGCTCATCCGCCGCGTTGGCGAAGGCGACCAACGGACCCGTATCAAGAATGTAGCGCGGACTAGCCACGCGCGAAGCCTTCACGCCGGGAAAGGTCGCTCGGGCCGCTCATCACACCGCACAGCTCGGGAGCGAAGCCGCTCCACGCCTGTGGTTTCTTGCCAATAGATAAAACCTTGCCGGTCTTCGTCGGGCGCGAGCGTTTGGGCGCGGGTGCTTTTCGAGTGGCCTTCATGGGTCGTAGGTTGGTGCGGGGATGGGGTCGGTCAAGAGTGCGGGAGCAAAACAAGCGGGCGTTTTCAGTCTAAAAACCTCAGAAGGAGTAACCGCTAATTTCCGCAAATCATCGCGAATCAACGAGCCTTGAACAGAATCCGACTCGATCGGTGATTCACCAAATCAGTGAATCAAAAATTTACTTCCGGAATAATTCTCCCTCTTGAATTGGCGGGAATTGGCGAAGATCAGCGGTAAAATCGCTGCCGAATCTAGGTTCGGATGTAAGCGGCGGGGCTCGGCGACCCCGCCCTGCACGAGAACCTAGCAGGGGGCATGTCTAAACTCGCAAAGGACGCGATGTCAGGCGGCGACAGCGTGAGAACCGCGCGGCGACTTGCGTCGGACGTTTGTTGGGCGAGTGCGATTGGTTGCAGGGACTGATTCCTGCACGAGCACGGAGGCGGGAATCTTGAGGCCGGCGTGGAGAGCGCGAATCATGGACAAGCTCAACGGACGCTTTCGGTTCATGACTTCGGAAATCTTGCTCTTGCTCTGAAGGTAGGGAAGGAGGTCGGAGTTTTGCAGACCGGCTTGATCGAGGCGGAAGCGAATTGCTTCAATTGGATCGGGCGTGGCGATCGGGAAATGAGTCTCCTCGTAGTTTTCCACCAGCAACGACCAGAGATCGAGTTCGGCGTCGTCGGATGAAGGCTGTTCCATCAGTCGTTCGACGTAGGCGAGAGCCGATTTGTAGTCGCGATCGGTTTTGAGGACTTTGGGTTTCATGGCAGGAGAGATGTATGCGACGGGGGTGACGAAGATGCGAATGAAAGCGATGCTCGCGTTGAAATTGGCGATCGACGGTCCTGGCGTGTGAAATCCCGGTGCCGATTCGCCGGTCCAGTTGCATCTCGGATGTTGCCCCACAGAGTCTTCGGCACATCTCATCCAACCATGCACCACGCTCCGCTCTTCACTCCGGTTAAACTTGGCTCGCTCGAACTCCCCAATCGCGTTGTCATGGCCGCGCTCACGCGGTGCCGGGCGGATGCCGATCACGTCCCGACCGATCTGATGGTCGACTACTACACGCAGCGGGCCAGCGCGGGGCTGATTCTCTCCGAGGCGACGATGGTCATGGCGGGTAATTCGGCGTTTGGCGGGCGGGAGCCGGGCATTTACTCCGAAGCGCAGATCGCCGGTTGGAAGAAGGTGACCGACAGCGTGCATGCGGCGGGCGGGAAGATTCTTTGCCAGATCTGGCACGGTGGTCGGGCGTGTCATTCGCTGTTGAACAATGGCGCGCAGCCCGTGGCGCCCAGCGCCCTGCACATCACCAACGATGAGACGCACACGCCGCAGGGCAAAAAGCCTTACGAGGTGCCGCGCGCGCTGCGCGACGACGAATTGCCGGGCATTGTGGCGGGCTTCCGTCAAGCGGTTGAAAACGCCAAGCGCGCCGGCTTCGACGGCGTCGAGGTGCACGGGGCCAACGGCTACCTGCTCGATGAGTTTTTGCGCGACGGCAGCAACCAGCGCACGGGCGCCTACGGTGGTCCCATCGCCAACCGGGCGCGGCTGTTGCTCGAAGTGGTCGATGCCGCGGTCGGCGTGTGGGGTGCCGGGCGCGTGGGCGTGCGCATCTCGCCGCTCAACAGCTACAATGACATGAAGGACAGCGATCCGCTGGCGCTGACGGGCTACGTGGCCGCGGAGCTGAACCGGCGCGGGGTCGCGTTTCTTGATCTGATGCGGGGTGATTTCTTTGGCCTGCAAAAGGGCGACGTGGTCTCGGTGGCGCGGCGCGAGTTTAAGGGCGCGCTGCTGTGCGGCATGGGCTATACGCCGGACGAAGGGGCGCAGGCGGTCACCGCAGGCACGGCGGAGGCGATTGTTTTTGGCCATCATTACGTGAGCAATCCGGACCTCGTGGCCCGCGTGCGGGCGGGAGTCGCGTTGGTCGAGCCGGACGGCAGCACGTTTTACAGCCCAGGCGCCAAGGGCTACACCGACTATCCGACGCTGGCGAAAGCGTGAGTTGATGGGGCAGTGAGTCCTATCGGGCCGGAAACCGGGGTTCGAGTTGGGGCCGGGGACGGAAAATTGAAACTCCTGGGAGCCGAGCCGAAGGTGTCCGGCGAGCGGTGGATATTCCGTCGACGGAGCGTTTTCGGACTTTATCCGGCCATGAAGCTCCGCACGCTGGATCGTGTTCCGCGATCCGGTGTGTTCTCCACTTAAACTTCGTTGCCCCATGAATTTCTCCTCCTCGATTCGTCTTCGGCTGTTGGTTTCCTGGCTGTTGCTCGCGGTCGTCGGCACGGCGGCGGAAGACGTCGCCAAAGACGCCCCGATTTCGCTCCCGACCTTTACGGTGACCGATTCCCGCGAGTTGCCGCCGCCCGAGTCGTGGCGCCACGCGCAGATTCCCAATTTCGAAATCCTCACCAACGCCTCGGACCGCGAGACCCAGCGGCTCATGCGTGATTTCCAGCAGTTCAATCAGGCCGTCGGCGTGGTGTGGCCGGCGCTGATCGGCCGTAGCCCGACGCCGACCACGTTGATCCTTTGCGGTCGCGGCGGGAAGTTCGACGCGTTCGTTCCCACGAAGGCCGACGGCGGTCCGCAAGTCGGCTTGGCCAGTTTGTTTCTCCGCAACGCCGAGCGCTCGACGATCATCGTCGATCTGCAAACCCGCGAACTCGGTTTGGCGGGGCTGGAAGCGGCGGGCGGGGTCGAGAACAACGGCTTCATCGAGGTCGATTCCTACAAGCAACTTTACCGCGAATACGTGCATTCGTTGCTCTCGCGCAACACGCCGCGCATGGCGGCTTGGCTCGAAGAAGGCCTGGCGCAGCTCCTCATGAGCATGAAGTTCAGCCCGACGATGATCGAATTCGCGAAGCTCGAAGACCCCAACACCGTTTCGATCGCGCAGGCCAACGCCGCCACGCTCAATGCGGCCGGCGCCGCCGCGGGCGAAGAAGGCACGGCACTCGCGGCGGCGGCCGAGGACCGCGACTTCAACGCCGCGCTGGCGCGTTCGCGCCTGATGTCATTTCAAGAAATGTTCGCCGTGACGCACGATTCGCCGACGGCCCGCAATCCGATCGGCAGCCGTTGGGCCAAGCAGGCGACTGCGTTCGTCCACATGTGCCTCTATCAAACCGGCAAGCGGCACCAAAAAGGTTTCGTCGCGTATATCACACGCTCGGCGCGCGAGCCGGCGACGGAGGCGCTGTTCAAGGAATGTTTCGGCAGCAGCTATAACGACATGCTGCTCGAGCTGCGCGGCTATTTGGATTTCACGAGTTACACCTCGCTCGGCTGGAGCGCCAAGAAAGGCGAAGGGTTTCCCGATCCGGCGCCGCTCGCGCTGCGCGAGGCGACGGAGTCCGAGGTGGGCCGGATCAAAGGCGAGGCGCTGTTGCTGGCCGAGAAACCCGAGGCCGCGCGGTCCGCGCTCATCGCGCCCTATGCCCGCGGCGAACGCGATCCGCGGCTCTTGGCGGCCCTTGGTCTTTACGAGCGGGCGGCGGGACGGGACGACCGCGCGGTAAAATTTCTCGAAGCCGCCACGACGGCGAAAGTTGTGCGCCCGCTGGCCTACGTGGAGCTCGCCCGCCTGCGCTTCGATGCCGCCAAGAACCAGCCCGGCGGGGCCGAAGGAAAATTTTCGCCGGTCCAAACCCAGGGGATCATCGCGCCGTTGCTCGTCGCGCGCACGCAGCCGCCGACGATGAACGAACTCTACGAACTCATGGCGGAGACTTATGTGCGCAGTGCCGACACGGCGAAACCGGAGACTTTGGATATTTTGGTGGAAGGCGTGCAGCTCTTCCCGCGCCGGCTCGGGCTGGTCTATCAGACGGCGGTGCTGTGTCTCTACGGCGGGGCGGTCGACAACGCGGCGCTCCTGATCGAGCACGGGCTGCGCTACGCTCCGGCGGGCACGCCGCAGGCGCGGTTTGCTGCGCTCCGCGACAACCTGCCGCCGGGAGCCGCCGACGCCGCGAAGGCGAAAGCCAAAGCGGCGGCGCCGGCAAAGTCGTAACGAGGAATGCATTGAGCGGTGGCATGGGCGTCCCGCCCATACAACGGCGGACACGGCCCTCGGCTCAGCTCCGGTAGTCCGCGTTCTCGCTCACGTATTCGTGGGTGAGATCGCCGCCGATGACGACGGCCTCGGCGGTGCCGTTGCCGATCGCGACCTCGATCTCGACGCAGCGTTCGTGCGGAGGAAAATCGATCGGGGCGGTGAAGACTCCGTCTTTCGGGGGCGCGCTGGCGTAGAGTTCCGCGCCGCGCAAATGCGCGACCAGGGCAGCCTCCTTGGCGGGGTTCAGTTGAAACACGCCGCCGGAAAAAATCTCGATCCCGCCGAGCCGCAGTTTGAGTTGCGACAGGTCGGTGCCCGGGGCTTCGGCGCCCACGTATTTGCCGATCGCCTGCACGAGACGGCCGACATTGGGATCGTTGCCGGCGACGGCGCATTTGAAGAGCGGGGCGTTGACGATCGCTTTGCCGACTGCGCGCGCCAGCGGCACGGAGGCGGCGGCGCTGACCGCGACGCGGATCACGTGGCGCACGCCTTCGCCGTTGCGCACGACATCCTCGGCGAGATCGCGGCACACCTGCGTGAGCGCGGTCTCGAACGCGGCGAGATCGGAGCAGGGCACGCGGCCGGAGGAAACGAGAGCGACGGTATCCGAGGTGCTCGTGTCGCTGTCGACGCTGATGGTGTTGAAACTGGTTTCGACCGCGCGGGTGAGCGCGGCGCGCAGATCGGCCCGGGGCACCGCGAGATCGGTCAAGACGTAGACGAGCATCGTCGCGAGGTTGGGCTCGATCATGCCGGCGCCCTTGGCGATGCCGACGATACTGCCCGCGCCGACCTGGGCGCGGCGGATCTTGGGGTAGAGATCGGTCGTCACGATGCCCTCGGCGGCGGGCAAAATGGAGGCGCCGGTGAGCGTGGCCGTGGTCTGCGGCAGCGCGCCGACAATGGCGTCCACCGGGAGGCCCCAGCCGATCACGCCGGTCGAACTCGGGAGAATCTGGCCGGCGGAGAGCCCGAGCAATTTTGCGAGTTCGGAGCAGATGCGTTCCGACGCCTCGACGCCGCCGGGCGCGCAGACGTTGGAGACTTTGTTGTTCACGATGATCGCGCCGAGCGTCGGCTCGTGCAGCCGTTGACGGCCGACGATGATCGGTGCGCCGGGCAGGGCGTTGCGGGTGAACAAGGCGGCGAAATCGGGCGTCGGTTGATCGAGTGCGATCAAGGTGAGCGTCATCTTCGCGGGCTTCGGTGCCTCGCGGGGCATGAACTCAAACCGCGTGGTGCCCACGCGGAAACCGGCGGGGAGTTGGGCTTGGCGGGCAAGCCAGGCGCGATGGGAGTCGCGGTCGGTGAAGGTGAGGGCGGTGCTGGCCACGAGGGAGAAGTGGGCGCGCGGAGCCTTCGTGTGAAGCCGAATTTTTCCGGATTGTGGTTAGGTTAAATTACTCGGCGCTCTGAGAATGTGATGGAAATGCGCCGGCCGACTGCGCTACTTCTCTGCATCCCGACAAATACCGTGCACGCCAAAAATTGTTTTCTCCCGCTTCGTTCCGCCCGGAGCGGCGCCTGATTTACCCATGAATGTGAATGTTGCCGAAGTAACTGCCAAGGCGAAGGTGCTGCTCGAGGCGCTGCCTTATATCCAAGATTTTCGTGGCTCCACCTTTGTCGTGAAATACGGCGGAAGTTTCATGGACGATCCGGATCCGGTCGCCCGCACTCGGGTGGCCTACGACATCGCGTTTCTCGCGGCGGTCGGGGTGAACGTCGTGGTTGTCCACGGCGGCGGCAAGGCGATCACCAAGGCGATGGAGTCCTCCGGCTTGACGGCGAGTTTTATCAACGGCCTGCGCGTCACCGACGAGGCCACCGTTGCCATCGTGAAACGCACGCTCGATGAGATCGTGAACAAAGATGTTTGCGACGCGATCATCGGCGCCAAGGGCAAGCCCAAGGGGCTCGCGGGCGACAGCGTGCTCGTGTGCCAAAAACTCACGACCGACGACGACGGCAACACCGTGGATCTCGGTTTCGTGGGCGAAGTGACCGAGGTGAAGGTGAAGCTCATCAAGAAAGAGATCGCGGAGGGGAATATCCCCGTGATCTCACCGGTGGCCGAGGGCTACGACGGCAAGCCCTACAATGTGAACGCGGATCTGGTGGCCGGTCGCGTCGCCAGCGCCCTACGCGCGCGGCGGCTGGTCTATATGAGCGATGTGCCGGGGCTGCTCTCCGCTCCGCCCGACGCATCGACGCTGATATCGACGCTCAAGATCAGCCAAGTCGACGCGTTGAAAGCCCGGGGCGTGATCGACAAAGGCATGAGGCCGAAAGTCGGCAGTGCGGTGCGGGCGTTGGCCGAGGGCGTGCAACGCGTTCACTTCATCGACGGACGGCTCCCGCATTCGTTGTTGCTGGAGATTTTCACCGACAAGGGCATCGGCACGGAAATCGTGCACGGTTGAACGGAAAGTTATTTTTCGAATTCCGGGATTCGCCCCGCTACTAACCCGGCCGCGCCCGGTCAGACGGATTCGCCCCTGCGGCCGGTCGCTTCATCATCTTTAGAATTTCCTCCATGAACAGTCCGATCAGTCCCTCCATGATTCGCACGAGCACGGCCGAGCTTTATGATGCGCACGTTTTGAAGAACTACGGCCGTGCGGCCATCACGCTCACCCGCGGCCTGGGTGCCAAAGTCTGGGACGACCAGGGGAACTGCTATTTGGATTTCACCTCGGGCATCGCGGTGAGCGCGCTCGGGCATTGTCATCCGCACTGGGTGGCGGCGATCCAGCGGCAGGCCGGCGAACTCATCCATACGAGCAATCTTTTCCGCCACCCGAATCAGGGTGAACTCGCCCGGCGACTCGTCGGTTACGCGGGACCGGGCCGGGTGTTTTTCTGCAACAGCGGGGCCGAGGCCAACGAAGCGCTGATCAAACTGGCGCGGCTGCACGGTGTGCGGAAAAGCGGCGAGGAAGGAAAATGTTACAAGATCATCTGCGCCAAACAGGCGTTTCACGGCCGCACGTTTGGCGGGATGAGCGCGACGCCGCAGGAAAAAATCCAGAAAGGGTTTCGGCCGCTGGTGCCGGGCTTCTCGTTTGGCGACTTGAACGATCTCGCATCCTTCGAGGCGTTGATCCACGACCAGACGGCGGCGATTTTTGTGGAGACGATCCAAGGCGAAGGCGGCGTTCACCCCTGCACGCCGGAGTTTCTCGTCGGGCTGCGCCGGCTCTGCGACCAACACAATCTGTTGCTCATTCTCGACGAAGTGCAGTGCGGGATCGGGCGCACGGGAAAGTTCTTCGCGTTCGATCACGCCGGCGTGCGCGCGGATGCGGTGGGCATGGCGAAGGGGCTCGGCGGCGGATTTCCCATCGGCGCGATTTGGGTGGGCGAGCGCTCGGCCGATCTTTTCCAGCCGGGCTCGCACGGCACGACGTTTGGCGGCACGCCGCTGGCGTGTGCGGCCGGGCTTGCGGTGCTTGATGTCTTGGAGCGCGAGCGGCTGATGCCGCACGTGCTGAAGGCGAGCGCGCTCTGGATCACGGAGCTGGCGGGGTTGGCGCGGGATTTCCCGGCGCAAGTGACGGGCGTGCGCGGCTTGGGTTTTATGGTGGGCGTGCAGCTCACCGGCGAAGCGCCGCCCTACGTGACCGCCCTGCGCGAGGCCGGACTGCTGGCGCCCATGGCCGGCGGAAACGTGATCCGGCTGCTCCCACCGCTCAACGCCACGACGGAAGAGCTGGCGCGCTCGGTTGAAATTTTCCGGGCGGTGCTGAAGGCGAAAGTCTAAACGGGGGCGTTTTTGCTCTCGTGCGGCGCGGGCCGGACGTTTTACGGTTTCCGTTTCCGCGATGAAACACTTCCTGAAGGAGACCGATTTCAAGCCCAGTGAATTGGGCGGGGTTTTCGCGCTGGCCCGCGAATTCAAGACCAAGCGCGGGCATCCGGACTCCCGCGTGCTCGCCGGCCAGACTTGGGCCCTGATATTCTCCAAGACCTCCACGCGCACCCGCGTCTCGTTCGAAGTCGGTATCCACGAGCTCGGCGGCAATCCGCTTTTTCTCAACAAAAACGACATCCAGCTCGGGCGCGGCGAATCCGTGGAAGACACGGCGCAGGTGCTTTCGCGCTTTGTCCACGGATTGATCGTCCGCACCTACGACCATACGGAAGTCGAGCGTCTGGCCGCCCGGGCCACGGTGCCGGTGATCAACGCGCTGACCGATTTTCTCCACCCCTGCCAGATTTACACGGATGCGTTCACGATGATCGAGCGGTGGGCGAAGAACGACGATCTCGTCGGCTCGTTGCGCGGGCGAAAAATCGCGTTTCTCGGCGACACCGCGTGCAACATGGCGAACTCGTGGATCCTCGGCGCCAATCTCTTCGGGATGAAGATCGCGCTTTCGGGTCCGGCGGAGTTCGCGCCCGGCGCCGAGATCAAAGCCCAGCTCGAACGCGAGGGCTTTCCGGCCGATTCGTATCAGTTCACGACCGATCCCTTTGAGGCGGTCAAAGACGCCGACGCGGTTTACACCGATGTCTGGGTGAGCATGGGCAAAGAAGAGGAAGAAGCGGAGCGCATCCGGCAGATGGCGCCCTATGCGGTCACGGCGAAGTTGTTCGCTGCCGCCAAGCCCGATGCGCTGTTCATGCACTGCCTGCCGGCCCATGCGGGCGAGGAAGTGGAGCAGGCAGTGTTGGACAATCCGCGCTCGATCATCTTCGACCAGGCCGAGAACCGCCTGCACACGCAAAAAGCGATCATGGCGGTCCTCGCGCAATCGGCGCGCAAGTAACGCTTCATCCAAACTAACGCACTCTCATCATGAAAATCGTCCTCGCATACTCGGGCGGACTCGACACGTCCGTCATCGTCAAGTGGCTCAAGGAAACTTACGACGCTGAGATCGTAACCTTCGCGGCCGATGTCGGCCAGGAAGAGGAGCTCAAGGGGCTCGACAAGAAGGCGCTCAAGACCGGCGCTTCGAAGCACTACACGCTCGATCTCGTCGAGGAATTCGCGAGCGACTTCATTTACCCGATGATCCGCGCCAATGCGATTTACGAGGGGCAATACTATCTGGGCACCTCGATCGCCCGCCCGTTGATCGCCAAGGCCCAGGTGGACATCGCCAAGAAAGAAAAGGCCGACACGGTCGCCCACGGAGCCACCGGCAAGGGCAACGATCAATGCCGCTTCGAGCTCACGTATATGGCGCTCGCGCCGCAGCTCCAAATCATCGCGCCGTGGAAGATGGAGTCTTACCGCGCCCTCTTCCCGGGCCGGGCCGAAATGATCGCTTACTGCGCGCAGCATAAGATCCCGGTCGAAGCTTCCCTCAAGAAGCCGTATTCGATGGACCGCAATCTCCTCCATATCTCCTACGAGGCCGGCATTCTGGAAGATCCGTGGTTCGATCCGACCACGCCGGAGAACAAGGCGATGTTCAAACTCTCCGTCGCGCCGGAAGACGCGCCGGACAAAGCGGAATACGTGGAACTCGATTTCGTGAAGGGCGACTGCGTCGCGGTGAACGGCAAAAAGCTCACCCCGGGCGGCGTGCTGAAGACGCTCAACAAACTCGGCGGCAAACACGGCATCGGCCGCGTCGATCTCGTCGAGAACCGGTTCGTCGGCATGAAGTCGCGCGGCGTCTATGAAACCCCCGGCGGCACGATTTTGATGCAGGCGCATCGCCAAGTGGAGTCGCTGACGCTCGACCGCGAGGTGTTGCACCTGCGCGATGGCTTTATCCCGAAATACGCCGAGCTCGTTTACAACGGCTTCTGGTTCGCGCCCGAGCGCGAGATGCTGCAGGCGATGGTCGATGAGAGTCAGCGCTACGTGACCGGCACCGTCCGGTTGAAGCTCTACAAGGGCAACATCATCACCTGCGGGCGGAAGTCCAAATACTCCCTCTACGACGACAAGATCGCGTCGATGGAGGGCGTGAAGAGCTGGTATAACCAGAGCGATGCGACCGGGTTTATCCGTCTTAATGGCCTGCGGCTCCGCGCGCGTAATCTCGCGCAAGGCGGTCCGAAGGTCTGAGTGAGGCCAGTGCTTTCGTGATGTTGTTTTCCGATGAAATGATCCGTGGCACGGGCGTCCCGCCCGTGGGCTCGGAACATGGGCGAGACGCCCATGCCACTTCGGAACGAGATCTCGACCTATGATCCGCAAAGCGTTCGTCATGTCGGTCCATCCCGGACTTGAGGCCGAATACCGGCGTCGGCATTCGCCGATTTGGCCCGAGTTGGAGGCCGTCCTTAAGGCGCACGGCGTCGCCAACTACTCGATTTTTTTGCACCCGGAGACGCGCCAACTCTTCGGCTACGCCGAGATCGAAGACGAGGCGCAGTGGGCGGCGATCGCGCAGACCGAGGTATGTCGCCGCTGGTGGGCGCACATGCGGGAGATGATGCCGAGCAATCCGGACAACAGCCCGGTCGCGACGGGGCTCGACGAAGTGTTTCACCTGGATTGAGCCCGGGCCAGAGCGCGGCCGGCGAGCCGATGCGGACATCGGGCGCCACCGAAAGCGGCTCGGGGAATTGTGGATCCGACCGGTGGTCGGGCGCATCGACTCGGAAAACCGACCGGCGGTCGGTGCTACAGCGGACGTTGGCTGGGCAGGGCTGCCGCTGCTGTTGCCGCGGTCGGTGCGCCGCGCCACAGGCGCCGGGTCGCGCGGCCGATGCGGTCGAGCCAGAGGTAGACGACGGGGACGGTGTAGAGGGTGAGGAGTTGGCTGACCATCAGCCCGCCGACGATCGCGAGGCCGAGGGGGCGCCGCAGTTCGACGCCTTCGCCGCTGGCGAGCACCAAGGGCAACGCGCCGAGCAGCGCGGCGAAGTTGGTCATCAAAATCGGGCGCAGGCGCATGAGCGCGGCTTCGTAAATCGCTTCGCGCGGGCTGCGGCCTTCGTTGCGCTCGGTGGCGATGGCGAAGTCAATCATCAGAATCGCGTTCTTCATCACGATACCGATGAGCAGAAACAATCCGAGCAGCGCGATGAGGGAGAATTCCGTGCCGGTGAGGCGGAGCGCGAGGAACGCGCCGAGACCCGCGGACGGCAAGGTGGAGAGAATCGTGAGCGGGTGAATGAGGCTTTCATAAAGCACGCCGAGCACAAGGTAGACGGCGATGAGCACGCCGAGGATGAGCAGCGGTTGGGTCTGCACGCTCCTTTGGAAGTTATTCGCCGCGCCGGACATCTTGGCCTGGATGCTGGTGGGCAGCATGATTTTCGCCATCGCGTTGTCGATCGCGGCGAGGCCCTGTTCGAGCGAGACGCCCTCGGCCAGCGAGAAGCCGACCGACTCCGAGGCGAACTGGTTGCGATGGCGCACGCGGTCGTCGACCAGCGAGTAATCGTAGCGGGTGAACGCGGAGAGCGGGACGCGGGTGCCGCCGGCGCCGATGACTTGAACCTGGTCGAGCACGGCGGGGTCGGCGGTGAACTGGGGCTCCAACTCCATCACCACGCGGTATTGGTTCAAACGGTCGTAGAGCGTCGCGATCTGGCGTTGGCTGAACGAGCTGTTGAGCACCGAGGAGATCAACTGCATGTCGACGCCGAGACGGCGGGCGGCTTCGCGGTCAATCTTGAGACTTACCTGCGTGGTGCCGCCTTCACCGGGGCCGTCGATGTCGGTCAGCTCGGGCAACTCTTCCAACGCGGCGGTGACCTTGGGGGCCCAGATCCGAATTTGGCGGATGTCGTCGCCCAACAGAGACAGACTGTGACCGCCGCCGTCGGACATCCGCGGGGCTTCGAGATCCTGCGTGGGCATGAGCCACAACATGCCGCCGGGGACTTGGGGTGCGTTCAGCCGCATCCGGTTGACGACGTCGTTGGCCGAAATACCGCGTTCGGCGAGCGGTTTGAGCCGGACCATCATGCGCGAGTTGCTGAGGCCGCTGGTGCCGCCGGAGCTGCCGATCACATCCTGGACGGCAGGGTCGGAGAGGATGAACTTCCGGTAGACATCGATCTTGGGCTGCATGACGCGGTAGGAGAACGCGTCGTCGCCGCGGGCAAACCCGCTGAGCTGGCCGGTGTCTTGGTTGGGGAGAAATCCTTTGGGGATGTTGATGTAGAGCGAGACGTTCAGGGCGATCGTGCCCAGCAAAACGATCAACGTGAGCGTCGAGTGGCGCAGGACCCAGCCGAGGGAGTTGGCGTAGGTGCCGCGGACGGCATCGAAGGCGCGTTCGGTCGTGCGGCGGAGCGGGCCGGGCGGGCGGGCGTCTTTCTTGACGAGCCAACGCGAGCAGAGGCTCGGCGTGAGCGTGAGCGAGACGGCGAGGGAGAGCAGCATCGCGGCGGCGAGGGTGATGGAGAACTCGCGGAAGAGTTTTTCCACGAGTCCGCCCATGAATAAAATCGAGATGAAGACCGCGACGAGGGAGAGGTTCATCGCGAGGAGCGTGAAGCCGACTTCGGCCGAGCCCTTCATGGCGGCGCGGAACGGGGAGAGCCCGCGCTCGATGTGGCGGGAGATGTTTTCGAGGACGACGATGGCGTCGTCCACCACGAGACCGGCCGCGACGATCAGCGCCATGAGCGACAGATTGTTGAGCGAGAAACCGTAGAGATACATGATCGCGAACGTGCCGATGAGGGACACGGGGATCGCGAGACTAGGGATGAGGGCGGCGCGGGCGCTGCCGAGAAAGAGAAACACCACGAGCATCACGAGCCCGGCGGAGATCATGAGTGTATGCTCGGATTCGCGCAGCGTGGCGCGGATGCCGGGCGAGCGGTCCATGACGACGGAGAGATCGGAGTCGGCGGGCAGGAGGGCGCGGAGGGTGGGCAGTTGGGCGGAGATTGCGTCGATCGTGGCGATGATGTTGGCCCCGGGTTGACGGCTGATCATCAGAACGACGGCCGGGCGGTCGTTGTGAAAGCCGCTGCTGTAGCGGTCCTCGACGGAGTCGGTGACCTTGGCCACGTCGCCGAGGCGGATCGGTGCGCCGTCGCGGTAGCGGATGATGAGCGGCAGATATTCTTCGGCGCGGCGCAGTTGATCGCTGATCTGGACCTGCCATTGCCGGTCGGCGCTTTCGATGGCACCGCGAGGCCGGATGGAGTTGGCGGATGATATCGTGCGACGGACCTCATCGAGGGCGATGCCGTGGTGGGCGAGGGCGTGCGGGTTCAACTGCACGCGCACGGCGGGCAGCGAACTGCCGCCGACGGAGACCTCGCCGACGCCGTTGATCTGGGAAAGTTTTTGCGCGAGGACGGTGGCGGCCGTGTCGTAGAGTGCGCCCGGGGCGAGGTTCGGCGAGCTGAGTGCGAGGGCCATGATCGGCGCCTGCGACGGATTGGATTTCCGGTAGGTGGGATTGCCGGGCATGCCGGCGGGGAGCTGGCCGCGGGCGGCGTTGATCGCGGCTTGGACGTCGCGGGCGGCGGCGTCGATGTCGCGGTTGAAACCGAATTCGAGCGTGATGTTGACCGAACCTTGGCGGTTGTCGGCAGTGATCGCGGTCACCCCGGAGATGGCGCCGAGCGCGCGTTCGAGCGGGGCGGAAACGCTGGCGGCGATGGTTTCCGGGCTCGCGCCGGGGAGCGAAGCGGTGACGCGGATCGTGGGGAAGTCTACCTGCGGCAAGGGCGCGACCGGGAGCAACCGGTAGGCGAGGGCGCCCGCCAGGATGATGGCGACCGCGATGAGACTGCTCGCGATGGGCCGGCGGACGAAGGGGCGGGAAAGGTTCATCGCGAAGCGGGGCCGGCGATCGGGCCGGGCACGAGCGGGGACGGGGTGGACCGAGGAGCACGCACGGGGCGGGGGCTGATCCGCTGGGCGAGCCGGTCAAAGTAGAGGTAGACGACGGGGGTCGTGAAGATCGTGAGAATCTGGCTCACGATGAGACCGCCGACCATGACGAGACCGAGCGGTTGACGGAGTTCGGCGCCGGAACCGGTCGAGAGCATGAGCGGAAGTGCGCCGAAGAGCGCGGCGAGCGTGGTCATGAGAATCGGGCGGAAGCGGAGCAAGGCGGCTTCACGGATCGCTTCGACGGCGGAGAGCCCGCGCTGGCGGGTGGCCTCGAGGGCGAAATCGACCATCATGATGCCGTTCTTTTTGACGAGGCCAATGAGCAGAATGATTCCGATGATCGCGATCATATCGAGCGGCCGGCCGGTGAACCAGAGCGCCAGCAACGCGCCTACGGCGGCCGAGGGGAGCGTCGAGAGAATCGTGATCGGGTGGATGAGGCTTTCGTAGAGGACGCCCAAAACCAGATACATGGTAAGGACGGCGGCGAGAATGAGCAGCAACGTGCTGGAAAGGGAGGAGCGGAAGGCGTGGGCGGCCCCTTGGAAGTGGAGCTCGATCGCGGGCGGCACGCCGAGCTCGGCGGCGGTTTTTTCGATCGCAGTGACGGCGTCGCCGAGCGAGGCGCCGGCCCCGAGGTTGAACGAGACGGTCGCGGCGGGGAATTGGCCGACGTGGTTGATGAGGAGCGTGGTCGAACGCTCCGAGACGCGGGCGATGCTCGACAACGGCACGGGCGCTCCGCCGCGGGTCCGCACGAAAAGCCCGGTGAGCGCGGCGGGACTGGTGGCGAGGCGCGGATCGACCTCGAGCACGACACGATACTGGCTCGATTGGGTGAACAGCGTGGAAACTTGGCGTTGGCCGTAGGCGCTGTAGAGCGCGTCATCGATGTCGGCCACGCTGACGCCGAGACGGCTGGCGGCGTCGCGGTCGATCTCGATGAAGGCCTGCAGCCCCTCGTCTTGCTGGTCGCTCACGACATCGGAGAGTGCGGACTTCTCGCGCAGGCGCTCAACCAATGTCGGCACCCACGACTGGAGCAGTTTCTCATCGGGGCTGGTCAGGGTGAACTGAAACTGCGTGCGGCTCACCTTGTCCTCGATCGTGAGTTCCTGCACGGGCTGCATGTAAAGGGTGATGCCGGGAACGGCGAGGGCGGCGGTGCGGAGACGGTCGATGATCTCGAGCGCGGAATCGGGGCGGTCCTGATGGCGCTTCAGGTTGATGAGCATCCGGCCGCTGTTGAGCGTCGCGTTGGTGCCGTCGACGCCGATGAACGACGAGAGGCTGAGCACCGCGGGATCGGCGAGCACGATACGGGCGAGGTCTTGCTGACGTTCGGCCATCGCGGCGAACGAGACCGATTGCGGGGCCTCGGTGACGGCGAGGATCGCGGCGTTGTCCTGCACGGGGAAAAATCCCTTCGGCACGATGACGTAGAGCACGGCGGTGAGGACCAACGTGCCGAGGGTGACCAGCAAGGTGGCGCGTTGGCGCTTGAGCACCCAGTCGAGCCAGACGGCGTAGCGCGCGATCACGGTGTCGAGGAACGTGGCCTTCAGGGAGCCGTGGGCGGGCGGCTCGGGCAACATGCGCGCGCACATCATCGGCGTGAGCGTGAGGGAGACGACGAGGGAGATGAGAATCGCGACGGCAAGGGTGATCGCGAATTCGTGAAACAATCGGCCAACGACGTCGCCCATGAAGAGCAGCGGGATCAGCACGGCGATGAGCGAGATCGTGAGCGAGACGAGGGTGAAGCCGATCTGCGCGGCGCCCTTGAGCGCGGCCTCCATCGGGGAGGCGCCCTCTTCGCGGTAGCGGGCGATGTTTTCGAGCATCACGATGGCGTCGTCCACGACGAAACCGGTGGCGACGGTGAGCGCCATCAGCGTGAGGATGTTGATCGAATACCCGGCGAGATACATCACGCCGAAGGTGCCGATGAGCGACAACGGCACGGCGATGCTCGGGATGATCGTGGCGGCGAAATTCCGGAGAAACATGAACGTCACAAGGACGACGAGGCCGATGGCGAAGATCAGTTCGAACTCCACGGCGCGCACGGAGGCGCGGATGCTTTCGGTGCGGTCGGTGAGAATTGCGACATCGACCGATGCGGGCAGGCTGGCGGAAAGCTGCGGGAGCAACTGGCGCACGCGATCGACGACCTCGATGACGTTGGCCCCGGGTTGCCGCTGGACGTTGATCAGGACGGCGGGGAGTTCGCCGGACCACGCCGCAAGGCGGCGATCTTCGGCGGCGTTTTCAATGCGGGCGACGTCGCCGAGGCGAAGCGGGGCGTTGTCCCGCCAGGCGATGATCAGATTGCGGTATTCTTCGACGGAGCGGAGCTGGTCGTTCGCGTCCATGAGGATCGCGCGGAGGGGGCCGTCGAAGCTGCCCTTGGGACCGTTGACGCTGGCGGCGCCGATGGCGGCGCGCACCTCGGCGAGGCTGAGGCCGCGGGCGGCGAGCTCGCCGGGATTGATTTGCACGCGGACGGCGGGACGTTGGCCGCCGGCGAGACTGACCATGCCGACGCCGGGAATCTGCGCGAGTTTTTGGGCGATGCGGGTATCCACGAGATCGTGGACCCTGGGCAGCGGCATGCTCGCCGACGTGACGGCGAGGGTGAGGATGGGCGTGTCGGCGGGGTTGACCTTGCGGTAGATCGGCGGGGTCGGGAGGTCGTTGGGCAGGAGATTGCTGGCGGCGTTGATGGCGGCCTGGACTTCCTGCTCGGCGACGCCCATCGAAATCTCGAGGGAAAACTGGAGTGTGATGACCGACGAGCCGCCCGAGCTGGACGAGGACATCTGGTTGACGCCGGGGATCTGGCCGAAACGGCGTTCGAGCGGCGCGGTGATGGCGCTGGCGGTGACGGCGGGGCTCGCGCCGGGATAAAACGTGAAAATCTGAATGGTCGGGAAATCGACCTGCGGCAGCGCGGCGACCGGCAGGAGGCGGTAGGCCATGATGCCGGACAGCAGCAAGGCGACCATCAACAGGCTGGTCGCCACCGGCCGGAGGATGAACGGACGTGACGGGCTCATGCGCCGGACTTCTTCTTTTTCTTGGCTCCGTCGGGCGCGCCTTTACCCGCACCCGGCGCGGCCGGTGGAGCCGGCGGGGCGGATTCACCGGAGATGATCGTGACGGGGCGACCTTCGCGTAGCCGGTCCACGCCCTCGGTGACGACGAGTTCGCCCGGGGAAACTCCCTTGACGACGGCCTGCATGGCACCGTCGACGGGGCCGAGCACGAGATCGCGCACGGCGACTTTGTTTTCCGCGCCGACCACAAAGGCATAAGGCCCGCGCGAACCGTATTGCACGCCGACGGCGGGGATGACGACCGCGTCCTTCAACGTGCGAACGCGCAGGCGAACATTGACGAATTGATTGGGGAAGAGGCGCTCGTCGGTGTTGGGGAATTCGGCCTTGAGCCGGAGCGTGCCGGTGGCGAGGTCGATTTGGTTGTCCACGGTTCTCAAGGCGCCGGTGGCGAGGACGATGTTTTCACCGCGGTCCCAAGCTTCGACGGTCAGGGCTTCGCCGGCGCGAAGGGGCTCGAGGACCTTTTGCAGGTCGAGCTCC
>CALSBN010000009.1:0-50449 GCA_943373185.1 Opitutus sp. GAS368 | reverse complement strand
CGTGGACCGGCTCGATTCCCTTCAGGGCATCAAGGCCAACTTGCGCTTTGAACTGGGCACTGTGCTGACGTCGTTTCTTGGACATGGATCGTTCTTTCTTGGTTTGGATTTAACGATCCGTCCTGTCCAACTTTCGGGGTCCACCTCAGAGTGCCGCTCCAGCGACTCTACGATGTCACGCCGAGAACGATCTTCGTGGTGCTCACGCGAGACGATCTAAACACCGAAATTGGCGGCACGCGATTCGCCTTCGCCATGCACTTCCCCCCGCAACGACTTTCCATTGTTTCGATGGCTCGCCTTAGCGACGCGTTTTCTGGGAAGAAAGACAATCCGGCGGTTACCAAACTGCGGCTCTACAAAATGGTGAAGAAGGCGATGGGCACGCAGTATTACGGCTATCCACGCTCCACAGACTTAAAGAGCGTTATGTATTCGCCAGTGATGAGCCTCGTCGACCTTGATGCCATCGGCACAAGTTTTTGAAATGATCTGAATAAGGGCTGCGGCCTGAAAAACCGGCCTGTAAGAGGGTCTGCCGGACCCTTTCTAAGCTGCTCTCTCTCAGCTTCTCCCAATGACGGGCTGGGAGGACAGGATGATCGTGGCGATTGCGGCTTGCGGGCGGGCGAGGGCTTGCGGCGTGGAGGGCGGGTCGGAGACCCTGCCCTGCTTCGGGCGGCGCGCCGGCGAGCGGCGGCCCTACCGGAGAAACAGGCGGCGGCCTTTGGCGTGCGGTGGGGCCGGGACGCCAAGGAGCGCGGAGAGTGTGGGGGCGATGTCGTCGACGCCGGCCGCTTCGGAGCGGACGCTCTGCGGAACGCCGGCACCGAACCAGACGATGGGCACGTGGGTGTCGTAGTCGTAGGGCAGGCCGTGCGTTGTGCCCATCGCACGGGAGATGAAATGATAGGGCTTCAGGATGAACAGCACGTCGCGGCCGCGATCCGCGTGGTAGCTGCGGCGGGTCATCGCCAGAGAGCTTTCGCCTTCGGGCGTCGCGGCGAGGAGTTCGGCGCGGGTGTAGACCTCGGCGACGGCGGGGTGGAGGCGCAGGGCTATTTGAAGAACGCGGGCGGCGGCGGAGGCGGAGATTTCTTTCGCGGCGAGGGCGGAGGGGCGTAGGTGGTAGGAGAAGTTGTCGCGGGTGAACCAGAGTTCGCCGGGCGGGAGCGGGCCGAAGGCGTTGTCGAGCACGCGGGTGCAGGCGGTGTCGAGCTCGCCGCCTTTGACACGGCCGGGCGGTTTGCCGGGGGCGACCTCGGGCAGGGGCGAGACGCCGTGGTCGGCGGTGAGCACGATCACGCAACGGGCGAGGCCGACTTCGCGGTCGAGGGTGTCAAAGAGCGCGGCGAGCACGCGGTCGAGGCGGAGCATCGAATCCATGACCTCGTGGCTATCGGGGCCGTAGCTGTGGCCGATGGTGTCGATCTGGGAAAAACTGATGGCGAGCAGATCGGTGGCGGCGTGCTGACCGAGTTTCTCCTCGACGATGGCGCGTTGGACGAAGGCGCCGAGATCCTCGGTGCTGAACGGCGAATTTTCGTAGGCGTCGAAATAGGCGGCGGAGATCTGCGTGCTGCCGCCGTCCACTTTTTTGGGAAACGTGCGGGTGAAGCCGAAGCTCACGGTCTCGCCGGGGACATCGTCGGGGCCTTGGACCTTTTCGTAGATGGCCGGCGCGAGCAGGCGTTCCCAGACGCGGCCGAAGTGGGATTGGGCGCGTTTCTCCGCGTTGAACGCGGCGACCCAGGCGGGAAGCTCGGCGCGGTAATGGCGGGAGGTGACGAATTTCCCGGCTTCGTCCCAGTAGGCGCCGTCGGCGTGGTGGCCGCCGAGGAGGATGGCGGAGCGGTCTTTGTTGGAGGCGGAAAAAACCTTGGAGTTGGCACCGTGGAGTTTTTTGAGGGCGTCGCCGACGGTGGTGGTGCGGAGATTTTTCGGCGAACGGCCGGTCTTGGCGGGGTTGAGGGCGGCGGCGGCGCCGAGCTCGCCGGGGTTGATGCCGACGAGGGGCGAGTCGCGATCCTCGACGGAGTTGATCTGTTCCCAAGAGTCGCGGTCGAGCCACTCGTTGCCGATGATGCTGTGGTCGCGGGCGAAGGCGCCGCTGAGAATCTGGGCGTGGCCGGGCGCGGTGACGGTGAAGGCGTGGCGGTAGCGGGCGTTGGTGAAATCGGTGCCGCCGTCGAGGAGGCGGTTGAATCCGCCGGCGCCGAAGTAAGGGCGGAAACGGACGAGGTAGTCGGCGCGGAGCTGGTCAACGGCGATGACGACCGCGAGTTTGGGCGGAGGGGATTCGGCGGCGGAGGCGGCGGGCGCGAGCAGTGCGAGGCAAAAAAAGGGCAGGAGCGGGCGGAAGGGTTTCACGCGGCGATTGACGCGAAGGAGAACTCGGCACGCAAGTGCGGAGGGCGCGGCGCGGGAGCGAAGCGGAGCCGTTCAGCGAAGTTTGGCGGAGGCGAGGGCCGGGCCGGTCTTGAGCCAGGCGACATGGAAGGCGAAGGCGGTGATCGCGAAGCACGCGATGAGGTGGCCGGTGACGAGGCGGACTTGCACGGCTTGGGCGCGGCGGAATTCGGCGGGCGTGAGCTCGCGGATAATTTTTCCCTTGGCGGCGAGAACGAGGCGGTTCTCCGGGGCGCGCTCGGGGTTGCCGCCGTCGAGGAGATTGAGGCAGATGAAAAAGTTGGCGCAGGCGTAGAGAAACAGCGCCACGGTGCCGATCTTCAGGCCGGGGGAATGTCGGCGAAGATTTCGGAGAGAAAGTTTTTGCGCGGGATGCGGCGGAAGCGCCACACGGCGAGGGGCACGAGGATGAAGAGGAGCGGGACGAAAAAGAGGATCGGGTAAAACGCCACGTCGACAAAGGTGAGGACGTGCGCGGCGGCGCACGCGGCGGTGGCGAGGAGCGAAATGAGGAGAGGGATGCGGAGGGCGGCGGGCATGGTGACGGACGATGGGGACGGCGAGCGCAGCCTGGGAATCTTTCTCTTTTCTCTTAATCTTTCTCGTGCTCCCTCAGCGCAGATTGGGACAGACCGGCCGGGAGAAAGATTAAGAGAAAGAGGAACGAGAAAGAGTTACCGGGTGAGGTCGTAGAGGGCGTAGCCGGCGAGGAGATTGGGCAGCATCGTGCAGGGGGATTTCCAGTCGCCGTCGAGGTGGACGCGGCGGGTAATCCTGATGTTTTGCGTCGCGCAGAAATCTTCGAAGTCGGCTACGGAAACCGGGTTCGCCGGACGGCTCTCGGCCCACGTGGTGGTGTAGACGGCGTTCTGCGCTTTGCGGCCGCGGGTGAGCAGATCGAGCCGGTTTTTCCAGAAGGCGTGGTTGACGAAGCCGACAGTGACGGAGCGGGCGACGCGCAGGGCTTCGGCGATCACGGTGGCGGGCGCGGTGAGCTCCTGCACGGTGCGGGAGCAGATGACGCGGTCGAAGTGGCGGGCGGGGAAGGCGGCCATGCAGGCGATCATGTCGCCTTGGTAGGCGGGGACGCCGCGACGGACGCAGGCGGAGATCTTTTCGAAGTCGAGGTCCACGCCGAGAGCGGAGACGTGTTTCGATTGGACGAGGAAGTCGAGGAGTTCGCCGCGGCCGCAGCCGAGGTCGAGGACGCGGGTGTGCGGCTCGACCCAGTCGGCGATGATCTGCATGTCCACGGTGCGTTTCTCGACGGGCGGGGTCATGGGGAGAGGAATCTGTTAACCACGAAACCCACGAAAAACACGAAAGGGGAGCGGGCGGAAACGAGGCGGGTTTTCATATCGTGTCGTTTGTGTATTTCGTGGTGAAAAAGGTTCGTTTGAAAGCGCGATCAGATCGCGAAGTCGGTGGTGGCGGCGGGCGGGGTGCGTTCGAGGAAGCCGCGGATGAGGGCGTAGAGTTCTTCGCTTTCGAGGAGGAAGGAGTCGTGGCCGAGGTCGGTGGAGAGTTCGGCGTAGCTGGTGCGTTTGCCGGCGCGGAGGAGGGCCTGGGCGATCTGGCGGTTTTGCTCGGGAGGGAAAAGCCAGTCGCTGGTGAAGCCCACGATCAGCGACTCGGCGAGCACGGGCGCGAAGGCTTGCTCGAGGGAGCCGTAGGCGTGGTCGAGGTCGAATTGGTCGAGGGCACGGGTGATGTAGAGATACGAGTTGGCGTCGAAGCGGTTGATGAACGTCTGGCCCTGGTGGCGCAGGTAGCTCTCGACTTCGAACTGGAGGTTGAAGTCGGCGGCAGCGGCGGACGTTGGCGCGCCGCCGGGGGCGAGTTCGGTGCTGAGCTGCGGGCTTTGGGCGCGGGACTGGATGGTGCGGCGGCCGAATTTGCGGTCCATGGACGCGTCGGAAAGGTAGGTGATGTGCGCCATCATGCGGGCGATCGCGAGGCCGACGCGGGGTCCGCCGTTGGGTGGGTAGTCGCCGTTGTTCCAGCCGGGGTCTTGCATGATGGCCTGGCGGCCGACCTCGTTGAAGGCGATGGCCTGCGCGCCTTCGCGGGCGGTGGTGGCCATGGCGAGAAGGCGGCGGGTGAAGTTGGGAAACTCGATGGCGAAGAGCAGGGCGGTCATGCCGCCCATGGAGCCGCCGATGACGGTGTGGAGTTCGGCGACGCCCAGGTGGTCGAGGAGAAGTTTCTGGGCGCGCACCATGTCGAGGATGGTGAGGGCGGGGAAGCGGAGGCCGTAGGGTTCGCCAGTGGCGGGGTTGGTCGAGGACGGACCGGTGGAGCCGGAGCAGCCGCCGGGGACGTTGGCGCAGATGACAAAGAAGCGGCGGGTATCGACGGCTTTGCCGGGGCCGATGAGGTTGTTCCACCAGCCGGGTTTTTTGTCGGTCGGTGAATTCCAGCCGGCGGCGTGGTGGTTGCCGCTGAGGGCGTGGCAGATGAGGACGGCGTTGTCGCGGGTGGCGTTGAGGGTGCCGTAGGTCTCGTAGCGGAGGGTGAGACCGGAAAGTTGTTGGCCGTTCTTGAAGGTGAACGGGCGGGGATAAACGAAGTCGACGGGCGTGACGAGCCCGACGTCGTCGGGCGCGAGATGGCTCGGGGTCGAAGGGAACGGGGTCGAAGAGTGAGCGGTGGGCTCGTCGGTCATGCGAAGAGCAAGCGAGTGAGCAAAGGGCGTGCGAGGCAAGGGCGCGGGGCCGGATATGACGAAGGGCGCGGGTTATTCGGCTTCGTTGGAAAACGTGTGTTGGACGTCGTCGAGGGCGTCGAGGGACGCGTGGAGTTCGGCGAGGTCTTTGGCGAGGTGGCCGACGGGGGCGGCGACGGTGGTCGTGGGAATGTAGGCGAGCTCCGCGCTGACGGGTTTGATTTTGCGGTCGTCGAGGGCGTGGGCGATGCGGTCGAAGGCGTGGATCGCGCAACGCAGCTCGTAGCCTTCGGCGGTGGTGATGATGTCGTCGGCCCCGGCGTCGAGGGCGAGTTCCGTCAGCGCGTCCTCGGTGACGGCTTCGCGGGCGATGAGAAACTGGCCGGCGTGGAGGAACTGAAACATCACGGCGCCGGACGCGGCGAGGTTGCCGCCGTGACGGGCGAAGATGGAGCGGAGATCTTTGGCGGCGCGGACTTTGTTGTCGGTGACGACTTGGACGACGAAGGCGACGCCGCCGGGGCCGTAGGCTTCGTAGGTCATCGCTTCGTAGATGATGCCGGGGAGTTCGCCGGTGCCCTTCTTGATGGCGCGGTCGAGGTTCTCGGCGGGCATGTTGGCCTCGCGGGCCTTCAGGAGGAGGGTGCGGAGGCGGGCGTTGCCATCGGGATCACCGCCGCCGGTTTTGGCGGCGAGGGTGATTTCCCGGGAGAGACTCGAAAAGACTTTGCTGCGGCGGCCGTCGGTGACGGCCTTGAGGCGCTTAACTTTGGACCATTTGTTATGGCCGGCCATAGGGAAACCTGCGGTTTCGGATTTTGGATTTCGAGTTTCGGGTTGAGAAGACTCGAAACACTGCGGGCGGCACGGAGGGCGGGTCGGAGACCCGGCCCTGCTTTACTTCTTCTTCTTCGGCGTGACGTTCTTCACGGGTTTGCCGTGGTAGCCGGGGGCGGCGGTCGGGTTGGGCGCGGGGGCGACGACCTCGTCCGGATCCTTCATCTTGTTGATGAAAATCTGCTGGCCGATGGTGAAGAGGCCGTTGGTCGTCGAGTAAAGGGCGAGGGAACAGGGGAACGTGTAGCAGAAGAGGGTGAAGATGACGGGCATGAACTTCATCATCGCGGCCTGGGTTTTGTCCATGGTGGGGGACATGGGCGTGAGCTTCATCTGGTAGATCATCGTGACGCCGAGGAGCAAAGGCATGATGTTCAACGGGAGGCCCGCGATGCGCACGACGGTGTCGGCCATCGACAGGTCGGGTGCCCAGAGAAACGGGGCAAAGCGCAGTTCGGCGGTGCTGCCGAGCATCGAGAAGAAACCCATGAAGAACGGAATGGTGAGCAGTTGCGGGAGGCAGCCGCCGATGGGGTTTACCTTGCGCTCTTTGAAGAGGGCCATGGTGGCCTCCTGTTGTTTGCGGGGGTTGTCTTTGAATTTTTCTTTGATGGCGACGAGCTCGGGCTGGAGCTTGGTCATGCGCTTCATCGATTTCGCGGAAGCGAGGGTGAGCGGGATAAACGCGATCTTCAGGATGAGCGTGGTGACCATGATCGCGACGCCCCAGTTGCCGGCCCAACTGTAGGCCCACGTCATGAGGGTGATGAGGAGTTTGGAGGCCCAGCCGAAGAAGCCGTAGTCCATGACCTTGTCCTGGTCGGCCTTGAAGACATCGGTGTTGGAAAGGCGTTTGTATTCCTTGGGGCCGACGTAGAAATTGCCAGCGAGGGTCGTCGAGGCGCGGGCGGCGAGAGCCGGGAGTTCGAACTGGGCGGCACCCGCGATGCCGTAGGCGTTGTGGTCGAAGTCGGGCAGCGCGGTCAGAAGCTTGACGCGGCGGGTGACGAGGCTGGCAGCGGGTGCGTCGGGGGTGAAGATGCTGGTGAAGAATTGATTCTTCACGGTGGCCCAGAGAATGGGGCCGGAGCTGGTCACGCTGGGCAGCGGAATGCTGGAGCCGATGCCGAACATCGTGAGAAAGCCGCCGCCCTCGAGGTCGGAGCGGGGAATGAAGTGCTCGGTCTCGGGCGTGTGGTAGCCGGTCTTCAACTGGAGACCGTAGTCGAGGGCGTTGACCGGCGCGGCGGTGCCAAGGGCGAGCGCGACGCGGAGCGGGACGGCGGTTTCGTCGGTGAGATTGCGGAAGGTCGTCTCGTGGCGAAGCACGTAGGGATCGGTGCCGGCTTTCGGCGCACCGCCGCCATCGGCGGGAGTGAGCACATAACGGCGCGTCACCTCGAGGCGCTCGTTGAGGACGGCTTGAAAAACGATCTCGGTGGAGTTGCTCCGGATGACGTTGTAGCGCGTGTTGCGGTCGAGCCCGGGAAACTCGGTGAGCGCGAGCATGGGGTCGACGTGGAGTTCGTTAAACACGAACGGCGCCGGTTGACCCTGGATGGCCGGGAATTTTTTCAGGGCCACGTCGCGCAAGGCGCCGCCGTAGTCGGTGAAGCGAACTTTGATGAAGTCGTTTTCGAGGGTGGTGACGCGGGCGTTGGCGTTGTCGCCGGTGGCGGACGCGAAACTCGCGGAAGGACCGCCGGCGGAGAGCGTCGGTGGTTGCGCGGGAGCGCCGGCCGTGGCCGGAGCGGTGGGCGGGTTGGATGGGTTGGCCGCGGTTTGACCGACCGCCTCGCGCACGGCGGGAGCGGTTGCCGGGGGCTTGGGTGAAAGGGCCTGGCCGACGTAGAGGCTCGCAAAGGCGGCGCAGATGAAGCCGATGCCGAGGATCAGATTTTTTTTGTCCATTTAGAAAAGGGGAGAAACAGAGGAGTTCGAGCGGGAGGGGGCGACACGGCACCGGGGACGGCTACGCGGGGCGGGCACCGGATCCTCGCCACCGGGGTGGAGGGGCGTGCATTTGAGCAGGCGCACGACGGAGAGCCAGGTGCCGACGACGGCGCCGCGCATGCGCAGCGCGTCGATGGCGTAATGCGAGCACGTCGGAGAAAAACGGCAGCCGCAGGTAGGGCCGAGGAAAACGGGCAGCGCAGGCGAGAGGGTGCGTTGGTAAATTCGCACCGACAGCACGAGGCCGGCGGCGGGCAGGCGCGAAAGCCGAATCAGGAGGTGCGGGGCGCGCTCAGGCATGGGGCAATTTGGCGACGGCCGCCGAAATCTGGGTGCAGGCCAGCAGGAAGTTTTTTTCGAGCTCCGGAAACGGCCGTTGGGTCATGGCGGCGCGGGCAATCAGGAGGTAGTCGCACTGGGCCGGCAGTTGTTTTTGGTGGGCGCGAAACAGTTCGCGAAGCCGGCGTTTGGCGCGGTTGCGATGGACGGCGTTGCCCACGGCGGCGGTGGACGCGATGACACACGCGCGGGGCAGGGTGCGCGGGTTTACCGGATCGGCGGGCATGGGTCGCCACCAAGCGGTAAAGGAGCGGGCGTCGAAACGACGGCCCTCGGTCCGGACAACACGAATTTCGTCTTGGCGGCGGAGATGCTGCTCAGGGCGAAAACGCATGGGCCGCGGCGATGTCGGGCGCGGCCGGAGGCCGCACGGACTCAGACGACGGTCAGGCGCTTGCGGCCCTTGAGGCGGCGGGCGCGGATGACTTTACGACCACCAGGAGTGGCCATACGGGCGCGATAGCCGATCTTGCGGGCGCGTTTTAAGCGGTGTGGGCGGAAGGTGGGTTTCATGACTCTTGAGCGATTAAGGATGTTTGAAGTGCCGAAGGGGGTTGGCAGTGTCAAGGGCGGGGTTTGTGGGTGTCGAAGCGGGGAAGGGTTGGCGAAAAACGGCTGTTAATCCGCAAGGGGATTGTTCAACCTTTTCTTCCATGCGCATTGCGGTGATCTCCGATACCCATGACCGTTTTCCCGATTCACTGCCGGGGCGTTTGAAGGAGGCGGATGAGATTTGGCATCTGGGTGATGTGTGTGAGCCGGCAACCCTGGTTGAATTTCAGAATCTGGGACGGCCGTTGCATGTGGTCTTGGGCAACTGCGATTGGGATGTGGTTTGGCCGCTGGAACTTGAGTTGGAGCGGGAAGGGTTTAAGTTTTTTCTGACCCACATACCGCCAAAGACGGTTCCGCGAGGTTTTGCGGGAGTGTTGCACGGGCATACCCATGTGCCGCGGGACGAGCTTAGTGCGGGTGCCCGATGGTTAAACCCGGGCTGTATCACGCGCCCGCGCGGAATGCCGCCGAGCTTCGCTTGGCTCACGTTGGAAAAGGGCAAGGCGTGGCAGTGGAAAGTGGTGCCGCTGTGATTACGCCTTTTGTTCTACGACAACACGCTGGCGCCGGCCGGGTGATTCATCTCTGTTAATCCGACGTGAGCGCGCACGAGCAACAACAGGATCTATTCGGTTTGTTTGCACCGACGGCCGGGGTGCATCGGGCGCCGCCGGCGGCGGCGGGCGTGACGGCGGGTCTGGGTGCGGCGGGGACATTTGTGCCGTTGCCGGAAGCGGAGCCGGCACGACCCGAAATCGTTTTTGAACGCAGCCTGAAGGCGCGCAATTACCGGCTTACGCTGCGTCGCGACGGTGTGGCGGTGGCGACCATTCCCGCGCGGGGTTCGCAGCGGGAAGCCGAGCGCTTTGTGGCGCAGCAGGGCGAGTGGCTTGAGCGGGCCCGGGCGAGGCAACGCCGAAGGCCCCGCGCGGCGGACGTGTGGTCATTGGGAGCGCGTGTGCTCTGGCGCGGGGAGTTGATGGAGGTGCGCGTGGCCGCAGTGGGCGCGAAGCCGCAGGTGTGCTTGGCGGCGGATGTATTTCGGGTGCCGCGGCTGGAGGGAGATCTGCGGCCGACATTGGAAGCGCAGTTTGCGCGGCGGGCGAAAATCGAGTTGCCCGCGCGGGCCTGGGAACTGGCGGCCACGGTGGGCGTGGAGGTAAAGCAAGTCGTCGTGCGCAACCAACGTTCGCGCTGGGGCTCGTGCTCGGCGACGGGAACGATCTCCCTTAATTGGCGGCTGGTGCAAACGCCGGAGTCGGTGCGCGACTACATCATTTATCACGAGCTGATGCACCTGCGGGAAATGAATCATTCGGCGCGGTTTTGGGCGCGCGTCGAAGAGGTCTGTCCTCCTTGGCGCGAGGCCGAGCACTGGCTGAAGCGCAACGGAAGCCTGGTGGGATTGTAGACGGAAGGCGGTGCCGACGGGCCGCGCGATGGGGTGATGACCGCAGACTTATTTCGGGCATATCGTCGAACCGGTGCCCCCCGGCTGTGGTCCGACCCTGCGCCATGACCGTGTCGTCAGAGTTGCCGGAGCTTCTCCGGCCGGACGTCGCGTTCACCGGTCAAAAAAACATGATCTTCGCCTTCTCTCTCGAAAAACGAACGGTGGTGACCGTGCTCGGCTGCCTCGGTTGGTTCTTGGCCGGGCAATTTCAAGCATTCGCCCAAGAGAAACATGCGGTGACGGGAGCGGCCGGCCGGGCCACGGCCGACGGTCCGATCGGCGTGATTCACGCCCACGTGTGCGGGTTTCACTTTTACAGCGGCGATCCGCGGCGTGCGGTTCGCGCCGACCACTACTGCTCGCACCTGAACGCGGAGGTTTACCAGTGCATCATTTACGACTCGGACCAACCGAACGCGCGGTTGATTGGGATCGAATACATCATCAGCGAGGCTCTGTTCAACGGATTGCCGGACGAAGAAAAGAAACTTTGGCACAGCCGCCGCTACGAAATCACGTCGGGCCTGCTCACCGTGAGCGCTGCTTCCGGTGTTGCCGAACAAAAGCTGGTGAGCGAACTGGTGAACTCCTACGGCAAGACGTGGCATTTTTGGCAAGTGGATCGGGGCGACGCTTTGCCCATGGGATTGCCCCGCCTGATGATGGGATTCACCGCCGATGGTCAGATCGACCCCGCCTTGGTGGCCGCGAGGGACCGGGAACGGAAGGTCGATACGGCCAAAATCAAAACGCAGCGCGCAGTTCTGAAGGCCCGGCCGATTGCGGCCGGGGCGGATGGCTGGATGCACGGCCCGGCTTGGCAGCTTGAAGAGCAGTCGTTGAAGAACACCGGAGCCGGCCGTGAACCCTGATGTCGTCACGCGGAGCGGCGGCGCGACCGGGCGCCAAGACCCGAGCGCTTTTGTTCAAGATGGAGTGGATCCGAACCAAGGGTCCGCGGTCCACCGGAACGTGAGTTCGAAGACTGCTACTTTCAGGGCGACGAAAGCGAAGAAACCGGCGATAGGCGAAGCGCGCCCGGTGGGGGCGAAACGGTTGCGGCGCGCCGCGCAAAGCACGATGCTGGTGGCGGGATTGGTGGCGGCCCGATTGACGCTGGAGGCCGGCGCGACGGAGCCGAGGCTCTTCTCGCCGGGACTCGTGGACCGGCTGCGGTCGCCGATCACGCGGTTTCACGAGTGAGAAAAAATCACCCGTGAATCGCAGGGCTGTTGCGCCCGTTTACCGCCAGTCGATCAACTCGACTTCGAAAACCAGCGTGGCCTTGGGCGGGATCTTTGGCGGGCGGCCTTTTTCGCCGTAGGCGAGCCAGTGCGGGACGATAAGCGTGCGCTTTTCGCCTTTCGTCATCGTGAGGAAGGCTTCGTCCCAGCCGGCGATCACCGAGCCGATACCGAGCCGGAAGGTGAAGGGCGCCCCGCGCTTGTAAGAGCTGTCGAAAACCGTGCCGTCGAGCAACCGGCCCTCGTAGTGAACGATTACTTCCCCGCCAATTCGCGGCGGGGAGTCGCCGGTGCCCAGTTTGCGCTGAATGTAGCGGAGGCCGGACTGCATTTTTTTGGCCGTGCCGTAGGTTTCCGCAATGAGGAGAGCATCGGTGGTGCTGAGTTGCGGAGCGTTTTCGTTCATCGCGGCACGCATCGTGGAATTGATGGGGCGACCCGGATTCTTTCGGGCGAGGATGCCCGACCGCACGACCATCGCGATGGTGATGAGGAGCGCGCCAAGGAGCGCGAGGTAGAAAAAACTGCGGACGGGAGCGGAGAGTTTGGGCATGGGCGAGAGGGATCTCCTTCCGGATAACGCGAAGGATCTCGGAAATGGCAAATCCGTTGCGGCCAAGGTGCGCCCGTCAGATCGGTGCGGCGACAACGGTAAAGGCACGCCCTATGGCGACGGGAGAACTTCCCGGGTGAAATTCCATTCTTCCCAAGCGGAAGCAGGCCGTGTCTGGCACACTGGTCGCATGCTCTGTCATGCTCGCGTTGAAACAAAGCCGTTGCACGAGACGAACCGTCCGTTGTTTCAACCGTGGCTAAAAGCAGGCGAGATCGAAGGCGGCGTCAGTCTCAGCTCCGACAAGATGGGGGCGGACGGTCTCAACATTTACGTGCGAACGGCCGGCGAACGGGCTTGGCAACTGCTGGCTGCTTCTTGGCAGGAATTTCCCTTTCACGATCGTCGGCCGCCCGCTTCCGGGCGGCTTGAGCGTCGGGAATACATGGCCGTGGGCGTGTTCGATGCCGAAGAAATCGGCCAGTCGAGTCCCGTGGTTTCGGCGGTGTGGCAAAGTGATCGTAAGATTATTTCCTAGATGGGATTAGGATATTTTTTGATCGTAATTTTCACGGTGCTGGGATCGGTTTCGCTTTGCGTCGGATCGGCGGGACAATCCTCCAAGAATCAGCCGTGAGTCCGACGCCGTCCCACGCGCATTTCCACTCATGATCCCCATTTTGACACTCGACGGCGGCGGCACCTGGGCGCTTTTGCAGGCGCAGGCTTTGGGGGCGCTCTATGGTCCGCATACGCCGGGTCATGCGATTTTGGCGCAGTTTGACTTGGTCGCGGCCAATTCGGGCGGGTCGCTCGTGTTGGGCGGGCTCTTGGCCAACCGCACGCCGCGGCAGATCCAAAAACTGTTCACCGATTCGCGCGATCGGGAGCAGATATTCAAACGGAGGTTTTGGTCCAAGTGGCCCGGGATCGGCGCGATTTCCGCGCGTTATGAAACAGCGGCCAAACTGGCGGGATTGGAACGGGTGTTTGCCCGCTACCGGCCGGCCTTGGACGGATTGCCCTGCAACCTCTGGACCTTGGCAAATCTCGAGGCGCAGTTGCGCCAGGCTTCGCCGGCGTTGTTCCCGCTGGGCCGGGCGGTGCCGCGGATTGTGATCGCGGGGTTTGATCTCGACCGGTGCCGGGCGACCTTCTTTCGGTCGCCGCCGGGCTTGGTCGATGATCCGCGCGACCAACTCCGATTGATCGAGGCGATGCACATTTCTTCAAATGCCCCGATCCGCTATTTCGACGCGGCGGCGACGGCGGGTATCTCGCACGCGACGGCGGAAACCCCTTTTTGGGACGGGGCCATGGGCGGGCACAACAACCCGGCCATGATCGCCCTGATGGAAGTGCTGAAGTTGGGCTGGCCGACCTACGACCTTGCACTGTTGGCGTTGGGCACCGGTTCGGTGCAACTGCCGGTGGCGCCCCTCGCGCCCCATGGCACGACCGAGGTCTATTCCAAGCCCCGGATTTCGGAGACGGGATTTTTTTCCACGCTGGCGACGGCAGCCGGGGCGATACTGGACGACCCGCCCGACGCGGCGACGTTTTCGGCGGACCTGTTGTTGCAGAAGCTGACCCCGCCGCGGGCGCCGGCACCCCGCTGCGTGCGGTTGAGTCCGCTGGTGCGGCCACGTTGGGCGGCGGAGTTGGCCAGATTGGGGGCGCCGCGCTTCGGGCCACCCGGTCCGCCGGAGGCGAGTGATGAGGCCCTGTTTCGGAAACTACGCGATCTCGACATGGACGCGACCGACCCTGACGACGTGACGGCGATCGTCACGTTGGGTGAAGCGTGGCTGCGGGACGAGGTGACGAATCAGACGCTCTCGAACCGCACGGACGGTCTGCCCGGTAGTGTGGTGGATTGGCGGTCGGCGTCGGCGGCGCTGCTGGCGTGGCAAAAACTGGTGCCGCCTCCATCCACAGGTTGGGCAAAGCTGCCGCTGACTGCGCCGGTGACTCGTCCCTACTGAGCCCGTCAAGATCCAGGTGTGAGTCTGGAGAGCAAGGCGTCGACCACCGCGCCGGTGATGAGATGGTGCCGCTGTTGCTCGGTCGGCTGACTCTCGGGCGGTGCGGCGGATTTGCGGGCGGCAAAGATCGCGGCGCCCTCGTTTTTTGCCGCCGTGAGCAGGGCCTGTTTTGCCTCATGCAGCGCGCCGCCCTGCATGAATTCCCGGATGGTGCCCGGTCGGCCCATGAGCGCCGGGGCGGTGGTTTCGCCGATCCAGAGCTTCCACTCGTCGCGGTCGGCGACGTAGAGGACGAGCGCGCCCGTTTGCAGCACGCCGAGTTGTTCGGCGAGATCGCGGAGGTAGACGTTGAGTTTGCGTCCGGCGGTGTCGGGCGGGGATTGGGCGAGCAGGCGGGCGACGACGCGGACGCCGGTGGCCCGTTCGAAGTTCGCGAGCTTGTAGTTCATCAATTTCGCGCGAGGTGGGCTCTCCGGCAGGAGATTTTGCGGATCGTCGAAGTGAGCGGTCGCGCCGGGAACGCGCGCGGCCGTGAATGGCTTCGCGGCGGCCGCCCTGGCGTCAAACACAGCGGGGGTGACATGAAACGCTTCGGCGGCCGGACCGACGCGGATTATCTTGATCGAGACGGCGTCGTCCTGCCGGATCTGCGGGAGGATTTCGAGGCCGCGCACCGTGCGCCCGAAAACGGAGTGGAGGTAATTGAGCCGGGGGGTCGGGGCGAGCGTGAGAAAAAACTCACAGCTGTTGGTGTCGGGGCCGGCGTTGGCCATGGAAAGAATTCCGGCCGCGTCGTGGCCGAGGCCGGGGACGAACTCATCGGGAAAGTGCGGCGTGACGGGTGCGGGCAGATCATCGGTGTCGCGCAGGCCGGGGTTGCCGCTCTGGATGACGAAACCGGGGACGACGCGATACCAAGTGAGACCCGTGTAAACGGGCTTTCCGTTTTTTGCTTCCCGGGTGCCCTCGGCGAGGCTGACAAAGTTGGCGCACATGAGCGGCGCACGGGTGAAAAAAAGTTCGGTCGTGAAAGTGCCGCGGGGCGTGGCAAACTCGGCGTAGAGACCGTCAGGTAGGCTGGATGCGGGAGGCGTGGGGCGAGAGGTCTCGGCGCCGCGGAGCAGGACGGAGAGAGGAAAGAGAAAGAGTGAGAGAACGAGAAAGAGGGGGCGACGACCGGCCTTCATTTGGGCTCCAGTTTGAAGATGAGCGCGTCGAGCAGGGCGTCGGTTTGAAGTTTCAGGTGTTGTGCGGGGGGCGGCTGTTTGTCGGCCGGGGCGGACTTTTGCTGCCGGGCGAACATCGTGTCGGCCTCCGCTTGGGCGGCGGCGAAATAGACGTCCTTCGCGTCGTGCAGGCCCGCGCCGTCGGCGAGGTCGGTCGGAAGCGCAGAACGGCCGAGGAACGCGGAGGTGGAGTCGTCGCCGAGCCAGACGCGCCAGTCTTTTTCGTCGGCAAAGTAGGCGAGGACGGCGCCCGATTTCTCGGTGCCCAGTTTCTTGGCTAGGGCGCGCATGAACTGGCCGGGCGCGGCGTCCTCGGCAGCGGTGGGAGATTTGGCGAAGAGGCGCGCGCGAATCTTTACGCCGGTGGCGCGTTCGACGTTGGCGAGTTTGAAGTTGAAGGTGCGGGCGCGCGACGGCGTGGGCGGGAGCAGGTTTTGCGGGTCGTCAAAGGCGGCGTCGGGGCCGGGCGCGTTGGGGGCGGCAAATTTTTTCGCGGCGGCAGAAAGCGCGGTAAAGGTGGCCGTGTCGGCCTTGAAGGCTTTGGCGGCGGAGCCCACCCGGACGATCGCGACGGCGAGGTCGTCGCCCTGCTGGATCTTGGCGAGCACATCGAGTCCGCGCACGGTGCGGCCGAAGACGGCGTGAAGGTAATTGAGGCGGTTGACGGGCGCGAGGGTGAGAAAAAATTCGGAGCTGTTGGTGTCGGGGCCGTCGTTGGCCATGGAGAGAATACCGGCGGCGTCATGGCGGAGGCCGGGCGCGAATTCATCGGGAAACGGCAAGGGGTGGCCGGCGTCGGTGTCGGGCTCCGCGCCGGTGGTTTTAGTGGGGTCGCCGCTTTGGATGACGAAGCCGGGGACGACACGATACCAACGCAGGCCGGTGAAGAACGGCCGGCCATCCGGGCGCGGGGCGAGGGTGCCCTCGGCGCGGCCGACGAAGGAAGCGCAGGTGAGCGGAGCGCGGGTGTAGAACAGTTCGACCGTGAACGCGCCGCGGGGTGTGGTGAATTCGGCGTAGAGGCCGTCGGGCAGCGCGGCGGCGGGAGCGGGGAGGCCGGTGGGCTCGGCGGCGTGGGCCGGAACGAGGACCGCGGCTAACGCGAGCAGGGAAATGAACAGCGAGACGAGCGGGCGCTTCATGGGCGCGACGCTGGATGGGTGCGCGACGGGCGACAAGCCAAGGCGGGACGGCGACCGCGGAAAACTGTGGGCGGGGCCGGTGGGGTGGAAGCGGTGGCGGAGCGGGGTGGGGTCACCCCGCCCACGTCCGGAGAGACGGCGGGCCCTGAGGTCCCGCCGCTACCTTACGATCAGGGCAGGAACGAGCAGATGTATTCGCAGAGACCGGAAGAAACGGCGATGGTGAAGCCGCTGTTGGCGGGGACATCGAAGTAGGTGCCGGCGCCGTAGGTTTTGGATTCTTTGCTGTCTTTCTGGGTGACGACGCATTCGCCAGCGACGATTTCCATGCGTTCGGCTGCGGCCGTGCCGAAATAGTAGGAGCCGGGGCGGATGAGGCCGAGGGTCTTTTTGGAGGAATCGGCGAAGAGCACGGTGTGGCTCACGACGCTGCCGTCGAAATAGACATTGGCCTTGGTGACGACGGTGACGCCGGCGAATTGGACGGGAAGGGAGGACATGGTGATGGAGATCGAAGTGGGCGGAGCGGAGTTCGGTGGAAGAGCCGAGAGGCGGGAGGGGGTGGGTGGCAAGTGCGACGGGGCTGGCGCACCGGAAATTTTTGCTCCAACGTTTTGCGATGAACTTTTTATCACTCTTCCGGATGATGGCGGTCGGAATGGGATGTTTGACCGTTTCCGTGTGGGCGGAAGGATTGCCGAAGCAGTTGAAAATGACCGAGGCGACGAAGCTGGAGATCCAGCGCGACGGCAAGACGACCGGCACGGTGGGGTTGGCGGCCGGGGTGGAGTTGGAGGTGCTGGCGATGGAGGAAGAGTGGGTGAAGGTGAAGTTCCGCAGCCTTGAGGGCCGGGTGCCGGTCGCGAAAACGGATTTGATCCAGCGGGTGACCGAGCTGACGGCGCAGGCGGAAGCGGCGGAGGCGGCGGCATTGGCGGCGGAGATCAAGGCGCAAGCCGAGGGGAAGTCGCCACCGGCCAGGGCCAAGCCGGCTGCGGTGCGGCCCGCGCCTTCGGAAATGGAGCGGAGATTTGCCCGCAAGTTGGTGCGGTTGAGCGGTTCGAGTCTGAAGCCGGTGCAGGCGAACGAGCTCGAAGGGGTGAAATTCTACGCCCTGTATTTTTCGGCGAGCTGGTGCGGACCGTGCCGGAGCTTCACGCCGGGTTTCGTAACGGCGTATCGGGAACTCAAACAAAGCTATCCCGAGTTCGAAGTGGTCTTCGTGAGCAACGACCGGTCACCGGCGGACATGTTGGCCTACATGCGGGGCGACAAGATGACGTGGGCGGCGGTGCGTTTCGACGCGATCGGCGGTTCCGAAGACATCACCCGTTACGCGGGCGACGGAATTCCCTGTCTCGTGCTGATCGATGCGAACGGCCAAGTGCTTTCGGACAGTTTTCGGAAAGGCAATTATGTGGGGCCGAACACGGTGTTGAACGATACGACGAAGCTTTTGGCGGACTACCGGCGGAAAAATCCGCGCGCGAAATAGTAGCGCGCGAAAGCCGGCGGGCAGCGGGGTCGCTTCGGGAATAAATTTGCGCCCCCGGCGGGGGGCGGGGGACGTTGAACGGGTGCTGATATTGAACACGCTCGCGCCCGTTTTTCTGCTGATCGCCCTCGGGGCCGGTTTGCAGGCGAGCCGATTTTTGTCGCCGGGTTTTTTGCGCGAGGCCAACCGGGTGGTCTATTGGGTTGGGTTACCGGCTTTGCTCTTTTCGCAATTGGCCCGGTTGGGCCGCGGGGTGGGCGATGCGACGCCAATGCTGGGCGTGATGCTCGCGGCAACGTTGGCGGTGGTTTTGATGAGTTATCCGGTCGCGGCTTGGATGGGGGTGCGGTCGGGGGCGAAGGGGACGTTTGCCCAGGCGGTGTTACGGGGGAATTTGGCGTTCGTGGGGTTGCCGATCATTTACGAGCTGCCGGATGTGACGTTGGCGGGCGGGCTGTCGATGCGGGCGGCGGCGGTGCTCACGGTCGCGCCGATGATGGTGATTTTTAACATCACGAGCGTGATGGCGCTCCTGGCGAGCCAGCACAAGGTGGGCTGGGCGATGGCGTGGCCGTTGCTGCGGCAATTGGCGTCGACGCCGCCGTTGGTCGCTTCGTTGGCGGGCCTCGGTTGGGCTTGGGCGGGCTGGACGTTGCCAACGATGCTGGATCAGGCGCTCGGCTCACTGGGCGAAATGGCGTTGCCGCTGGGGTTGTTGGGCGTGGGCGGATCGTTGGTGACCGTGAATCTGGGCGGGAAGTGGGCGACGCCGCTGGCGGCCGCGCTGCTGAAAACGGTCGCGGCTCCGGCGTTGGGTTGGCTCGTGGGCCGGTGGGCGGGATTGGGCCCGGTGGAGTTGAAGACGGTCATGATCTTCCTCGCGGCGCCGACGGCGGTGGTGTCGTTTACCGTGGCCTCGGAGCTAAAGGGCGATGAGCCGTTGGCGGCGGGCGCGATCGTGGTGAGCACGCTGACTTCGATGGTAACCCTTTCGGTGATCGTCGGGGTGTTCTGACGCCGACGATTCGGCGACGGGCAACGTGGAAAAACGCACGGGCAAGACGCCCGTGCCACGAGGCGGCGAGACGCGGGAGTCGTTCGCCCTGAGGCATCAACGCTCGGGAACCTCGAGAACCATGCCTACCTTCAGCGGCCGGCCTAGGCTGAGCTGGGCGTTGTTGGCGGCGTAGAGCAGACGCCAACGCTCGGGCCGGCCGTAGTATTTTTTCGCGATCGTTTCGAGCGTTTCGCCCGGGGCAACGAGGTGGGTGCGGGGACCGGTCTCCGCGGGAGCGGGCTTGTCGGCGGCCGCGGCGACGCGCTCGCGGTTGGTGGCGAGGCGGGCGGTGGGCGGGCTCTCGCTGTCGGGCAGGCCGGGAGCGCTCAGGGTGGCGACGCCGGTGGCGGTGTTGGTGCGCGCGTCGCCAAGGCTCGTGGCCGTGGCGGTGCTGGCGGCGAGGACGGTGGAGAGTTGGGCGCGGGCCGCGTCGGCCTCCTGGGTGGCCTTGGCGCGGGCGTCTTTTTGGGCGAGGAGTTCGGTATTGAGCTGGGCGAGGGCGGCGCGGGCGCGGTCGTTTTCGGCCGTGAGATTGCGCACTTGGGCGGTGAGGATGTTGGACTCGGTGCGGGCTTTCTGGACTTCGGCGCGGAGTCCGGTCGTCTCTTCGAGCAACGTGGTGTAGGCGCGGAGTGATTCGGCGAGTTTCTCCTGCGTGGCGGTGAGCCGGGTGTTGAGATCGGCGTTGGCCGCCGAATCGGCGGGAGTGACGTTTAGGTTTTCGGCCGGAGCGGCGGTGAGGCGGGCGCGTTCGGCGTCGAGTTTGGCGTAGTTGGCGCGCAGCGCGGCGAGCTCACGGGTGGTTTCGTTGAGACGGGCGGTGAGGGCTTCGTTGCCCGCCCCGGGCTTGCTGTTTTCCAAGGTGGATCGAAGAACCGCGGTTTCACGTCGGGCGAGGGCCAGCTCTTCCTTCAGAATCTTTTTTTCGACTTGGAGCTCCGCGTTTTCGCGTGTCACGGCGGTTTCATCGGCGGAGGGCGGGGCCTTGCCGAAATGCACGTAGTTGCAACCGCCGAGCAGGGCGAAAAGTGGAATCAGGAGGAGGCGATAAGCACGCATGACGTGGTGGTTTGAGACGAGGCGAGGGTGGAAGCGAATAGGAACGGATCAGGGAATGACAAGCACGCGGCCCACGAGCAGGGCTTTATCGGCAAGCAGCTGGGCGCGGTTGGCGGCCAAGATCTCGGGCCAACGGGCCGTATCGTTGTAATAACGAAGAGCGATTTTCTCGAGGGTTTCGCCGGCGGCAACGCGGTGTTGGCGGGCCGGGGCGGCGGGGGTTGCCCCCGTCGCGGTCGGGTTCGGCGCCGGCGTTGGAGCGGCGGCGGCGCGCGTCGGGGCGGCAACGGGACGGGTGGCGGGCTGGGCGTCGCGCTCGGCGGCGACGGCTTTGAGGCGGTCGTTTTCGGTCGCGAGGGTCGTGTAGCTGCGCAAAGCGATGTTCAGTTTGTTGCCGACATCGTCGAGCTGGCGGCGCAATTGGACGGGATCCTCGCCGGCGGGCGCAGGGGCGGGGGCCGCGGTGGCGGTGGCGAGCTGCGACTTGAGGTCGGCGATTTCGGAGGTGAGGGCCGGAACTTGGGTTTGAGCGGCGGCGAGCTGGGATTTGAGCGTCGAGACCTCGGTGGCGCTGGCTTTCAGGGCGTCGTTCTCTTGCTGGAGCAAGGCGTAGCTGCGGAGCGCCGTCTCAAGCTTGGCGGCATCGACGGTCTTGGTCGCGGCCGAGCGAAGGTCGTCGTTTTCCTTTTGCAAGGTGGTGAACGAACGGAGGGCGGCGTCGAGTTTGAGGCGGGTGTCTTCGAGTTGGGCGATGACTTCCGGAGCGGCGGCGGGAGGAACCGGCGGAAGGGCGGCGAGTTTTTCGCGGGCGGCTTCGAGGTCGGTGCGGCTGGAGGCGAGTTGGGACTTAAGGGCGGCCAGGTCGGCGCGGAGGGAAGTGACCTGAGACGCGGAATCGGCGGCGGCTTCGGCTTTGGCGGTGGTGGCGGCAAGCTGGGCTTGGGCGGCGTTGCGGGCGGCGGTGGCGGCGGAGAGATCGTCGTTTGCGGTTTCCAGTTGGCGGGAGACGGCGGCCCGCTCGGCGCCGAGGGCGGCGAGTTGGGTCTTGGCGGCGGCGAGGTCGGTTTTGACGGCTGCGAGTTGCGCGGCGGCGTCTTCGGCCTTGGCCAGTCGGGCGGCGAGCGCGTTTCGCTCGGCGGTGACGCCGGCGAGACTGTCGGTGATCGTCGCGCGTTGCAGGAGAATGTTCTCGCGGGCGACCTCGGCGGCTTGCGCGGCGGCGCGGGCTTCGGCGGCGGCGCGTTCGGCGGCGGCAAGCTGGGTGGTGAGGGCGGTGATCTGGGCGGGGTCGGCGGCTTTGGCGACGGGCTGCGATTTCAGAGAATTAAGCTCGGCGGAACGGGCGGAGAGTTTGGCGGAGAGGTCGGACTTCTCGGTGGTGACCGCAGCGAGCTGGGATTGAACCGTCGAGAGCTGGCTCTTGAGAGCGGCGAGATCGGCGGTGACCGAGGCGGATGCGGCCAACTTTTCCTGGGAGGAGGCGAGTTCCGCCTGGGCGGCGGCAAGCCGGGTGTTGAGCGTCGCACGGTCGGCGTCGGCGGATTTCTCGGCGGCTGCGAGTTTTTCCGCGAGGCCGGCGGCGCGCGACTCGGCGGTGGCGCGGGCGGTTTTCTCCGTGGCGACTTGCGCGACTTGGGCCCGCAGGGTGGCCAGTTCTTTGGCGGAGGATTGCTCGGTGGTGGAGAGTTTCTCGGCGAGTTCCGAGGCGCGGGCTTCGGCCGAGGCCCGCGCGGATTTTTCGGCGGTGAGGGCCGTGGCGGCCGATTGGGCGTAGGCAAGTTGCGAGTTGAGGCGGGCGAGTTCGGCGGCGGCGGACTTTTCGGTGGCGGCGAGTTTTTCGCGGGCGGCGGCGAGGTCGGCGGTGAGACGGGAGAGTTCCGATTTCGGCGCGGATGTGGCGGTGAGATCGGCGAGTTTTTCGGCGGCGGCGGTTTTCTCCGCCTGAACGGACGCGATCTGCGCACGGGCGGCGGACAACTGCGCGCTCATGGCGGCGCGTTCTTCGGCGGTGGATTTTTCGACCGCCGCAATTTTTTCGATGAGGACGGTGGCGCGGGATTCGGCGGCGGCGCGGGCGTTCTTTTCCTGGTTCAGGCCGGCAACGGCCGACTGCGCGGCGGAGAGTTGCGCGGTGAGGGCGGCGACTTGATCGGCGAGAGGTTGGGCCCGGGCCGCTTGGAGTTCGGCGGTGGCGAGTTTTTGCTTCAGGGCGGATTGCTCCGCGTCGAGGGCGGTAAGGCGGGAGCGATCGGTGGCGGATTGGGCGGTGAGCGCGGTGATTTGGGCGGCGGTGGATTTCTCCAAAGCGGCGAGTTTCTCCCGGTTCGCGGCGAGCTCGGCGGCGGTGTTGGCGCCGGCCGCCTGGGAATCACGGAGTTTGCGGGTCTCGGCTTGGGCGGCGGCGAGCTGCTCCTGCAGGGCGGTTTGGGCGGAGGCAAGGGCGGTTTTCTCGGCGGTGACCGATGTGAGTCGGCCGTTGACGGCGGCGACTTGGGCGGCGGCGGTTTTTTCGGCCTCGGCGAGGCGGTTGGCCTGGTCGGTTTTTGCGTTTGAAAGCTGGGTTTGCAGCGCGGTGATTTCCGCGGCGGTGGTGGAGCCGGCGGCGAGTTGTTTGCGGGCGGCTTCGAGATCGGAGCGGAGGGTGGCGGTCTCGGTATCGAGCTCAAAAACCCGGTTGGCGAGGGTTGCCTTTTCGGTGACCAAAGACGATTGCTGGCTGCGCGAGGTCGAGAGCTGCGATTGGGCGCTGGTGAGCTGGGCTTGGGCGGCGGACAGTTGGGCGCCGAGAGTGGCGCGGGCGGCGGCGGCGGATTTTTCCGAGGCGGCGAGTTGCTCGCGGACGGCGGCGAGCGCGGAAGCGGCGGTCGAGGCCGAGCTGAGTTTTTCGTTGGCGGAGGCGAGGTCGGCTTGGGCGGCGGTGAGCTGTGCCTGCGTGGCGGAAAGTTGCGAAGTGAGGGCGGAGAGTTCGGTCGAAGGCGATTTCTCGGTGGAAGCCAGGCGGGCTGTGAGCGTGGATTTTTCCGCTTCGAGGACGGTGATTTGGGCGGTGAGGTCGGCGGCGCGGGCGGATGCGGTTTCGGCGGCAGCGCGCGCTTGCGCGGCGGCGGCGCGGGCGGAGTCGGCCTCGGCCGTGAGGTTGGTGAGACGGGCGCTGAGGGCGGAAGCTTGGGAGGCGGCGAAACGGGCGCTGGAAAGATCGCGACGCAAGGTCGTGAGTTCGGAAGCTTGGGCGGCCTTCTCGGCGGTGAGGGTCGCGAGTTGGGCGGAGAGGGCGGCGAGCTGCGCGGTTTGCTCGGGCGATTCGGGGGCGGCAACGGCGGCCTCGTTGGGTGCGGGGAGTTGCTCGCGGGGTGGTTCGGGCTCGGTCTTGGCCGGTTCGGCTGGGGCGGGCGTGGCGGGACGAGGAGCGGGTCGGCGGACGGGCGGACGGGCGGCGAGCCGTCGGAGGCCCTCGCTCAATTGTTCCGGGGTGAGCTCGCGCAGCAAGGCGTCGAGCTCGCGGCCCTTGGCGCCGGAGTCCGCGGCGAGGTTTAGCCAAACGAAAGCCTCGGGGAGATCGACGGGGATACCGCGCCCCTGCGCGTAGGCGAGGCCGAGATTGTATTGGGCGATGGCGTTGCCGGATTCGGCCTTTTGACGAAGGGACGCGAGGGCGGGCGGCAGGTTGGAGTCCTCGGCGGAGCGGACGGCGAACGGTAAAGCGAGAGTGACGGCAAACAGGCGGAGAGCGGTGCGGACGGACGGGCGCATGATGCGCGGACGCTTGGGCGTTTGCAGGGCGGAGACAATGCGCAACCGCAAAAAATTGGGGTTAAGGGGATGCGCCGAAGATTTTCGAGGCGTCAACCGGGGCCGTCGGGGTGGGCAGTCACTCCGATGATTTTTCGCCGACCGGGGCGGCGACCGGCACGGGCGGTGCGGGTGCGGCCGGAGGCGAGCGGAACGGCTGGGCGAGTTGGCCGACGTAGGAATCGGGCATGGGCTCATCGATGCCGTAGCGGTTGGGGTAGCGCGTAGGGAGGTGGAGCGTGCCGAAGAGCCAGTCGAAGCAGGGGAGGAGGCCGGAGAAATTTTTATTGGAAGTGGCAGCGCTCTCGTTGGCGTGGTGCCAGTGGTGGAAAGCGGGGGTGGCGACGAGGCGCTCGAGCGGGCCGAAGCGGAAGCGGACGTTGGCGTGGATGAAAATCGCGAGCAGGCCGTCGATCGCGATGAGGAAGCCGAAGGTTTCCTTGGTGAAGCCGAGAAGGTAGACGGGGATGATGCCGCAGATGCGGATGAAGGTCTGGTCGACGGGGTGGAGTCGGCTGGCGGCGGCCCAGTCGAGGTGTTCGCTGGAGTGGTGCACGGCGTGGAAACGCCAGAGGAGCGGGACGGTGTGGGCCCAGCGGTGGCCCCAGTAGGTGCCGAGCTCGTAAATGAAGAGGGCGATCACGAACTGCGACCAGCGCGGCAGGGCGAGGAGGGTTTGCTGGAGCGGCGGATAGACGAGAAAGCCGAGGGCTTGGATGAGGACGAAGGCGACGAACAGAGTGAGGAGTTTGCGGATGCCACCGGTGACGAAGAAGTGGGTGATGTCGGCCCAAACGCCGCGGCGTTGCCAAAACTGGCGGCGGACGATCGGGAAAAGTGTCTCGAGCGGAACGAAGAGCGCGAAGAGCACGACGAAGCCGAGGAGGAGGCGGGCGGGGTTCCAGAGTTCGTTCACGGGAGCGGAGACGGGCTGGGCGTGGGGCGGGTTACGAGGTAGAGTAGGGCGAGAGGAGGCGGGCGATGCTGGCGGTGAGATCGTGGTGGGTGACGTCAATCGTCGGGCGTGATGAGCTTTAGCCTCGGAAAATAGGTGCGGTAGCGGCCGGTATCGCGGGTCACGAGCGTGAAGCCTGCCGTTTCAGCGTGGGCTCCGATGTAGAAATCGGGGAGAGGCGAAGTTTTCGCTCCGCCGCGTCGGCGATAGTCAACAAAAGCGTGGCCGGCGCGAAAACCGGCTTCGTAGGGCAAGGGCAGGCGTTTGAAGCGCGACGGCTGGAGCCAGTGGTCGAGATCGGCGCGCGAATCGAAACCCGCGGCCAGCTCGGCATAGACAATCGGGTTGATCGGAACGGGGCCGGTGGCGGAGGCCTCGCGGAAGCGGGCGGTGGACCACGCCAACCACTTCGAATCGGCGGTGAGGATGTCCAGGAGGACGTTGGTATCGAGCATCAGGCTCATCAGTCTTCGCCGCGGGTGAGCTTCATGATCTGCGCGGTGGTGGTTTTGCCCTTGGCGGCGCCGGTGGCGTGTTTGAGCCAGGTATCGACGGGATTGCGCGAGGCTTTGACGGGGCGCAGGAGAACTTTGGTCCCCTCGGCGACGAACTCGACGGCGGTGCCGGGCTTGAGGCCGTAGCGGTTCCGGATGCGCTGCGGGATGGTGACCTGTCCTTTGCTCGTGATAACCATGATCGCGGTAATACCGGGAGCGGTATTACTGGCAAGGAGAAGGTGGCCCAAGTAGCCTAGTAGCCCTATCGGCCAGGAGACGGGCGACGCATGCGGTGAGGTCGCGCAGGGTGAGGATGTGGGCAACCTCAGCCTCGGGCAGTTTGATCGAGAATTCTTTTTCGACGGAGAGAATGAATTCCACGGTGGACATCGAATCGAGGGCGTCCATGCGGAGGTCCTCGACGAGGCGGTCGTCGGGATGGAGGCGGGCGAGGTCGAAAGGGAGGTGCGGGGTGAGAAGTTCGCGCAGACGGCGGGCGATGGCGGCTTGGTCAGTGGGGAAGTAGGTCGCGGCGAAGGCGGCCGGTTCGAGCGACGGGTTTCTAGCGAGGTGGGCAAGAGCTCGGGCTCGGTCGCGGGCGTCGCGACGGCGGTGGTAAAGCCACGAGACCGGCAGACTGCCGATGAGAACGATCCAGCCGATGGTTTTGGTGGACAGAGCGACGTGATCGAAAAATGCAGGCGGGAGATTCACTGCGCCCAGTCTTTCGCGCGCTCTACGGCGCGGTGCCAGATGGTTTGGAGTTTTTTCATCGCGGCGCGGTTGGCGGCGGGGCGGAAGCGACGGTCTTCGGCCCATTGGGTGGCGATCTCGGCGCGGTTTTTCCAGAAGCCGACGGCGAGGCCGGCGAGGTAGGCGGCGCCGAGGGCGGTGGTCTCCGTGACGCGCGGGCGGATGACGGGCACGCGGAGGAGGTCGGCTTGGAATTGCATGAGCGCTGCGTTGACGGTGGCACCGCCGTCCACGCGGAGCTCGCGGAGTTTGAGTTTCGAGTCGGCCTGCATCGCGGCGAGCAGATCGGCGCTTTGATAGGCGATGCTCTCGAGGGCGGCGCGCGCGACGTGGGCGGCGGTGGAGCCGCGCGTGAGGCCGACGATGGCGCCGCGGGCGGCGGCGTCCCAGTGCGGTGCGCCGAGGCCGGTGAAGGCGGGGACAAGATAGACGCCGCCGTTGTCGGAGGCGCGGGCGGCGAGGGGTTCGATGTCGGCGGAGGCGGCGATGAGGCCGAGGCCGTCGCGGAGCCATTGCACGACGGCGCCGCCGATGAAGACGCCGCCTTCGAGCGCGTATTCGAGCGGGGCGGACGGACCGAGGCGCCACGCGATCGTGGAGAGCAGTTGGTGTTTGGAGACGACGGGTTTTTTGCCGGTGTGAAGGAGGAGGAAACAACCGGTGCCGTAGGTGTTTTTGGCGAGACCGGGGCGGAAACAGGCTTGGCCGAAGAGGGCGGCTTGTTGGTCGCCGGCGATGCCCGCGATGGGGACGCCGTCGAGGGCCGGGATGGTCGTAACGTGGCCGTAGACTTCGCTGCTGGAGCGGACCTCGGGCAGAACCTCGCGCGGGATGCGGAGGAGTTTTAAGAGGTCGGCGTCCCATTCGCCGGTGTGGAGATTCAGCAGGAGGGTGCGCGAGGCGTTGGAGACATCGGTGGCGTGGACTTTGCCGCCGGTGAGTTGCCAGAGCAGCCAGGCGTCGACGGTGCCGAAGGCGAGTTCGCCGCGGGCGGCGCGGCGGCGGGCGCCGGGGATGTGGTCGAGCAGCCAGGCGAGCTTCGTGCCGGAGAAATAGGGATCGAGCAGGAGACCGGTCTTTTCGCGGAAAAGCGGTTCGAGTCCGCGTTTTTTCAACTTCGCGCAGAGGGCGGCGGTGCGTCGGTCCTGCCAGACGATGGCGCGGTGGAGCGGACGGCCGGTGGCGCGGTCCCAGAGCAGCGTGGTCTCGCGCTGGTTGGTGAGACCGAGGGCGGCGAGATGGGCGCCGGTGAGGTTGGCTTCGGCGACGGCGGCGAGGGCGGTGCGGCGGGTGGTTTCCCAAAGATCGGCGGGGTCATGCTCGACCCAGCCGGGTTTGGGAAAGTGCTGGGGGAATTCCTGCTGGGCCTTGGCGACGGCGCGGCCGCGGTGATCGAAGACCAAGGCGCGTGACGAGGTGGTGCCTTGGTCGAGCGCGAGAATGAATTCTTGGCTCACGGAGCGGGGGTGGGGGCGGGCTGGGGTTTGGGGGCGGGGCCGAAGGTCACGCCGGTGGCGGCTTCGTTCATTTCTTTCAACGAGCGCTCGATGATGGCTTTTTCCTCGGCGGAGTCTTTCACGACCGGTTTTCCGGTGGAGAAATCGATGGTCTTCTCGTTTTCAATCGGCGTGAACGATCTCGGGGCTGAAGGGGCGGCGTTGGTTGCGGCGGTTGGCGACGGGACCGGCGCGGTGCTGGCGTTGACGGACGGAGTGGTGGTCGAAGTTCCGGGCGCCGGGTTTGAACCGCGCCGGAGGGGATGCATAAACCAGGCGAGAGCGGCGCCGAGGGAGATGAATCCGAGGATTAACAAGAAGGCGGCGGATTTTTTCATGGCGGTAAGGTGAAGCAAAATTTAGCCGAGGGCGAGGGCGTGGACGAGGGCGATGCGTTGGCGAGGGCGAGGCGTGGAGGGCGGGTCGGAGACCCTGCCCTACGTCGGAAGTCAGAGCTTTTTGTCTTTGGCGGGGGGCTTCACGTAGGTGTCGAGCCAGTGCTCCATTTCCCAGAGCATGTGCAGGACGTTTTCGCGGGCGCGGTAGCCGTGGGACTCGTGCGGGAGAAACGTGAGGCGGGTGGTGGCGCCGTGGCCTTTGAGGGCGTTATAAAAACGCTCGCTCTGGATGGGGAAGGTGCCGGCGTTGTTGTCGGCTGCGCCGTGGATGAGGAGAAGCGGGTCTTTGACTTTGTCGGCGTGGTTGAAGGGCGACATCGCGGCGTAGACCTCGGGGGCCTGCCAGATCGTGCGCTCTTCGGATTGGAAGCCGAAGGGCGTGAGCGTGCGGTTGTAGGCGCCGCTGCGGGCGAGGCCGGCGCGGAAGAGATCGGAGTGGGCGAGGAGATTGGCGGTCATGAACGCGCCGTAGCTGTGGCCGCCGACGGCGACGCGGGCGCGGTCGGTGACGCCGCGACGGACGAGTTCGTCGATGGCGGCTTTGGCGCTGGCGACGAGTTGCGGGATGTAGGTGTCGTTGGGCTCGGTCTTGCCTTCGCCGACGATCGGCATCGTGGGATCGTCGAGGACGGCGTAGCCGGCGAGGAGGAAGGGCAAGGGCCCGAGTGGGCTCACGCGGATGAAGCGGTAGGGCGAGTCCTTGATCTGCCCGGCGGCGTCGGCGCTCTTGAACTCCTGCGGGTAAGCCCAGAGGAGCGTGGGCAGCGGGCCGTCGGCGGGTTTGTAACCGGGCGGCAGATACAGCGTGCCGGAGAGCGCGACGCCGTCGGGGCGTTTGTATTGGATGAGCTCTTTATGGACCGAGGCGAAGGCGGGGTAGGGATTCGGGAACTTGGTGACAGGTGTGAGTGCGCCGGTGCTGAGGTCGCGGATAAAATAGTTGGGCGCCTCGGTGACGGATTCGCGCATGGTAAGTGCGCGTTTGAGGGTGGCGTCGGTGAACGTGAGAAAGCTCTCGTAGGCGGGAGCCGCGGAGCGCCAGAGGCGGCGCGTGGTCTTGGTCGCGAGCGTGAATTCGTCGAGGAACGGTTGGTTGCCCTCGGGCGAGGCACCTTCGCCGTTGAGGTAGATTTTGGTGCGGTCGGGGCTGAGGAGGAGCGTGAGGCGGCCGAGGGCGTTGCGCGCGAGGACGGGCGTGCCGGGGTCTTTGTAGCGGTCTTCCGATGAGCGATCAAAGAGGAGGTTGGGCGCGGTGCCGGGCGTGCCGGGGGCGACGAGCCAAGTGCGGACCGTGCGGGTCTTTCGCCAAGACTCGTCAATGATCGCGTGTTGGTCGTCGCCCCAGATGACCGGGCCGGCGACGCGGAGGGCGAAGCGGTGTTGGGTGACGGGCTTTTGGGTGAAGGGCGCGGCGAGGGTGAACCAGGCGTCGCGCAGCTCGGCGGTTTTGCCGGCGTCGCCGCCGTCGAGGGCTTCGAGCCAGCTCAGGGTCGCGGGCACATCGGCGCGCCACGTGACGCTGCGCGGACCGGTGCGGACGGAGCCGGTGGGAATCGGGATGCTCTCGGCGAGCGGGAGATTGGCGAGCGTGTGGACGGTTTTGCCCGAGCGATCAAGGACGGTGATTGCGGTGGGGAAACGCGTGGCGGTAACGAGGTAGGAATAGGGCCGGCGGAGCGCGTAGGTGAGGACGTAGCGGCCGTCGGGCGACGGGGCGACGAACGTGAAGATGCCGCGTTGCTTGAGCGGGGTGACGGTGCCGTCGAGGGAGACGAGGGCGAGGTCGGAGGTGGTGTAGTAATCGAAGAGGGCTTCGTCGTGGGCGTTGGTGAGGAGGTCCTGGAAGGTGCGTGACGGGCGCTTCTCGCCGAGATTTTCCTGAATGACGGGGCCGGTGGGGACGCGGGGTTCGGACGGGGGCGCGCCGCGGTCGGCGGGGACGAAGGGCACGATGAGTGTGGCGGCGTCGAGCCAGGCGGGCGTTTCGGTGGAAAGATTGAGGGGGCGGTCGGTGAGGCGGCGGGCGGTGGCGGTCGTGGTGTCGGCGGCCCAGAGTTCGATGGCGGTTTCGAGCGTGACGGTGAAGGCGAGGTGGCGGTTATCGAGAGACCAGCGCACGTGGTTGAGGCGGGCGCCGGCGGGGAGGCCGGTGATACGGCGTTCGGCGCCACCGTCGAAAGGTTTAAGGACGAGGCCGGTGGTGTAGGGCTCGCGGCTCGGGCCGTTGGTGGCGGGGTTGAGGCGGAGGCCGGCGAGACGGAGTTCGGGTTGCGCGAGCTCGGTGAGCGGTGGGAGGGCGGAGCGTTCTAGGAGGACGGCCGTGGTTTTGTCGGGACTGAGGCTCAGGAGGGACGAGAGCGGCGCGTCGACGACGGCGGCGAGGGCAGCGGAAGGGAGTTTGAAGCCGGAGTCGGTTTGCGCGGGCAAAACGGGGGCGAGGGTGGCGGCGAGCAGCAGGGTGGGGAGGGGCGGTAGAAATGAACGGCGCATGGGGCGAGCAAGAGCAGACGGCGGGCCGCTGACAATAGACGAGAAGCGGATTGCACGGGGTGAGGTGGGTCGGGACTGTGGGCGTTCCCTGCCATGGTGAGATTCAAATCCATTTTCGACGAAGTCCGGCCCACGCTGACGTTGGCGGTGCCGATCATCGTCGGGCAGGTGAGCCAGATGCTGATGGGAATCACGGACAGCGTGATGATCGGACAGACGGGCACGGTGCCGCTGGCGGCGTCGTCGTTTGGCGGGAATGTTTTCGGTGTGTTCTACATCGTCGGCATCGGGCTGATGTTGCCGGTGGCGGTGTTTGTGGCGCGCGCGCGGGGGGCGGGGCGGCCGCAGGAGTGCGGCGAGTATCTGCGGCACGGGCTGGCGCTGGCGGTGGCGTTTGGCGTGATCGAGACGGTCATGATGGTGGCGCTGGCGACGCAGCTGCACTGGTTCCAACAGCCCCCGGAAGTGTTGGCGGAGGTGAATCCGTTTTTTTTGCTGATCGGGGTGTCGATCACGCCGGTGCTGATCTACCTCGCGTTGCGGCAATTTGCCGAGGCGATGGGGCGGCCTTGGGCGCCGATGTTCATCATGCTCGCGGGCGTGGGGCTGAACGTGTTTTTGAACTGGGTGTTTATTTACGGAAAGCTCGGCGCGCCGGCGATGGGGCTGGCGGGAGCGGGCGTCTCGACGCTGATCTCACGGGCGATCGGGGCGTGGGTGATTTTTGAGTGGCTGCGGCGCGATCCCGGGATGCGCGAGGCGTGGCCGAAGCGATGGTGGGCGCCGTTGTCGGGGGTGCGGATCAGGGAAATGCTCACGCTCGGCCTGCCGACCTCGGGAATTTTGTTGTTTGAGAGCGGGGCGTTTACGGCGGCGGCGATCATGATGGGTTGGCTGGGAGCGGTGGCGCTGGCGGCGCACCAGATCGCGCTCTCGTGCGCAGGCACGACGTTTATGGTGTCGCTCGGGCTTTCGATGGCCGCGGGCATGCGGGTGAGCGCGGCGGTGGGCGCGGGGGAGACGGCGCGGTTGCGGCCGATCGGTTACAGCGCGCTCGGGTTGGGCGTGGTGATTTCGGTGTTTTTTATGATGGTCTACTTCGCGGCGGGGCAATTGGTCGCGGGCTGGTTCGTGGACGACGTGGCGGTGGTGGCGTTGGCCGCGCAATTGCTCGTGGTGGCGGCGCTGTTCCAGGTGGCGGACGGGGCGCAGGTGATCGGCGCGGCGCTGCTGCGCGGTCTGACGGACGTGAAGCTGCCCGCGGTAATCACGTTTGTGGCCTACTGGCTGGTGGCGATCCCGGGCGGGTATGTGTTCGGGGTGCGCGGGACGTTTGGCGCCGTGGGAATCTGGACGGCACTGGCGGCGGGCCTGGGGCTCGCCGCGGTGTTTTTGGCGTGGCGTTTTGCGCGGCTGACGCGGGCGCGGTGAATGTTCCGCGGCGGACGTGAATTAGTAGCCTGAGCAATTCCGAAAGGCTGTGAGCAAAAACATCATAGCGATCCAGATCATCCAGCCGCTTTGACCGAATGAACGCATTGTGGTCGAAGAAGTGAATTGTCGGCCCGCCGGAGGAAGGCGGCTTTGGAAATTGGTTATCCAACTGCCGGAACGAACAGCGAGGCGTCGCAATACGCGGGCGCGGAAATCAACAATGCTGTCGTTGGCATTGGCCCACGGATTGTTGTTCCAAAGAGATTTCAAGCTTCGCTTCATTGCGGAGAGAGTCTCAGGGCGGTTTGCATCGTTTTGAGATTCGAATTCGAGCAAAAGTTCGGTGAACTCTCTCAAGAGTTTGGTTTGAACATCGAGTTTCATCGCGGCTGTTCGAGAGAGAATCGAAGCTGCTTCCTCTATCTCGCCGGCTAAGGCATGCTCGATTCCTCGCCAGACCAAAATATCGGGAAAGGTATTGTCGGGGGGAAGTTTCAGGGCGCTTTGGACAACGGCGAGGGCGTGTTTTCGTTTTTTAACTCGGTAATATGCCGATGTGAGGTTAAATAGCATCCATGGTTTGATATCGTGCATCGTCTGCCATGTTCCCATCCACTTGATCGCTGATTTGAAACAGCCAGAGCTTACTAGTGCGTATCCCATTGAGCCCCAGGTGCTCGAATCGGCGCGAAGCCAAGCGGCTCGGCGCCAGTGAATCCATCTGAGGCGCCAAATTTTTTGGGAGCGTCCGAGATGCTCAAGTGCTGCAGCCCACGCCTCCCGAAGGATCGGTTCGGGAGGGTTGCGGTCTTCGAGACGATCAAGATTCTTCCAGCGACGATCTGGAGCCCAAGAATCGACCCAAAGCCTAGCGATTTGTGGATTTGAGTTTGGTTCGATCAGCAATGAATCGAGCACCTGTTCGACGGTGCCCCTCCAGCCGGCTTCTGTAAGAGCGTGCGCGGATTCGGCAATCAGATGGTGCTGCTCGACGGGTGCGGCGGCGATAGACGCGAAAGCTGCGGCGGCGGCCGATTTGTCCCGGCGCATGATGTGAAAGAGCACGGTTGAGCGCCGCACTTCATGGACTGAGGAGTGGGTCTCGATGTGACGAAGCAATCGCGTCGCTTCGTCGAGTTCTTGGTCTTCGGCCAACCACTTCAGCAACGTCTGGGCCGCGTAGGAATATCCCGGGTCTCGATGGAGAGCTTGCCAGAAAGCGTCTTTGGCTTCGCGCCGGTGCGCCATACGGTATTTGGCGTTGGCGATGTAGGCGTGCGGAGTGGAAACCGTTGGCGCCAGCCAAGCCCATTTGGTTGCGGTCTGCAGTGTCGCTTGGAGTTCTTCTTTTTCCCAAAGCCATTGGGTGAGGCAGGACCAGCCCCAGGTGTAGTCGGGGTGCCCGTCTACAGTCTGCCTCATTTTGGCGATGGCATCGTCGGCTTGACCGTGCGCGTAGGCGACCCAAGCCGCGCGGCCCAGAAGTTCGCGCGGAGGAGACTCTCCGAAGACAACGGGACGGCAGGCAGCCAAAGCCTCGGCGTGACGATCAAGGCTGGACAGCAATTGTGCCCGAAGATCGTGGATATCGACATTGCGAGGATTGAGCGAAAGCGCGCGGTCGAGCGTGATAAGGGCTTCTGTGGGTTTTTCAAAGCGAGCGAGTCGCAGCCAAGCGTGGGCGTCGCCGGGGCGAGCCCGGGTGATTGTTGCGGCTAGGTTGATGGCTCGGTCCTTTTCTTCGGTGTTCTTGGTCCATTCGTTGAGCTGCTCCCAACTCCAATCGAAACTTGGTTCCAAGGCTATGGCGCGCTCCATGACCGAGAGGGCTTCCGGTTTGCGGCCGCGGCGCCAGAGCAAGTCGGCCAGGTGCGCGTGGCTTACGCCGTCGAGCGGGCTCGCAGCGATCGCGCGCCGGTGGACATGCTCGGCCTCGTCAAGTTGGAGGGCTCGTTCGTGGGCGAGGGCGAGAGCGCGGCTGGCGAGGCCCCAAGCGGGAGAAAGTTCGAGGGCTCGACGCAAGCTTTCGATTTCCGCAGCGGGTTGGCGTGCGTGCGAATAGGCGTTCGCCAAGTCGCACCATATCCTAGGCGAAAGAGGGAAGCGCTCGGCGGCTTCTCGCACACGGCTGAGGCCAAGTTCGACCTGTCCCTGTTCGACGAGATGAGTGCCGAGCGCGCTCCACGCGGCCCAGTGGTGGGGATGCGAGGCAAGTATCGCTTCTAGGGCGGTGCGGGTTTCCTCGGGAGTCAGGACATTGCGGGCGATCGACTGAAATCGTAGAAAAGCCCCGTCGTCCCGCACGGGCTGTCTGATGCACTCTTCTTGCAGGAATTCGACCGCGTTGCGCCTAGCTGCGTAGTCGCTACAGCCATTGACGAGATCGGTCATATACCCGGGTTCAAGCAACAGGCGCAGGGAAGATCTAAATGCGTTTTGTGCCGCAGCTGCTCGACCGAGCGCGGCGAGGGTATGGCCGTGAACGCCGTGCGAAGCTGGTGATTGAGGTTCGATTCGGCACGCGGTTTCGGTGAGTATTAGCGCCTCATCGTGGCGCTGGACGCGGCCAAGAATAATAGCCTTTTCGCGAAGCGCCCAGGCGTTCGACGAATCGAGCGACAGCAGTTTATCGACGACAGCGAGTGCGCCTTCGGGCGTTTCGGTGCGCAACCATTCGAGGTGCAGGGCGTGAATAGGAATAAGGCTCGGGTTGAGGTCGCCGGCTTGGTGGAGAAAACTGAGGGCGGCCGGGCGGCCTTCGAGGGTTGCGACTAGGCGTGCGACCGCGGCGTGGGCATCTAGATCTATCGGGTTGAGTGTGAGGAGCTCGCGCCAATGACCGAGCGCGCCTTTATGATTCATGGCGACCTCGGCTAGGCGGGCGGCGGTGCGCAGCCAGGCGGTCCGCGGGCTGTGGATGGCGGCAGCGAGCAGACGCTGCGCTTCATCAATCGCTCCAAAGCGCGCCCGACAATCGGCTGCGAAAAGGAGCAGTTCACCGTCTTCGGGTCGACGGGCGAGAGCTGCGTCGAGCAGCACGAAACCGGCGGGTGTTTGGTCGAGAGTCTCGAGGGCTCGAAACAACGTTCGGACGGGTTGTCCAGACTGGGCCCCAAGGCGGGCTTCGCGTTCACGGAGCAGGGCGAGACAGGAATCGGAGCTGCGCACGTGACGCGACGCGTTGAAGTAGCTGTCCCAAAGGGTCTCGGTCTTCTCGCCGACGCAGGCGGCGAGACGATAAACTTCGGCGGCGGGGGCGAACTGTTGTTGGCTCCAGAGAAGGTTGGCGAATGCGTGGAGATTCCATGCGTCGACACCGCGGCGGCGGAGAACGCGGCGAAACAGCCGGTGCGCACGGGAGTAGGTGCGCCCGTCGACAGCCAGCAATTCGGCACCCTCTCTGAGAAACAGAGGATCAGGTTGTCGGCGTTGGACGAGATTGGTGATACGGTCGCGCTGTTCGGCCGCGCGGCCCAGGGCGCGGAGGAACTGGGTTTCGTCGAGGAGGAAGTTGGGGTCGTCGGGAAACAGCGCGAGGAGAGCCCGGGTCATCTCGAGCTGGCGGAGCAGGTTGCCGTCGTAGAGGGCGAGTTCCCGTTGACCGACAAGAGCTAGCCGATGCGTCGGCGCGAGAGCCGTGAGTCCATCGCCGGCGGCTTGAGCGGCGAGACGGTTGTGGCCCGCTAACGCGCGACGGAGGGCAAACCATCTGTCGTAGAGTGGCGCGTCAGGAAACTCGATTCCCGCCAAGAGATGGGCCCGGTCCGTGGGGACCAGCACCATACCGCGCGGACCGTGGCTAGCGCATGTTTCGAGAAATGACGGAGCGATGCATTCGCCGTGGGTCCGCAAGTAGGGATCGCGAATCAGGAGAAGTTCTAGTGCAGCGTCGTAGCCGACCACCGCCTGCAAGTGAGCGCTACGGGGCGATACCGTGGTGAGGGTGAAGGGACAACCCCGGTCGAGGAGCGCGACGGCGGTCGCCCAAGTGACGCGGAACTCCCTCACGGTCCAGCCGTGGGTCTCGGCCCAGTGCCGTTCTTCGTGGTCCGGAGTTCCGTCGTAACTGATCAGCCGGGCAAGTTCGAGGTGATCGGCTGGATGATTCCAATAGCTTCCAAGCGCGGAGAGTGTGGCCGGAGCGCATGTCATGTGGTGCTGGCGCACAAAGCCAACCCGGAGGTGAACACGGCCGGGCGTGGCCGGCGGAGTCTCGAGGCGTTTTGCGAGGTGGTCGAAAAACGGCAGCTTAGTTTCTCGGGCTGCGGCTATCGCCTCGTCTCGGCGACCGAGGTGGCGGAGCGCATCGGACCGTCGCGCTGCGAGCCATGAGCGTTGATGACGATCGGCGCAGGGTAGCCACGCTGCCGCCTGATTGATGGCAGAGAGCGCCTCTTCGTGCCGTTCAGACTCGGAAAGGTAAACTGCAAGACTCTGGGCGAGGTTGGCGGCTTGGAGGTGCTGAACGGCGTCTTGAAGCAGCGAGATGGCTTCTTCATCCCGGTTTGCGAGAGCCAAGAGATGGGCCTTGGTTTCGATTGCTTGACGATAGTGCGGTCGAATCCTTGCGGCTTGGTCGACCGATGCGAGCGCTTCGGTGTATCTATCTTGTTGCTCCAGCAGGCGGGCCTGCTCGACCCACCACCAAGGGTCGGCCGCCCCTTCCGCATGTGGCTCTGCGCGTCGCAGGAGAGCCTCGGCCGCGGCGAAATCACGAAACGTCCCGAGTAATTGGGCCTGTTCTAGCCACAGCCAAACATGATGTTTGGTGGGCGTTGTGGTCTCGATCAGATTGCGCTGACTGTAGATGAAACCAAGCGCCTCGAAGGGCCCGTGGTGCGACTCGATCGTGAGCGTCCGATAATAAATTGCCATCGGATTGGACGGAGCGCCTCGCCACGCGCGGGTGTGCAGACGATTGCTGCGCGACCAATCGCCCCAACAGCTCGCCAACCTCCCGGCAAGAATCAGACCTTCGGTCCCGGGCCATTCTTCAAGCGGAGCGAATTGCCGGGATAAGTGATAGGCGTCGAGATAGAGTGCAGCGCCATGAAGTCTCTCTATTTCCGCTAGATCGACCGGGCTAGGAATCGGAAGCGAAATCATCTCCGTTTTAGAAATAGCGCCATTGCAGCGACTTCAAGCCCGTCTTATGTCACTGCATCATACTTTCATTCTAGGGCTGCGGCTTGACTCGGCCGCGGCGCGTCTGACGTCGAAGGATGGCGGCAAGGCCGGACGTCTCCCGGCCAACGTGACGCGCGAGACTTGAGTCGACCCGAAGGAGGAACTTGTCATCGATTAGATGACAAACCGGGCGGGCGTTTTTTACCTGAGCAAGTCGCGCTTGAACGGGCGGGGCCGGCCGGGCTGGCGCCGGTTACAGCTTTTCCACGATGCGGTCGGCGAGGCCGTAGGCGATGGCCTCTTGGGCGTTCAGATAGAAATCGCGGTCGGTGTCGCGGTTGATCGTCGCGATGGGCTGACCGGAGGCGTCGGCCAAGATCTGGTTCAGCTCGACGCGGATTTTCTCCATCTCTTTTGCCTGAATATTGATGTCGGTCGCCGGGCCGACCATGCGGCCGGAGATGAGCGGTTGGTGGATGAGCACGCGCGCGTGTGGGTAGAGCAGGCGGCGGCCTTTTGGCACGCCGGAGAGCAAGATCGAGCCCATCGACGCGGCCATGCCGGTCACCACGATTGTGATGGGCGAAGTGATCAACTTCATGGTGTCGTAAACGGCCATGCCGGCGGTGATGGAGCCGCCGGGCGTGTTGATGTAAAAGGTGATGTCTTTGCCGGGGGCGACGGCCTCGAGGTAGAGGAGGCGTTCGGTGATGTCTTTGGCCGATTCGTCGGTCACGGCGCCCCAGAGGAAAATCTTCCGCTGTTCGAGGAATTTTTTCTGGATCAACATGGCGACGGGGGCCGCGTTCTTTTTGGCCGCGGCGTCTTCTTTGGCGTCGTCGTCGTCCTCATCGTCATCGAGGCGGGGCGTGGGTTCGGCGAGGTTTGGCTGCAGGTTGGAGAAATGCATATGGGTGGGAAGGTGAGAACGAGGCCGGTTTTGGCAAGAGCCGGTGCGGTCTTGGGCGGCGGAGCGCTTCAGTAGCGGACTTTATCGGTCTTGTTGGCCCATTCCTGAAAGGCGATCTGGGCCTCGTCGCGCAGAAACAGCTCCATCTTCACGGTGCGCGCCTCGGGAGCGAGCGGCACTTGTTGGTAGATAAAATCGTCGTCGAAGCCGATCGCGGCGGCGTCGGCGCGGGTGTTGCCGTAATAAACCTGGGGAATCCGCGCCCAATAAATCGCCGACAGGCACATCGGGCAGGGCTCGCAACTGGTGTAGAGTTCGCAGTCCGTGAGCTGAAACGTCTGCAAGGCCGTGCACGCGTCGCGGATCGCGACCACCTCGGCGTGGGCGGTGGGATCGTTGGTCGAAGTGACGCGATTGCTGCCGCGCCCGACGATTTCGCCCCGGCGCACGACGACGCAGCCAAACGGTCCGCCGCGACCCGACCGCATGCCTTGTTCGGCGAGGTGCACGGCCTCGCGCATATAGGTCGCGTTGCTCATGCTGGGAGAGTGTCGGAGATTGTTTTGTGTGTCCGGTTGGGCTTCATCGGGCGATCACTCTCAGTAAGGGGCTGACACGAAACAATCCGGAACTCATCTTTGCGCCTCTTCTCTCCGATGCTCTCCCTCGCCTCGCTCAACGCCCTCGACCGGCCGGCCTTCACCGCCGCGCTCGGGCACCTTTTCGAACACTCGCCGTGGATCGAGGAAGAGACATGGCCGCGCCGGCCGTTCCTCGACGCCGCGCACCTGCACGCCGAGTTGTGCGCCACCATGCGCGCCGCCGGGCCCGCGCGCCAACTCGAGCTCATCCGCGCGCACCCCGATCTCGCCGGCCGTCTCGCCCGGCAAAACGCGCTCACCGCCGAGTCCACCCGCGAACAGGCCAGCGCCGGCCTCGACCGTCTGACCGAGGCCGAACTCGCCGAATTTCAGCGGCTCAACACCGCCTATCTCGCCCGCTTCGGTTTCCCGTTTATCATCTGCGCGCGCCTCAACGCCAAGTCGGCCATCCTCGCCGCGATGCAGGCCCGCCTGCCGAATCCGCCCGATCTCGAATTTGCCACCGCGCTGGGTGAAATTGAAAAAATCGCCCGGCTCCGCCTCAACGATCTTTTGGAGAATCCCACCTGATGCCCGGAAAACTCAGCACCCACGTCCTCGATCTCACCAGCGGTCGCCCGGCCCCCGGCCTGCGGATCGAGCTGCACCGCCACGTCGCGGGCGCGGCGCCGCAGCTCGTGAAGACGGTCGTCACCAACGCCGACGGGCGCACCGATGCGCCGTTGCTCAACGCCGATGAAATCGCCGTCGGCAGTTACGAGCTGATCTTTGACGTGGCGGCGTATTTCACGGCGCGCGGCATCGCCTCGCCGTTTCTCGACCGCGTTCCGATCCGCTTCGCCATCGCCGACGCGAGCGCCGGTTACCACGTGCCGTTGCTCGTGACGCCGTGGGCCTACAGCACCTATCGCGGCAGTTGATGGAAACCGGCGCGCAACTCCTCGGCCGTTATCTCGACGAACTCGCGCGGGTCACCGACGAGCCGGGCAAACTCACGCGCACGTTTCTCTCGCCGGCGATGCGCCTCGCCAATGCGCTCGTCGCCGAGTGGATGAGTGCCGCCGGTCTTGCTCCGCGCGAAGACACGGCGGGCAATCTGATCGGCCGGCTTGAGTCGCCCGCCGGTCCCCGCGCCCGCACCCTCCTGCTGGGTTCGCACCTCGACACGGTCCGCGACGCAGGCCGCTTCGACGGCGCGCTCGGCGTGCTGCTGCCCATCGTGGCGCTGGCCGAACTACGCCGGCGAAACATCGCGCTTCCCTTCGCGGTCGAGGTCCTTGGTTTTTCCGAAGAAGAAGGCGTGCGCTTTGCCAGCGCGTATCTAGGGAGCAAGGCCTACATCGGCCAACTTCGCGCGGCCGATCTCAAGCTGGTCGATGCTGACGGCATCTCGATCCGCGCCGCGCTCGAGGCGCACAACGCCGCGCCGTTCACCCCGCCCAAAGCCGCGCACCGCAAGGGCGGACTGCTCGGCTACGTCGAAGTGCACATCGAGCAAGGTCCGGTGCTTGAGGCCGGGAAACTCGCCGTCGGCGTCGTCACCGCCATCGCCGGGCAGACGCGCGCGAAGATCGTTTTCAAAGGCCGCGCCGGCCACGCGGGCACGACGCCGATGAATCTGCGCCGCGACGCTCTGGCGGGCGCGGCCGAATTCACGCTCGCGGCCGAGGCGCTCGCCCTTCGCACGCCGGGTCTCGTGGCCACGGTGGGCACGATCTCGGTGGCTCCCGGTGCGGCCAACGTCATCCCCGCCGAGGCGGCGTTTTCCCTCGATCTGCGCCATCCGCGTGATGCCGTTCGCCGCGCGGCGCTGCGCAAGCTTGCCGCCGCCGCCGCCTGGATCACGCGCCGACGAAACCTTTCCTTCACCTGGACGCCCACGCAGGACAACGCAGCGGTCACGTGCTCGACCGCGCTCACCGCGTTGCTCACGGCGAGCGTGCGGGCCGTGCAGGGCCGCAGCCTCGCGTTACCCAGCGGCGCGGGTCACGACGCCGTGGTGATGTCGGCGCTGACGCCGGTCGCGATGCTCTTCGTGCGCAGCCGCGCGGGCCTGAGTCACCATCCCGACGAATACAGCTCGCCGGCGGACATCGCGGTCGCCCTCGACGCGTTGATCGACTTTCTCATCCGCCTCGCCCGGACTCATTCTTCATGAAACGCACCACGCTCGTCGCCAAGAATTCCAAGATCGCCCCCGAGCCCGAGCGCCTCGATCTCGTCGTGCGCGGCGGGAAACTCGTCACGCCGGAAGGCGTGAAGTGGGCCGATCTCGGCGTGCGTTTCGGCAAGATCGTCCAAATCGCGCCCGAGATCAAAGACCTGACGCACGAGACGATCGAGGCGGACGGAGCCTATGTTTTTCCCGGCATGATCGATGCGCACGTCCACTTCAACGAGCCGGGCCGCGCCGAATGGGAAGGGTTGGGCTCGGGTTCGGCGGCGCTCGCGGCCGGTGGCGGCACCTGTTTTTTCGATATGCCGCTCAACTCGGAACCGCCCGTGCTCGACGCCGCCAGCCTGCGGGCGAAACGCGCGCTCGCCGAGCAGCAGTCGTGCGTTGATTTCGCGCTCTGGGGCGGACTCGTCCCCGGCAACATGGACAAGCTCGCCGGGCTGCGCGATGCCGGCGCGATCGGGCTGAAGGCGTTCATGTGCAACAGCGGCATCGACAGCTTTGGCGCCGTCGACGCCAAGGTTCTGCGCGAGGGCATGAAACGCGCGGCGAAGCTGGGGATGCTCGTCGCGGTCCACGCCGAGGACAACGACCTTGCGGCCAAGTTCACCGCCATCGAAAAAGCCCAGGGCCGCACCGACGCCAAGGCGTGGCTCGCGTCGCGCCCGGTCGAGGTCGAGCTCGCGGCGATCCGGATGGCGATCGAGTTTGCCGGGGAGACCGGGTGCTCGTTGCACGTCGTGCACGTGAGCAGTCCGGAGGGGGTCGCGCTCATCACCGAGGCCCGGTCGCAGCGGGTCGATGTGACCGCCGAGACCTGCCCGCACTATCTTTTGCTCAACGACAAAGACGTCGCGAAACTCGGCGCCGCCGGCAAATGCGCGCCGCCGATCCGCGACGAGAAGCGCCGCCTCGCGCTGTGGAGCGAACTGCGCGCCGGTCGCATCCACACGGTCGGTTCCGACCATTCGCCCGCGCCGCCCGAGATGAAGACCTCGAAAAATTTCTTCGAAATCTGGGGCGGGATCGGCGGCGTGCAGCATGGGGCGCAACTGCTGTTCAACGAGTGTGCGGAAACGCTGGAGGCCGACCTGCCCGTGCTCGCCGCGGTGCTCTCCCGCAATGTCGCCCGCCGCTTCCGTATCGAAGAACGCAAAGGCTCGCTTGCGCTCGGGCGCGACGCCGATTTCTCGATCATCAGGATGGGCGCGGCCCACAAGGTCGCGGCCGAGGATCTCTGGACGCGGCATCGCATCAGCGCCTATGTGGGCCGGAAGAACCGCACCCACGTGTCGCACACCTTCGTCCGCGGGCAGGCGGCGTGGCGGGACCAACGGCTGGCCTTGCCCTCGCCGCGCGCGGAGTTCCTGCGGCCCGTCGGCCCGCTCTGAGAATTGCGCCAACCCGCTTGCCTGCACTCCGATTTCCCGCCCCATTTTATGTCCATGTCTGAACTCTTCGGCCACACCCGCGCTCGCGTCGCCGCCCGGCACGCGTTGCTCACGCCCAACAACCACGTCACCAGCTCGCTTCCCGGTTTCACCGATGCGACGGCCGTCGTGCTGATCAGTCCCGTGATGGGCGCGCGGTTCGCCCAGACGCAGGTCACGTTTCAAAAAGGCGGCGCGGCCAACGTGCAGGCCAACGACATCGAGACCTTCGGCTATTTCATGAGCGGCGGCGGCACGCTCGGGGTCGGCACGCACCGCCAGCGTTGCGAGGAAGGCGGATTTTTCTTCGCGCCGGCGGGCCAGCCCTGGACGCTCACCGCGCCGAAGCCCGGCACGCAACTCACGTTGTTTCAGAAGAAATTCCAACCGCTGGCCGGGGCCGCGGCTCCGCGGGTGATCATCAGCGAATCCGCAAAGGTGAAAGGCGTGCCGTTCCTCGGTGACCCGGCGGCGAACCTCCAGGTGCTGCTCCCGGATGAACCCGGCTACGACCTGGCGGTGAATATTTTTGCGTATCAACCCGGCGGGCACCTCCCGTTTGTCGAGGCGCACATCATGGAGCACGGCCTGCTGATGCTCGACGGAGCCGGCGTCTACCGCCTCGAAGATTCTTGGTATCCGGTGCAGGCGGGCGACGTGATCTGGATGGGCTCGTATTGCCCGCAGTGGTTCGTCGCGATGGGCAAGACGCCCGCGCGCTACCTCTATTACAAAGACGTCAACCGCCCCGCGCTATGAACCACGCCGCACCCGCGCCGAAGATCGCCGTCGATTCCGCCGCATTGTCGCGGCGGCTGCAGGAACTCGCGCTCATCTCCGAGGCGCCCGCGCCCGTGGTGACGCGCGTGCTGTTTTCCGAGGCCGACCAACGCGGCCGCGATTACGTGCGCCGCTCGGCGCGTGAGGCGGGCCTGACGCTGCGGGAGGATGCCGTGGGCAATATTTTCGCGCGCTGGGAAGGCGGCGAGCCGACGCTGCCGGCCGTCGGCACGGGTTCGCACACCGATGCGATTCCCAACGCAGGACTCTATGACGGCGTCGTGGGCGTGCTCGGAGGATTCGAGGCGTTGCACGCGCTGAAGCGCGCGGGATTCAAGCCGCGGCGCTCGATCGAGGTCGTGATGTTTACGGCGGAGGAGCCGACACGGTTCGGGCTCGGGTGCCTGGGCTCGCGGTTGCTGGCGGGCGCGCTGCCGCTGGAGAAAGCCCGGGCGCTGCGCGATCGTGAGGGTCGCTCGCTCGAGGAATTGCGCACGGCGGCCGGGTGCGTCGGGGCGCTGGAATCGGTGAAGCTCGCGGAGGGTTTTTATCACGCGTTTGTCGAGCTGCACATCGAGCAAGGCCCGTTGCTGGAGAAAGAGGGCATTCCCATCGGGATCGTCGAACACATCGCCGGCCCGAGCAGCTACCGGATTTCGCTCCTCGGCGAGGGTGGTCACGCCGGGGCGGTGCTGATGCCCGGCCGCCGCGATGCCGGGCTGGCGGCGGCGGAGATCGCGCTCGCGGTGGAGCGCGCGGCGACGACGAGCGGCAGCCCCGACACGGTGGGCACGACGGGCGTGTTTCGCATCGAGCCGGGCGCGGTCAACAGCGTGCCCTACCGCGCCTATTTGGAAATCGACCTGCGCGACACGCGGCTCGACACGCGGGAAAAGGCGCTCGGCGAAATCCGCCGGGCCGCCGACGAAATCTGCGCGCGGCGTTCGGTGCAGTTGGAGTTTTCCGAGATCAACGCGGATCCGCCCGCGCCCGGTGACGCCCGCACGATCGCGATCGCGGAGCAGGTGTGCGCCGAGCTCGGCCTGAAGTGCCGGCGGATGGTGAGCCGCGCGTATCACGACTCGCTCTTCATGGCGCGCGTAAGCCCAACGACGATGATCTTCATCCCCTGCCGCAACGGTTGGAGCCACCGGCCCGAGGAGTATTCCTCGCCGGAGCACATCGCGGCGGGCGTCGAAGTCCTCGCGCGCACGCTGGCGCGGTTGGCGGAGTGAGCCCGGTCATGGCGTTTGATTTCACACTCAACGGGAAGATCACGAAGGTCGACGGCCTCGCGCCCACGACGACGTTGCTCGATTACCTGCGCACGCATGGCTGCACCGGCAGCAAGCAGGGTTGCGCCGAGGGCGATTGCGGCGCGTGCACGGTGGCGCTGGTGGACCGCGATGCGCACGGCCAGCCGACCTACCGCGCGATCAACAGCTGCATCGCGCTGCTCCCGATGTTTGCCGGGCGCGAGGTCATCACGGTGGACGGACTGGCCGGCGGCGCGAAACTCCATCCCGCGCAGAGCACGATGGTGGAGAATTACGGTTCGCAGTGCGGCTACTGCACGCCGGGGATCGTCGTGTCGCTCTTTGAGGCGCACCACCGCACGGATTGCCGGACGCCGGCCAAGCTCAGCGATCAACTCTGCGGCAATCTCTGCCGTTGCACCGGCTACCGGCCGATCCGCGATGCGGCGCTCGCGACGGTGGCGGCACCGGTCAACGAACCGTTTCAAGCGCGGCTCACGCAACCGCTCGCTCCCCTCGGCGGCGTGGACTACGCGGCGGCGGGGGAACGGTTTTTCCGGCCGACCTCGCTCGCGGCTTTGTTTGCGCTCAAGGCGGCGCATCCGAACGCGCTGCTCGTGGCGGGCGCGACGGAGATCGGCGTCGAGCTGAACAAGAAGGCCAAGGCGTTTCCGCTGCTGATTTCGACCGAGGCCGTGCCGGAGCTCACGCACATCGTGGAGACACCGACCGCTTGGCGTGTGGGCGCGGGTGCGACGTTGACCAACATCGAGCAGGCGATGGGTGCGGAGTATCCGTCGTTGCAAAAGATGCTGGCGGTCTACGCCTCGCGGCAGATTCGCAGCCGCGCGACGCTCGGCGGCAATCTCGCGACGGCCTCGCCCATCGGCGACAGCGCACCGTTGCTGCTCACGCTCGACGCGACGTTGTTGCTCTCCTCGGCAAACGGCGACCGCACGGTGGCGTTGAGGGATTTTTTCACCGGCTACCGCAAGACGCTGCTGCAGGCGGGCGAGATCATCCGGGAAATCATCGTGCCGCGCGTGGGCGCGGGGCGGTCGGACTATTTTAAGGTCTCCAAGCGGCGCGAGATGGACATCAGCATCGTCGCGGCGGCGTTTCGGGTGGAGTGCGATGCGGCCGGGGTGGTCACTCTGGCGCGATTTGCTTTTGGCGGCGTGGCGGCGACGCCGGTGCGGGCGCTCAAGGCCGAGGCGGTGCTGGTCGGCAAGACGCTCGCTGGGGCGGTGGGCGAAGTGGCGGCGGTGCTGCGTGCGGAGTTTTCCCCGATCGACGATGTGCGCGGCGGCGCGGAATATCGGCGCGGGTTGATCGTCAGCTTGTGGGAGAAGTTCGCCAGCGGGGAACGGAGTCTGGCGCAGGACGGCGTGCTCGATTTCGCGGCGGGCGCGCCGGTGCCGCCGGCGGATGCGTCGCGTTCGCTGCGGCACGAGAGCGCGATCGGGCATGTGACGGGGCGGGCGCTTTACGTGGACGACACGGCGCAGCGGCGGACGATGCTCGAGGTGTGGCCGGTGATGGCGCCGCATGCGCGGGCGAAGATCACGCGGCGCGACGCGACGAAGGCGCGGGCTTTTCCCGGTGTCACGGCGGTGCTGCTGGCGGAGGACATTCCCGGCGAGAACAACGTGGGTCCGGTGCGGCACGACGAGCCGATGTTGGCGACGGACGAAATCCGTTACCACGGGCAGATCGTCGCGGTGGTGATCGGTGACTCGGTGCGGGCGTGTCGTGCGGCGGCGGCGTTGGTTGAAGTGGAGTATGTGCCGCTCCCGGCGTTGCTCGGCGTGCCGGCGGCGATCGCGGCGGGGAGCTTTCATTCGGAGCCGCACGTGCTCGCGCGCGGCGACGTTATGGCGGCGCTGGCGGCGGCGCCGCACCGGATCGAGGGTGAATTCGAATTCGGCGGGCAGGAACATTTCTATCTGGAGACGCAGGCGGCGTGGGCCGAGGCGGGGGAGGACGGAACGATGCTGGTGCATTCCTCGACGCAGCATCCGTCGGAGATCCAAACGATCGTCGCCGAAGTGCTGCATGTTTCCCGCAACAAGGTCACGGTGCAGTCGCCGCGGATGGGCGGCGGTTTCGGCGGCAAGGAAACGCAGGGCAACGCCCCGGCGGCGATCGTGGCGCTCGCGGCGCTGAAGACGGGACGGCCCGTGCGCTGGCAGTTGGACCGCGATGTGGACATGGCGTTGACGGGAAAGCGGCATCCGTTTTGGGCGAAGTTTTTGGTGGGCTACGACGGTGAAGGGCGGTTGCTCGCGTCGCAGGTGGACCTCGTGTCGGACGGCGGTTGGTCGATGGATCTTTCCCAGGCGATCTGCGACCGCGCGCTGTTTCATTTGGACAACGCTTACTACATCCCGGCGGTGAAGTTCACGGGGCGGATCGCAAATACGAACGTGACGTCGCACACGGCGTTTCGCGGTTTCGGCGGGCCGCAAGGGATGCTCGTCGTCGAGGAGATCGTGGCGCGGATCGCGGGCCGGCTCGGCTTGGCGCCGGAAGTGGTGCGGGCACGGAATTTCTACCACGGTGCCGGCGAGACCAACACGACGCACTACCGCGAGGACCTTGGCATCAACCGAATCCAGGAGGTGTGGTCGCGCGTCATGACGGAGGCGCGCTTCGACGAACGCCGACGGGAAATCGCGGCTTGGAATGCGACGAGCGGGCGGGTGAAGCGCGGGTTGGCGGTGACGCCGGTGAAGTTCGGAATTTCGTTTACGCTGACGCATTACAACCAGGCGGGCGCGTTGGTGCATATTTATCCGGATGGCTCGGTGCAGGTGAACCACGGCGGCACGGAGATGGGGCAGGGCCTCAACGTGAAGATGCTCGGGGTGGCGATGCGCGAGCTCGGGTTGCCGGCGGCGAAGATCCGGCTGATGGCGACGAGCACGGACAAAGTGCCGAACACGTCGCCGACGGCGGCGTCGAGCGGCGCGGACCTGAACGGCGCGGCGGTGCGGAACGCGTGCGAGATCTTGCGCGAGCGATTGCGGCCGGTGGCGGCGGAGCTGTTGGGCGCGAGCGAGGCCGAGGCGGCGATGCTGGAGTTTGCCGACGATGCGGTGAGCGTGCGCGGCCAACCGGCGCGGCGCGTGATGTTCGCCGACGTGTGCAAGAAAGCTTACCTGAGTCGGGTGGGTCTCTCGACGACCGGGTTTTACAAGACGCCGGGGATTCACTGGGACTGGTCGAAATCGGCGGGGCGGCCGTTTCATTACTATTCGTTTGGCGCGTCGGTGTCGGAGGTGGAAGTGGACGGGTTTACGGGAATGCACCGCGTGCGCCGGGTGGACATCGTGCACGACGTGGGCGACTCGCTGAACCCGGGCATCGACCGCGGGCAGATCGAGGGCGGCTTCGTGCAAGGCATGGGCTGGCTGACGCGCGAGGAGCTCAAGTGGGACGCGAAGGGCCGGCTGCTCACGCACAGCGCGAGCACCTATCAGATCCCGGCGATCAGCGATGCGCCGGTGGAGTTGAACGTAACGCTGCTCCCCATGGCGGCGCAGCCGAACACGATTCACGGCAGCAAGGCCGTGGGCGAGCCGCCGGTGATGTTGGCCTTCAGTGTGCGTGAAGCGATCCGCGACGCGGTGGCGAGTTTCGGGACGGCAGGCGGCGAGGTCCTGCTCGCGTCACCCGCGACGGGCGAAGCGATTTTCGCGGCGGTGCGGAAGCGGTTCGGTGCGAGTTAACCCGCGGACGGCACCGAAGGCGCGTCTTGGTTTTTGGTCGGACGGCGCTTGCTTGAAAGGGGCCGTTTGTGACGAGTGCGAAGAGTTGGTCGTCGGGGTCTTGACTGAAGGGACCGAGTGGGCGACCTAGACTCATGCTCACTAAAGATTCGAAGACGGTGAACGTGAAGCGCCGCACCGGCAGTCGGCGCAAGGCGGCGGCGGTCAAGGGCACCAAAGGCGAGGGAATCGATATGCTAAAGGCTTTGCGCGATTTCGTTGGCTGCGTGGATGGTCCGGCCGATCTTTCGACCAATAAGAAATATTTAGAGAACTTTGGACGCTAAGGTCATAGTTGATACCGGGCCGATTGTGGCGCTGATGAATCGGCGGGATGCCCTGCATGGGTGGGCGGTGGAGGTATTCGGTCGGATGCGCGGGCCCTACCTTACGACTGAAGGTAACGTGAGTGAGATCTGTCACTTATTGGAACGGGAACAGATCAAGAGCTCGTTGCGTTTTTATGCGCTGCTGAAGACGGACAGTGTGGTGGTCGTCTCCCTTGCAGACCGTATGGATGCGGTGCAGTCGCAAGTAGCGCGGTATCGGGATCGCCGCGTGGACTACGCGGATGCAGGGCTCTTGGCGTTGAGCGATCTTTATCCACATTTGCCTGTGATCACGACCGATGTGGCCGACTTCACCGTTTATCTGCGGGATCGTTCGGATCGAAACGTGCAGATGCCGAGGCTTTAAAGCCGGGGCGACCATCGTCGTTTGGCGCTGGAGTTGGCGGCGCGGAATGGGATTGCGCGCTCGGTGACGGGCGAAGCGATTTTCGCGGCGGTGCAGGGGCGGTTGCGCTCAGGAATCCCAATCGAAACAGCCGCTATTTGAGTTCGTAAATTTCGATCAGGACAACCCCGCTGGTTGCGCCAACCCCGCTCACGAGCGCGGTGTAGCTGCCGGGCAAAAGAGTGTTGAGAATGGCGGCATCTTTTGAACCGGCAGGAAGTGGAAACGTGAGATTCTCGAAGGCTGAAACGAGAGCTGGGGTGCCGCCCCAGTTGTCGTTGGTCGAAACAATGGCGCCCGAGGAATCGAGCAGGGTGATGATGGGATCGGCCAACGGGCTCGCCACACCGAATTGCGCGAGAGTCGGACCGACAGCTCGAATCAAGAGCTTTCGCGGACCCAGGCCCTGCACGGAGAGACCGGGAATTGCCACGCTCTGATTTAGTCCTACTCGCAGCCGCGAGGAGAGGGCGGTGAGACGGGATGAGAGGCCATCGGCTTCGTAAACTTCGACAAGGCCGACGCCGGAAGCCCCGGAGTTCCCCGCCAGTTGGGCCGTGTAACCGCCAGGTTCGAGGGAAATAACAAGAGCCGAGTCGAGACTGCTGACCGGTAAGGGGAACGCTCCAAACCGAGTGAAGACAGCGGAAAGAGTGGAACTGCCGCCCCAATTGTCGTTTTCGGCGATTTGCTTTCCGGTGTCGTCAAATAGGGTGAGCTGCGGGTTGGCCAAGGGGGCCGATACCCCCAATGGCGCAAGCGATGGGCCAATGCCTCGTATCAGGACGGTCTTGGGTCCGGGCCCCGTAATATTGAAGCCGTTGATGAGGACATTCTCACCGATTCCGATTGAGCCACGGGTGGCGAGGCTGCCGAGTCGCGCCGTCTCGTCGACGCTGAGCCGCACGGTGCGGCTGGCGACCAAGCCGAGCCCGTTGCGGACCACGAGCGTGTAATCACCAGCGTGAGCCGGGGTGGCGGCGGTAAGCGTGAACGTGGCCGCGGTGGCGCCTGCGACCGGACTGTCGTTGCGGAACCACTGGTAAGTCCGGGGATCGCTTCCGATGGTTTCGGCCGAGAGCACGGCCGTGCGGCCGGAATTCGTTTGGAGCGGCTCCGGTTGGCGGATGATCGTCGGGGCGGCGGGTGTGACCGTGAGTTGAAAATCCGAAGTCGTGGTGGCTCCGGCGATGCCCGTTACAGTGAGCCGATAGGTGCCGGAGAGCTGGGGATTTGGCAAAGTAACGGTGCCGAACGAGGTCGTGGTGGCGGCGACGGAACCGTCCGGGGCGGTTACGCGGTAGGACAGTGGGGCCGATCCGGTTGCGGTGACCCGAAGACCGATGCTCTCACCGGCGCGGGTGGTGGTGGCGCTAGGGACGGCGGCGAGGATGGCGGGCAAGTTGGCGCCGCCGAGAGAGCTGGCGTTGAGACGGGCTAGGTAGGGGCGGGACAGGCCTTCGACGACGTTGAAGTCCCCGGCAACGAGGGCGCGACCGTCGGGCAGGGCCTCGAGATGTTGCACGGCGACCTGACCGCCGGGGGAGAGAATAAAGCCCGACCCGAGCCGGTAGCTTTGGTCGAGACTGCCATCGGAGGCGATGCGGGCGAAGCCGTTGGTCGAAACGTCACCGATGCGGTTAAAAGTGCCCGCGAGAATCGTGCGACCGGCGGCATCGATGGCGGCGGCGCTGACCGAACCGGTGTCGACGGTGGTGATAGCATAGAGTGGATCGAGCGTCCCGTCCGACAGGTAGCGTTGCACACGGAAGAATCCCGCAACACCGGAAGGGAAATCCGCAGCCAAAAAAAAGTTGTCGTCCGTCAGGACTCGGAAATCTCTTGCGCTGATTGCGCCGGTTTGAATCCGGCCTTGGGT
>CALSBN010000008.1:0-53061 GCA_943373185.1 Opitutus sp. GAS368 | reverse complement strand
CATCGAAGTCATCGTGCCCGAGTCGCAGGGCTGCTGCGGCGGCCTCGCGTGGCACACCGGCGACCTCACCGCTGCGCAAAATTTCGCCCGCAAAAATCTCGCCGCTTTCCCCGCCGACGTGGACGCGATCCTCACCAACGCCGCCGGCTGCGGCTCCGCGTTGCACGAATACCATCTCGTCCTCAAGGGCACGCCCGACGAGGCCCGCGCCGAGGCGTTTCGCCACCGCGTGATGGATGTAAGCGCGTTTCTGACCAAGCTCGGGCTGCGCACTCCCCCGCCCACCGCCCAAGTCCCGCGCCGCATCGCCTACCACGACGCCTGCCATTTGGCCAACGCCCAGGGCGTGCGCGCCGAACCCCGCGCCCTCCTCCGAGCGATCCCCGGCACCACCGTGATCGAACTCGCCGACGCCCACCTCTGCTGCGGCAGCGCCGGCACCTACAATTTGGACCAACCCGACATCGCCGCCTCGCTCGGCGAAAAGAAAGCCCGCGCCGTCATGGCCAGCGGCGCCGAGGTCGTCGCCAGCGGCAACATCGGCTGCCTCACCCAACTTTCCGCCCACCTCGCCCGTCTCGGATCCCCGATCAAGGTCCGCCACACGTTTCAGGTCCTGCGCGACGCCTACACGCCGTAGCAACCCGCCTGCTCTGGCGGGCAGCGGGCCGCTTCAAAGCCCGAGGGTGGCCGCCGCTCCGCGCCGCACCCACCGGTAAGCGGCGTGCGAATTCCGCCAGAAAAATTTCTCCGCCGCATCCCGGCTTTGACCGGCGAAGAAGTCCGCGGCGACCCGATGCACCGTCGCATACGGCGCGACCCGATCACTGACCGGCCAGTTGCTCCCAAACATCACGCGGTCCTCGCTAAACAGATTCAGAATCGTTTCGAGCGCCGCCCGATAGTGCGCCGGATTGTCCACGACCACACCGTTCACCCGGCGCACGATATTGGAAACCTTGGCAAACACGTTGGGCCGGCGCGCGAGCTCCGCCCACGCCGGGCGCATCGCCGCCGGATCGGCGTCCCAATCGGTAAACGGGAGGTGGTTCACCACGATCCGCAGGCCGGGAAACGCGAGAGAGAGTTGCAGGGTCGGCCCGAGCACCGCCGCGCCACCCAGCACATCGATCGAAAGATCCGCTGCGGCCACCCGCTTGAGATCGGCCACGACCTCCGCATCCGCCAATTTCCTGAGGACGTTCAGGCGCAGCCGTAGCCCGCGAAAAATCGGGTCCGCCGTGAAGCGACTCAAGTTGCCCGCAAACTCCGGCCGACCCGGCACGAGATTCCCCACGAAACCGACGATCGCCGGATTGGTTTGGGCGAGGTCGAGCACCCACCGGTTGTCTTCGACCCACTCACTCGCTTCGACGACGACGGTGCCGACGACGTTGAGCGCGCCATGGTGCGCCGCGAAATCCGCCGGCAACCGCGGCCGGAAGAGGACCTCATCCGTGCGCGGCGGCCAAGGCACTCCTTGCGCGCGCGTCGGATCATAGAAATGCGTGTGCGTGTCGATGATCGGGATCGGCGCCGCGACGGCGTTCATCGCCCCACCCGCCACTCCGGTCGAGAGCGCGGCGGTGGCAGCCGAGGACCATAGGAATTCGCGACGGGTCATGGGGCGGGATCTGGAAGAAAAGGACTTCGGCGCGACCGGGCCAGAACCTTCTGCCCGAACTGTTCGCCCCGGCCGCAAAGCCCGGAAATTGAGCCTCGACCCACTTGGCCCGCCCCGCCCCACTTTGCACCGAATGCTCACGGCCAAACGCACCAAACTCGAAAAAATCCGCCCGCTGCTTCGGACCGATCTGCCGTTCACCGAAACCCCCGGATGTTTCAATTTCCTCGATGCGGCGCTTGCCGAGAAACACGGCGTCTTCGAAACCGAAAACGTCTCGCAGCACTCCTACGATCCCTACGCGCTGCGGATCATCAACCAGTTCCCCGAGGGCCTCATCCTCGATTGCGGCGCCGGAAAGCGCGCCGAGTATCTGCCCAACGTCGTCAACTTCGAGATCGTCCCCTACGACACCACCGATGTCGTCGGCGTCGCGGAGGAACTCCCGTTTGCCGACGCCTCCTTTGAGGGCGTCGTCTGCCTCAACGTGCTCGAGCACGTCAAAAACCCGTTCCAAGCCGCCAAGGAAATCTCCCGCGTGCTGAAGCCCGGCGCGCAGCTCTACTGCGTCGTGCCCTTCCTCCAGTTGCGTCACGGCTTCCCCAATCACTACTACAACATGACCGCCGAGGGCCTCAAAAACCTCTTCGATCCCTACCTCAAAATCGACAGCCAGGAAGTGATCGCGAGCGGCCTGCCGATCTGGTCGCTGTGGCTGCTCATCATGCACTGGGCCGCCGGCCTGCCCGAGCCCACGAAGAGCGAATTTCTCAACCTCAAGCTCTCCGATCTCATGCACCACCCGGTCGCGATCATGAACCAAGACTTCGTGACGAAGCTCTCCGCCGACAAAAATTTCGAGCTCGCGAGCACCACCGCCCTCTTCGCCACCAAGCCTCCCGTCTGACAGGGATGCCCGCATTGCGACATGGTGGACCCAAATTTAAGATATTGAAACCCGGCCCATTTTGCCCGGCTCTTCAAATACGCCCCACGAAACCATGAAAAACCATGTTACCCAGACCGAATCGGAGTTGCTCGACCTCGCCCAGACCAAGGGGCCACTCGGTAAAGCCGCCATTTATCTTAAGCTCTCCGGCCCCGGCTGGCTCCAAGGCGCGGTGACGCTGGGCGGAGGCTCTCTGGCCGGCGCGCTCTACGTGGGGATCATTTCCGGCTACCAGCTTCTCTGGCTCCAGCCCCTCGCGATGATCCTCGGCGTGATCATGCTGTCGGCGATCGGCTACGTGACCCTCTCCACCGGCCGCCGCCCGTTTGAATCGGTCAAAACCCACGTCTCTCCTGTGCTGGCTTGGGCCTGGGCCATCGCCACGCTGATGGCCAACATCGTCTGGGCCATGCCTCAGTTCAGCCTCGGTATCGGCGCGATGCAGCAAAACATCTTCCCGTTCATCGGCACTTCGCAGGCCTCCACCATCGGCGTCGCGCTGCTGTTCTTCGTGATCGGAATGGGGATCAACTACGCCTACGAGACCGGCAGCAAGGGCGTGAAGATCTTTGAAGACGTTCTCAAGGCCATGGTCGGCCTGATCGTGATCGCGTTTTTTCTGGTCGTCGGCGTGCTCACGTTTTCCGGCACCATCAGTTGGGCCGACATTTTTAACGGGATGATCCCGCGCGTCAGCGATCTCTACAACCCGGCCCGGGATTACATCGCGCCCATCGCGGCCACCGGCGAGTTCGCCGAGTATTGGACCAATTCCATCGTCAGCAGCCAGCGCGACATCATCATGACCGCATTCGGCACGGCGGTCGGCATCAACATGACCTTCCTCCTCCCCTATTCCATGCTCCGTCGGAAATGGGGACGCCGCGAGCGCGGGCTGGCGATCTTCGATCTTTCCATCGGCCTCATCATTCCCTTCGTGCTCGCCACGTCCTGCATCGTCATCGCCGCCGCCGCCGCCTTCCACGCGAAGACGGCGGACATCCTCCGGCCCGACGGCACGCCCATCCCCGCGGCCGCGAGAAGCTACTACGCTGCGTTCGCGACCCATCCCGCCGTCGTGAAGGCCACGGCGCAATCGCCCGCCGCGGAGAAGGCCGCCTCCATCGCAACCGCGGTCGCCGCCCTCCCGGAAGCCGACCGCAAGGTCGGAGCCATGCTCGCCCAGCGCGGCAACATCCAGCTCGCCACCACCTTGGCGCCACTCACCGGGCCCGGCATCGCCCAGAAGGTCTTCGGCCTGGGTGTCCTGGGCATGGCGGTCTCGACCATCATCGTGCTGATGTTGATGAACGGCTTCGCCCTCACGGAAATGTTGGGCAGATCGGGAGACCGCAAAATCCATCTGATCGGCTGCGCCATTTCGGGCATCGGTGGCTTCGCGGGGGCTTTCCTCTGGGGCAATCCCGATGCGCGCGCCGCCCTCGCCGTCCCCACCTCCGTCATCGGCGGCTCCATGATCCCCATCGCCTACTTCACCTTCCTCCTGATGATGAACTCCAAGCCGCTCCTCGGCGCCGACCTGCCCTCCGGCGGTGCGCGCATCCGCTGGAACATCCTCATGATCACCGCCACCGGCATCGCGACCGGCGGTTCGATCTGGGCTCTCTCCGCGAAAGGAATCCCCGGCTACATCGGCCTGGGCATCCTCGCCGCCCTCGCCATTTTGGGCACCGTCGGTTTTCTCAAAAAGAACCGCGCTTAAAAAGCGGGCTGAAAAAGGCCGCGGAGTTCGGGTCTCACCTGGCATGAGTCCGGTGGTGTTGGGTGAGACCGCGCGTTTGAGAGCAAACCTTTACCCGAGGTAGAATTCAGCAGCCGAAGCGCCGTCGATTCAAAAAAAAGGCCCTGGCTAGGCCTCTTCGAATCGGCCGCACTTCGAATCGGCCTGCAATTGCCTACCTTAGCGCCACTCCGGCCAGACCTCTTCGGATCGGCTGCTCCGCAGCTCGGACCTCCTTGCGACCAAGCCTTCCGTCGGGCAAAAACTCCGCCGCGCGACGTTACCGATAGGGTAGCATTTTCGCTAACACCCGTTTAGCCCGGCCCCGGTGCGTGTCGCCCACCGGCTTTGCTCATTCCGAACACTTGGTCCGCTTTCTGCACTGCCGATGTCCACCATGCATCGCCGCGCCTTCCTCGCCAACCTCTCACGTGCCACCACCGGCGCCGCTCTCGTCTCAACCTTGCTTGCCGCCTCCACCCGCCGCGCCTCCGCCGCCCTCGCCGAGCGCCCCGGCATCGCCAGGGAAATCCTCGCCGCCGATGAACCCTTCTGGCGCGACCTTACCCGTGATTGGGCGCCCACCCCAGAGTTCATCAACCTCGAATACGGCTACTTTCACGCCGCGCCCCTCCCCGTCCTCGAAGTCGAGCTTCGTGCCGCCCGCGAGATCAACCGTCGCAATTCCTACTATAAGCGCCACGAGATGCGCGCCGACCAGGAAGCCGCCCGCACCGCCCTCGCCCGCGTTGCCGGCACCTCGCCCGAGGAAATCGCCATCGTCCGCAACGCCACCGAGGCCCTCAACACCGTCATCCTCGGCCTCGATCTCGCCCCCGGCGACGAGATCATCTACTCCGACCAGGACTACGGCTCGATGGTCGAGGCCATGCAGCAAAAGGCCACCCGCCACGGCGTCGTGCTCAAGCAGATCGCCATCCCGCTCCACCCGTCCTCCGACGAAGAGGTCGTCGCCGCCTTCGCCGCCGCGATCACCCCGCGCACCCGCCTCCTCCACGTCACCCACATGATCAACCTCACCGGCCACATCCTGCCCGTGAAAAAGATCAGCGACCTCGCCCACGCCCACGGCGCCGAAGTCGTCGTCGACGCCGCCCACTCCTTCGCCCACGTCGATTTCAAAGTCCCCGACCTCGGCTGCGACTACCTCGGCACCAGCCTCCACAAATGGATGTGCTCCCCCCTCGGCATGGGCATGCTCTACGTTCGCCGCGAGCAGATCAAAAAAGTCTGGCCCCTCCTCGCCGACACCCGCCGCGGCCTCGAAGACATCCGCAAACTCGAACACCTCGGCACCCGCCCCGAATCCGCCCACCTCGGCCTCGTCGAGGCCGTCCGCTTCCACGAAGCCATCGGCAGCGCCCGCAAGCTCGCCCGCCTTCGCCACCTTCACCGCACCTGGGCGGACGCCGCCCGCGCCATCCCCGGCGTCTCGGTGCTTACCCCCAAAGACCCCGCCCGCCACGGCGGCGTCGGCAACATCGCCATCGCCGGCGTCGCCCCCCACGCCCTCGCCGACTACTGGATGAAGGAGCACAATATCTTCACCGTCGGCATCGAACACCCCATCGTCAAAGGCGTCCGCGTCACCCCCGGCCTCCCCACCCCCCGCGCCCACGTCGACCTCTTCATCAGCGCGATCCAAACCGCTGCGAAACGCTTTGCGTAATGCTACCAAGGAGCGAAATGGAAGTGGGCAAAACGGGTCCGGCGTTTTCTCGGTCACTTCCGTGCTTCTAAGGTAGACATGCCCCGCCTGAAGATCTAACGCTGAGCGCAACTAACAAAACACGGCCGAACCGTTTTGGATCGGCCGTAGCGATCATTGTAGCCCTTTCCGAAGGAAAACTAACAAGCAACGAGCGGCCCCCTCGGATTGGCGTGTTTTTCCGAGACACCAAATGCGTTTGGCATTTTGGTTGTGCGCTAGCGGTCAATCTGGCCCGCTTCGCTCCAGATGAAAGCGCTTCTCTGCCTCGGATTGATTTTGTTCGGCGCGCGGCTGGGTGCGACCCCGCTCCTGGTTGAGGACTTTAACGGTGCCAGCCTGAACACCAACCTCTGGCAAACGATTCTTCCCTTCGGGCAGTCCTCCGTTGTCCAAAGCGGCGGAGCTGTCACCACCACTGCCCGGGGTTATTTGGCCACGGTTAACGGGTTTTCTTCGCCCTACGTCATCACGGGCGAGTTTACCATGCTCAATGCTTTTGAGCATTTTGACATTTCGTTCCGCACCGATCTGTCGCCCCTTCCCGATGCCGATCTATTCCACCAATTGTCCGGCATATTCGTTTCGTTCTCCAATGACGGAGATCAAATCTCGATTCAGGGGCGCGGGTTTTCTCCTCAGTTCAGCACGCCAGCCGACCACAAGAATTACACCCTGACCACCGGCCAAAAATACTCGTTCAGCATTTTTGACGACGGCTACAACATTGCGGTGGGCATAAACGGGGTGACGGAATTGACCGCCAGCACGCTTAATTCAACGGGGAATCATGTCGCCTTTTCGAGCCGCGAATTTGGGTTTACATCAACTGCGCTAGACTCAGTGGCGATAAACGGCGTGCCGGATGCGGGCAGTTGTGGGGTGATGATGGGAGTGCTATTTCTGTGTATGGCGGCGGTGTATCACAAGGCCGAGCGCAAGAGGTCAGGTTCCAACTTTTGATATTATCGCGGTGACCGGAGGCGACACGGTTTGTTTAGGCCGCGCAAACTGAAGATAGCCTCGTTCGCCAAGAAATGGACCTGCCCTCTAAATTTCCAGCCGTGTGGTGCGACTTCAACGCCTGTGGTTGGTCAGGACAATCAGACGATGATTGCTACTACGTCCTCGACAAGAAACGCCTCGAAGAACTGAAGGCGACGGCCGGCATGAGAGTATTCCTTTACGACGACGACATCATCGACGGAAGGCCCGGTGTCGTCGGGATAGACGCTGAACTGATTGAAGATCGAGGCAGTTTGATCGCAAGGCCACTCGAAGAAACTTTCTACAGCGGGCTTCGGTTCTGGTAAGCGCGGCGTCAGCAGTAGCCCTCCCCCCACCTTCTCCAACCGCCGCGCCAGTTCCACATCCAGCGCCGTCACCTTCCCTCCGGCATCGTGCGTGTTCAGCCGGACCGCGACCGTTTTATAGACGTTCATCCACTCCGGATGATGGTTCAGCTCCTCAGCCTCGAATCCCGCGCGCCCAGCACCCTCTTGACCGCGACTCCACCACCGAGCACTTTGTCGGCATGAATTACCGCGACATCATCACGATTGAAGCCGGGAAGCGGAGCGGCAAACCCTGCATCCGCGGCATGCGAATCACCGTGACCGATGTCCTCGAATATTTGGCCAGCGGGATGAGTAATCCTGAAATCTTGGCCGATTTTCCTGAGCTGACCGAAGACGATATCCGCGCCTGTCTGGCGTTCGCAGCAGATCGTGAACGCCGGCTCGCCGTGATCGGCGGATGAAGCTGGTTTTCGACCAAAACCTTTCGAGCGATCTCGTTCGGAGGCTCGCGGACCTGTTTCCCGGCAGCGTTCACGTAAAACTCCTCGGGATGATTCAGTCCGATGACGGAGCGATTTGGACATTTGCCCGCGAAAACCAATTCGTCATCGTTTCAAAAGACTCCGATTTCCAGCAACGCAGCCTTGTCCTCGGAGCGCCACCAAAAGTCGTGTGGCTCCGCGTCGGAAACTGTCCCACGGCGCAGATTGAGCGACTGCTTCGAGATCGTTCGGTCGAATTGCACACCTTCGAAGCCGACCCGCAGCAGAGCTTGTTAGTGCTATCCTGAGCCGGGAAAATGCAGAAGACCGCCCGCCAATCACGCTAGTCGGCGCAAATTGCGGAGGGAAACACGCCTTCCGACGCGATCGCCCATGCCCTCACCATTTTAGTGAGAAACCCCGGGCTTGGCTTTCATTCGAGGTGATTCGCGTGGATTAGCGGGCAACTGCATGGTTCTGGCTAAGGGAAGCCGGTCGAGCGCGGAGCACTGATACCCACTGCCCAGCCGGGCCGCAGGGAGTGCGGCCCGTTGTTTGCTAGTATTCGGCTTGCTTGGCTTAACTTTAATGTGGGGAAGCGGGTTCAGCTCGGCTGAATTTTCCCCCGCTCAACCCACCGTCTCGAGCAGCGCCTTGAGATTGTGCAGGCACGTCCGGCTCGCCGGTTCGCCGCCGTGCGAGAATGCGTGGCCGGCCGGCAGGTGCAGCAGGGACTCGTCGATCTTCTCCAGTCGCCAATGGGTTTCCAGCGAGAGCAGCCCGCGATAGCCCATCGCCTGCAACGCCCGGAAGTGCGCCCCCCAATCGACGTCGCCGACCCCGACCGGGGTGCCCACCGCGATCAATTCGCCGCTCCGCACCGCTCCGCTCCGCCGCACCGCGTCCTTCACGTGCAGATGAAAAATCCGTGAGCCCAATCGACCCAGATCGGACGGCGTGGGCGCATCGGCTCCGGGCACATACAGCACATTGCACGGATCCCAAATCGCTCCGACCCGGTCCGCCGGCAAGGGCGCCAAAATCGCCGCGGTCTCCTCCGCTGTCGCCGCGAGGCAGGAGTGCTCGTTCTCCAACCCCAACCGCACGCCGGAGCCTTCCGCCAATTCCAGCAACCCCCGCAACTGCTCGACGACGCGGAGCTGCTTCGCGGGGTCCGACGGATTCGCCGAACGGAAAAAGGTGAACACGCGCAGCAAGTCGCACTTCAGCTCGCGGGCCACATCGAGACTCCGCTTGAAAATCTCCCGATGCGCCGCGATCGCGGTGGCATCGTCGAGCTCACACTTAAAGACCGGCGTCGAACAGCCGTAGACGCGCCAGCCTTCGCCCCGCGACGCCGCCCCGATCGCCGCGACGTCGGCCGGCGTCAGGTCCTTGAACGCCCGGCCGCCAAAACTGCGCAGCTCAATCCCGGAGAGCCGAAACTCGCGGATAAACTCCGTGATGACCGGGAGCTCTTGGGAAACTTCATCGGTGATGAACGTGATGGATTCTGGGAATTTCATAGAATGCGTTTAACGAAGTGAATTTCGGACAGTGGCTCGAAAGGTGGCACGGGCGTCTCGCCCGTGGGTTCGGAACAGGGGCGGGACGCCCATACCACTGCAGAACGGATGCCTCAGCGCTTTGCTCCCGCCTTCGCCATGACTTCGGCAATCGTGACCGGTGCGCCGCCCCGACGTTTGCTTTCGTCGGCCGCCTCCATGAACGCGAGCAACTCCAACGTCGTCTCCGGCGCCACCGGCGAAACCCGCGTCTGGAAAAACTTCATGATCTCCACCGTGAGCCCGGCGTAGTTCTGCTTTTCGCCGACGACCGCCACGCCCTTCGTGCCGACCACCGTTACGCCATAGCCTTTGTGACTCTTGCGATTTCCCTGCACCGTGCCCACGCGGCCATCGGCCCAGATCCCGGTGATCACATCGGTGTTGGCCGTGTGCGTGCGGACCACCTGCACGCAGCCCGGCCCGAGCACCGTGTAGAGCGCCTCGACCGCGTGAATTCCATACCAGAAGAAATCGGGGTGCGTCGGCTCGATGTCAGCCGGCCCAATCGAGAACGCCGAGGTGATGTCGCCGATCGTCGCGAGCTTCGGTGCGTAGGGTTCGGGCGGGTAACGCAGCGATGAGGAGCTGAAAATCGGCACCCCGGCCTCGCGCGCGAGCCGCACCATTTCCACGGCATCCTTGAGCGAGCCCGCAAACGGCTTGTCGATGAACACCGGTTTCTTCGCCGCGAGCGTGCGCCGAAATTGTTCCAAGTGCGTGCGACCATCGACGCTCTCGATCAAAATCGCGTCCACATTACGCGAGAGTTCTTCGATGGAGTCGTAGAGCTTCACGCCGTAGGTTTCGACCAACTGCTTGGTGAACCCCTCGACCCGCGACGCACTCGCCACGATGTCGGGGCTGCCTCCTTTAAACGCCGCGACGACCTTCCCGCCCGGCACGTGGCCCGGCGCCTTGGGGTCGTTAAACACTTTGGCGAACGCCGGCACGTGCGACGTATCGAGCCCAATCATGCCGAGCCGCAACGGCTCGGCGGCGAACGACGGCAGAACGGTGAGCAGGGCGAAGAACAGGGTGGAGCGAATCATGGGAAAAAAGAGGTTTCGGGTCTTGGGGTTTCGGGTTTCGGGTTGGATAGACTCTAGTTTTTTGAAATCGAAAATCTGAGATTTGAAATCTCGGCGCTCATCCGAGCGCTGAAGCGGCCGCCGTGTCGATGTAAAGGGTGGCATCGGCGTGGAGCCGAAGAATTGAAGCGGGGCACGACGTTGCAATCGGTCCCTCGACCGTCGCACGCACCGCCGCCGCCTTGCGCGGCCCGGGGACGTGGATGCTGAGCCGGCGCGCCTGCCGGAAGACCGGCACCGTGAGCGTGAACGCGTGTCGCGGCACCGCCTCGAGCGTGGGAAAACAACCGTCGTTCACCTGCTGCTGGCGACAGGCGTGATCGAGTTCGACCACTTTCACGAGCTGCGCATCGACGAAATCGGCCACGGGCGGATCATTGAAGGCGATGTGCCCGTTTTCACCGATGCCCATGCACACGAGATCAATCGGCCGCTCGCGCAGGAGCGCCGAGTAGCGCGCCGCGACTGCCGCCGCATCGGGTTCCTCGGCCGGCAACGGATGAAAAACACCGATCGGCACCTTACGCAGCAGATGCTGCCGGAGGTAGTGGCGGAAACTCTGCGGATGGTCGCCTGAGAGCCCCACATAATCATCCATGTGAAACGCCGTGATCCGCGACCAATCCAAAACAATCCCGCACTTCGCCGGATCGACCAGCGCCGCGAGAAATTCATCCTGCGACGGCGCGCAGGCGAAGATCACCCGCGCCTCACCTTGGCGGGCGACGACCCCGTGCAGATACGCGGCGACCGCCTGCGCGGCGGCGCGACCGAGGGCGGCACGGTCGGGGTGAACCTCAAGCGCCAGACGGCCGGCGGCGGAATAGAAAGGAGCGGTGATCGGCATGGGAGAAATCAAAGTTGGTCCTGCGTTCCCGTGCCGCGGGTAGGGACGCCTCTCCGAGGCGTCCGCACCGTGGAAAGGCAAGCAGTGCCTCCAGTCTGATGCGAACGGCTCGGAGAGCCGTCCCTACCTCGAGCACTGACGGATGAGAAGCGCATGATGGGCTCTAGAGCGGCGGAAGTGTGACGCCAAATGCGGCGGCCGGTGCCGTGGACCAAAGCGCGCGGGCTTCGCCCGGCGTGAGCCCAAGCCAATCGGCGACATGACGCACGCCGACATCCGGCGTGAGCGTCGAGCCCGCGAAGTTTTGCGCCCCGGGCTGCCGCGCTACGCCATCGGCCCCGACCTCAATCTCATGCGGCCCGATCGTGTAGCGCCCGGGCGGCGCCCCGGCGCCCGCCATCGCATCGGTCGTGAACAGCACGCGGCCGGCGGGTTTGGCGCGGAAGAAATTCTTGAGCACCGCACGCGGCAGGTGAATCCCGTCGGGAATGAAGCACGCCGTCAGCTCATCGCGCGCGAGCAACCGTTGCACGATGTTGTCGTGGCGGTGCATTTGGATCGGACAACCGTTGCCGAGATGCGTGCAAAAGCGCGCCCCGGCGCGCACCGCTTCGTCGATCTGCGCGTCGTTCGCGTTCGTGTGGCCAAGCGAAACCCGCACGCCCGCCCGCGTGATCGCCGCGATAAACTCGGCGCTGCCCGGCCACTCCGGCGCGAGCGTGACAAGCCGGATGCGCCCGCCCGCCGCGGCCTGCAAACGGTCAAATTCCGCGAGCGAAGGCGCGTGCTGCGGCGCAGCCGGATGCGCCCCGCGAAATCCTTCAACCGGACTCAGCCACGGGCCTTCAAGATGATACCCGACGATCGCCGAACCCGCCGCCGGAGCGTCCGCACAGAGCCGCTCCCATGCCGCAAAGCGCCGGCAGAGCGCGTCGACGTCGTCGGTGATCAACGTCGCCAAAATCCCCGCCGTCCCGCCCCGGCGCAGGGCCGCGACCGCGTGCTCCAACTCCGAGCGCGAAAGCCCGTCACGTTGAAAATCAACGCCACCAAACCCGTTTACTTGAAAATCGAAAAAGCCGACCGACGACATGCGGCGAAAAGAAACGCCAGAACCGACGGCGGCGTCGAGCCTTCGTCGCAAAATCTCTGCGCCGCGAGCTTGCTGGCACCGGCCAAGCCGAAACAAAGTTTCCCGCCCATGACCCGTCCGCGCCCTTGGCTGATCATTCTGCTCGTCGCCCTCGCCTACGCGCTCGGACATCTCACCTGGTATGCGTCCACGCCGCTCGGTCGCGTGCCGGTGCTCGATGAACGGGAGAATCTCACGCTCGCCGCGCAAATCGTCACGGGCACGTTGCCGGCAGAACCGTTTTATCGCGCCATGGGTTATCCGCTGCTGCTCGCCGGTCTCGGAGCGCTCGGGATCTCGGCCGACGAATTGCCCTTCGCCGCGCTGCTCCTCGGCGTCGCGCTTCATGCGGTGGTCGCATTGCTCGTCGGTGCGCTGGCCCGCCGCTGGTTCGACGACCCGCGCGCCGGCCTCGTTGCCGGCCTGCTCTCCGCGCTCAACCCGGTGTTCGTGCACTACGCCACGCAACGCCTCGACGCGACGCTGGGCGCCGGGCTGTTTCTCGCCGGCCTGCTCGCCCTGCGCCTTGAGGCGAAACGTCCGGTGCCCCGCTCCTTTCTTGATGCCACCTTGCTCTGGACGCTGGCGGCGCTGGTGCGGCCCCAGTTTCTCACCGTGCTGCTCGCGTTGCCGGTCCTCTGGGTTTCGCGCAGGGAAAGTCGGCCGAGCCCGCGCATCGCCGTGGCCGCGTTCGCGCTGGGCGCCGCGCTCTTCATCGGCCAGGGGCTTTGGCAACGCCACGTCGGCGGCGAGTTTCGGGTGCTCCCTTGGCAAGGCGCCTACAACCTCTGGGCCGCCAACCAACCCGGCGCACACGGCCGCTACTACGCGCAGTCCCTCGCCTTGCCGCCAGGCGCTCCGAACGACAATCCCGCCAAGCTTGAGTCGCTCGCGCTCTTCGCCCGGGAGCACGGCGCGCCAGGCTCCATCGACGCGATGAACACCCACTGGCGCGCCCGATTCCTCGCGCACGTCGCAGGTGAACCGCTCGCCTGGATCGGACAACTCGCGCGAAAAACCTACGCGTTCCTCAACGATTGGGAGCAGTATAACAACAAGACCTACGCCTTCCACGCCGCCCGTTCCCCATGGCTCGCGTGGAACCCGCTCGGCTGGGGCTTCCTGCTCGTGTTCGCCGTCGCCGGGGCCTGGAGGTTTGCGGCGACCGCACCTGCCACCGCGCGCGCCGCCGGCCTGATCGGCTTGGCCACCACCGCCGGAGTAATTCTGTTTTTCGTGAGCGCGCGCTTCCGCTTACCCGTCGCGGCTCTCCTGTGCGTGCCTGCCGGCGCGGCCTTGGCGAGGCCCGCCTGGTTTTTTCAAACGTGGTCCTCCTCCCGCGGACCGATTCTTACCGGCACGCTCCTCGCCGTCGCCGGACTGACGTTCTCCCGTTTCGACGGCGTGCGCGACCGTCGTCCGTTCGTGCAGGATCATCTGCTCATCGCCCGTGCCGCCCAAACCATCGGCGCCGACTCCGAAGTTTGGCTCCACGCCAACGCCGCCCTTGCGCTCGATTCCACGTCTCTGGCGGCGACCGAGTTCGTGGTCACCAGCGGCTTCAACCGGCAACTCGTCGAAGCGCTTTCCGCCGCCGACCAAGCCCGATGGCGCGCCGCCGCCGCGCTTCTCGCGACCGCCGCTCCCGGTTTCGCCAGTGACCCGGCCCGTGTCATCGCCGCTGCGGCAACCCGCGACACCGATAAGCTCCGCTTGCTTGCGGCCCGTTTGGACGCCACGGGGTTCGACGCCCTTGGCGCGCTTGTCCTGCTCGCCGCGGCCACTCCGACCGAGGTCGTTCTCGTGCGCGAGGCGACGCCGACCGCCGGCACCACGTTCTTCTTTATGGGCCGGCAATCTCTCGATCCGGCCGGCTTCGCCAATTGGGCCGCCGCCCGCCAAACGACCGGCTGGAGCAAAGCGCTCGCCAGCGCCCGCGAGCGGCTGTTCTTATCCGCATCTGCTCAACCATGAAGCGCCGAATCAGCCGCCACGGCCTATCCTGCCTCCTTGCTTGGCTGCTGTGTTCCGGGCTTTATCTGTGGATCGCCCACGGCGTCGCGCAGTTGGCCGGCGACCGAAACAACGCCTGGCACCACTACGAATCGCTGGTCGAAGGCTTTCTGGCCGGGCACACCCACGTTTCCCGAGCGCCGGCACCGGAGCTTCTCGCCCTCGCCGATCCGTTTGATCCGGTCAGCAACGACCGTTTCCGAATGTGGGACGCCACGCTCTACCGGGGAAAATACTATCTCTACTACGGGCCTGCCCCCGCTGTGCTTCTGATGCTGCCGTGGAAAATCTTAACCGGCGAACATCTGCCGCAATGGTCGGCCACGGCAGCGTTCGCCATCATGGGGCTCGGTGCGCTCGCGCTGCTGCTGGCCTCGGTGCGCGCGCGCCACTTTCCCGCCGTCACTCCCGCCGTCCTGTTCTTTGCCGTAGTCCTGACTGCTCACCTTTCATGGCTGCCGGTGATCTTGCGGCGCCCGGCGTTTTGGGAACTTCCGATTGTCACGGCCGCCGCGCTTTTTTGGTGGAGCCTGTTCTTCCTCTGGAAATACGTCACGGCCGGGCGCCGGCTCACTTGGGCGTTGGCCGCCGGCGTCGCCCTCGCCTGCGCTCCGGCGGCCCGCCCGACCTATGCCGTCACGGTCGGATTGATCTTGCTGTGCTTCACCTTGCCCTGGGACCGGCCCATGTCGTTCGCCATCCGGGCACGCCGGCTGTTGCCCCTGGTAGTGCCCCTGACGCTCAGTGCGATCGCGCTGATTCTCTACAACTACCTGCGTTTCGGAGCAGTTTTGGAATTTGGTCAGAGTTTTCAGCTTTGGGGCGTCGACTATCGCGGACAATCGCTGTTCTCCGTCGCCAATATTCCCACCAATTTTTGGGTGTATTTCCTGACCCTGCCGGAAACCAGCCCCTACTTTCCGTTTCTGCGCACCGCCTGGATCGAGGGCACAATCGCCGGCTATCTTGGCACTGAAGAAATGCCCGGACTTTTGTTTACCCTCCCCGCGATCGTCCTCGGCCTGGCGGCGTGGCAACAGGTCGGCCGAACCGCACGTTCACCCGCCGAAGCGCCCTTGCGCATCCTTTTGACGGCGGCTTCGGCCGGCACCGTAATCACCGGAGTCTTCCTCTTTTGCTTCGGCGGTGGTTGTTCGCGCTATATCGTCGAGCTTTTGGCCGGTTGGAGTCTCGTCACCGGTATCGGTTTGATGGCGTTTTTCGGAGCCTTGGCCACAGGACCGCGTTCGGGCCTGTCGCGGGCCTTCGCAAAACTGATCGTCGTTTGGAGCATCGCCGGGGTTTGGTTGGCGTCGTTCGAGTTTCGCAATTTCTTCCGGGCCACCCAACCCGACGCCTACCGTCTGATCGCGCTCCCGCTCAATTACCCCGGGCACTGGTTCGCCGAGATTACCGGGCAAAAATTTGGGCCCGTCGCCCTCGATCTCTTCCTGCCGCCAAAGTTCGTGCCCGGCGACACGGTGGTGCTCACCTCCGGGCGACAGAATGTGCTCAACAAGTTCATCGTCGAGCGCCCCGCGGCCCAACGCGTGCGCCTACGGATCGCCTTCAACGACGAGACCCTCATCACCACGCCGGTAATGGCGCATTCGGGTGACTATATCCACGTCGAGCTCCATACGCCCTGGCTCTACCCGCCCCGCTACCATCCCTATTGGAACCGTTTCACCGACGCCGACCAGCGCCGCCGGCTCCAGACCAATACGGTGATCGCGACGTCGGCGGCTACCATCACCGGCGAGTCGAATTGGCTCCCCGACAGCGCAAGTTTCGAACCGGTGATCGTCGTGCCCAAGCCCGGCGTGCCCACCGGCGCGTTCATCGACCGTATGACCCGCATGGACCCGTTTAAGTCCGTCGCCGGCTCACCGATCGCCGAACGCCCGCCCGAGGTCCCGCCACCCGGCCCGGCCCGCACCTATTGAGCGCGCCGCATCCGATCATCATGAGCAACGCCACCCGCAGCCTGCTTCGCCGCCTGCCCGCTTGGGTTTGGGCCGCGGCGTGCTCCTTGCTCGGCTGCGTCGCCGTCGGCGCATTCATTCCGCGTCACCTGCCGTTCATCCAAGACGAATTCGGCTACCTGTTTGCCGGCCGCACCTACGCCGGCTTTTCCCTCACCAATCCCACGCATTCGCTGTGGCGGTTCTTCGAGAGCCAACACATCTTGATGGAGCCGTCGATGATGGCCAAATACCCGGCCGGTCCCGGTCTCGCGCTCGCCGTCGGCAACTGGCTGGGCGATCCGGTCTACGGCGTCTGGCTCGCCTCGGCCGGCTTTGCCGCCGCTTTTTCCTGGATGCTGCGCGGCTTCTTCTCCAGTCGCTGGGCGCTGCTCGGCGGCGTGTTGGTCGGCGCGCAATTTGGCCTGACCCACTACTGGGCCCAATCGTTTTGGGGCGGCGCTCTGACCGCCACCGGCGGAGCGCTCGTCTTCGGCGGCGCCTGCCGCATTTGGAAAAACCCACGTATCGTCGACGCGCTTCTGCTCGGGCTTGGGATCGGCATTCTCATGCACACCCGGCCGCTCGAAGGCTTGCTCGCGTGTGTCGTGCCCGCCGCCCTGGTGCTCGTCCGCTGGCTGCGAAAGGACGGGCTGTTTGATCGCGTGGCTCTTGCCCGCTTCGTCTTGCCTTGCACCGCCGTCCTCATCGTCGCCGGCGGCTTCCTCGCTTACTCCAATCTGCGGGTGACAGGCTCGGCCTGGCGCCTGCCTTACCTCGAATACGAACAACGCTACCTCGGCACACCCGCCTTTGTTTGGCAGAGTGAAAACGTCACCCCGCCCAAATTCACGAACCGGGCGATCGCCGAGTTCTACCACGACTACGTGAACACGATCCGCCACGAGCAGCCCCCGGTTTTCGGAATGCTCGCCGCCCGCCTGCGTCTCTTGGCCCGCGATTATTTCGGTTGGATTCTGGGAGTCTTCGCAATGATCGGTGCGGTTTGGCGGCCAAGCCGCGAGGTGCGTCTTGCGCTGGTGAGCATCGTCATCATCGCGCTGCCCCTGGCGCTTTCCTATCTCTTCATGCCCCACTATCCGGCGCCCGCGGCGGCACTGGGCGGTCTCATAGCCGTCGCCGGCATGCGACGCGTGTTTCTCGCCCTGCCGCGCCCACGCCGAAACTTCCGCCTGCTGGTCACCGGCCTGGTGCTCGGACAGGCCTTATCTCTGGCGGGCGACACGTCCAATCAGCGTCGTCTCGAACCGCGCACGCTCCCCACCGTTCGCCAAAAAATCGAAGATCAACTGATCGCCGCCGGCGGCCGGCATCTCATCTTCGTGCGCCTGGTCAAACCTTACTACCTTCATGACACGTGGGTTTTCAACTACGCCCCCATCGACGCCCAAACCGTCGTGTGGGCCTGGGATCGCGGCCCGGACGAAAATCGCTTGCTCGTCGATTACTACGGCAATCGCGCGGCGGTGTTGATGACGGTCCACGACGGAAAGATCGAGTTCACCACCGACGCCACCGGTCCGGCCGGCGCGCGGCCCGCGCCCGCGCCCTGAGCCATGAAGCTCTCCCGCCCGAACACCCGTTGGCCGCTCTTCGCTCTCGTCGCTCTGTTTTCCCTGCTCACCAGCATCGCCGTCAGCTCGCGTATTCCGAGCTACATCCCCAAAGTCCACGACGAGTTTTCTTACCTGCTCGCCGGCCAGACGTTCGCCGGTTTCCGCCTCACCAATCCCACGCCGCCGCTCTGGGAATTCTTCGAGAGCCATCACACGCTCATGGTTCCGACCATGATGTCGAAATATCCGCCGGGCCAAGGGCTCGCGCTTGCCGTCGGTTATTGGCTGGGACATCCGATCTACGGCGTCTGGCTGACCGGCGCGCTCTGGATCGCGAGTTTCACCTGGCTGCTCCGCGGTTTCTTTTCGGCGCGATGGGCGCTCCTCGGCGGGTGCCTCGCGATCGCCCAATTCGGCTTCTCGCACTATTGGGTCCACACGTTTTGGGGCGGGGCCCTCGCCGCTTCCGGCGGCGCGCTGGTGTTCGGCGCGACCCGCCGACTCTACCGTGAAATTCGCCCGCGCGATGCCGCCGTGCTCGGCGTCGGCGTCGTGCTTCTAGCCCTCACCCGCCCGTTTGAAGGCCTGCTCGCCTGCATCGTTCCCGGGGTGATGTTGGCCGTGAAGCTCACCCGCTCCGCTGACCGGTCCACCGTCATCGGCCGCCTTTCTCCCGGGGCCGTCATCATTGTCGCGGGTCTCGCGTTTCTCGCGTTCTACAATTTCCGCGTCACCGGATCTCCGCTGCGCCTGCCTTATCTCGAATATGAAAGCCGCTACGCCGGCACGCCCTACTTCGTCTGGCAAACGCCACGGCCGGCTCCCGAGTTTCAGAACGTGGCGTTTGCCGACTACTATCACGGTTACATGGAGCCGCTCAGCCGGTTCTACGGCCCGCCGCTTCAGGTTTGGGCCGAGCGGCTCGCCCTCACCGCGCGCAATTTCCTCGGCCCGCTGCTTGCGGTCCTCGCCGTCGCCGGCTTGCTGCTCCGCCCCCGGGGATGGCCGCTTGTCGCGCTTGCCAGTCTCGGCGCGTGCGCCCTCGCGATGATTTTGTCCTTTTGGTTTTCATCGCACTACCAGTCGGTCGCCGCCGCGCTTTACCTGTTCCTGGTCGTCGCCGGACTGCGCATCCTCTTCCTCCGCCTGCCCCGCCGCGCCCGCCGCTTCGTTCCATGGTGCGGCCTGCTTCTGCTCGCGCAGGGCTTGGTGCTCTGGCGCGACACCGGCGTCGAACGCGACCTGCGCGTCTACACCGAACCCAGCCGCCGCCAAAAGATCACCGATGCCCTGACCGCGACGGGAGAACGCCACCTGGTGTTCGTGCGCCCGGTCAAACCCTACGCCTTGCACTTGAGTTGGGTTTTCAACGACGCCCGCTTTGATCAAAGCCCCGTGCTGTGGGTATGGGATCGCGGACCCGTCGAGAACCTCCGCCTGATCTCACGTTTCCCGAATCGACGCCCCCTCTTGATGACCTTGGGCGACCCTGAAATCTCGTTCACTCCGATCGCACCGGCACCTCCGGCGGTTCCGTAAATAGACTTCCTTCGTTTTTCTTTCGCCGTAGTTTCGTTTCCGTCCGCATGAAACTCTCCATCGTCATCCCTTGCTACAACGAGACCAAGACCATCCGCCAGATTGTGGATCGCGTGCGGGCGGCCCCGATCGCGGACAAGGAGATTATCATCGTCGACGACTGCTCGCGCGACGGCACCCGCGACCTGCTCCGCACTGAGATCGCCCCGCTCGTCACCAAAATCCTCTACCACGAGGTCAACCAAGGCAAAGGCGCCGCCCTCCGCACCGGTTTCGCCGCCGCCACCGGCGATGTCGTCGTCGTGCAGGACGCCGACCTCGAATACGATCCCCAGGAATATCCGCGCCTGCTCAAACCCATCCTCGACGGCAAAGCCGATGTCGTCTTCGGCTCGCGCTTTATGGGCGCCGAGGCCCACCGCGTCGTCTATTTTTGGCACATGGTCGGCAATAAGTTCCTCACGCTGCTCTCCAACATGGGCACCAACATCAACCTCACGGACATGGAGACCTGCTACAAAATGTTCCGCCGAGAGGTCCTGCAGAAAATCACGATTGAGGAAAACCGCTTCGGCTTCGAACCCGAGATCACCGCCAAAGTCGCGAAGCTCGGCGTCGTGATCTACGAAGTCGGTATCAGCTACTACGGCCGCACCTACGCCGAGGGCAAAAAGATCGGCTGGCGCGACGGCTTCCGCGCTCTCTGGGCGATTTTCAAATATAATCTCCTGCGCTGAGTTGAAACGGTGGGAATTCCCGCCGGCTTCACTTCACTGTGAAACCGAATTCCGGCCGATCCGGCACGCGCAGCCGCAACCGGGGATTGAAGTCCGGCGTCGCGGGTCGGGGACCGTCCCAGATCAATTCGGACGGGTGGTAGCGATACGTGTTCACGACCAAACCTCCGTCGGTCACGCGCGGCGTAAACCCCGGCGGCAAGAGCGGCTCCCAGCCCGTCGTCGCAACCTCGAACAACCGCCCGGAATTCTGCCCCACCCACCGCGCAAAGTGCAGATTTGAAACCGTCAGGACCAAACACCACACGACGACTCCCGGCCTTAAAGCGAACCGGTCCTCGATCACCGCGACCAACCCCACAAAACCCGCCACCGGCAGCAGCCAAAATGTCGCATTGGCAAAACGTGGATCGGGCGCCGTGAACCACCAAAAAATCAGGCCGGTCGCCAATGGCACCATCGGCACCCAGCCCAAGCCCTCGCCTTTTCGCCGGCGCAGCGTCGCCAAGACCGTAGCCGCCAATCCCGCCAACAAAGCAAATCCCACCGGTGCCACGATGACCTCGATGTTGCGTCGCGCGCGTTCGAACCAGGGTCCCAACCAGCGTTGGTTGCCCAACACGTCCTTCGGCTCGGCCCACGGCTGCCTCGCCCAACTGTAGATGTGGGAAGCATCGCGTCGTGCCTGTTCCTCCGTCACCGCCCAGTGAAAATCCGCTCCGCCCAGCGTCGAGGGATAGGCCGGATACCCCGACATCACATAACCGCGCACGACGAAAATCGCCATCAACGCGAACGAGCAGACCGACACTACGCGCAGGATCGGTCGGCCCACCTTGCTTCGCCACACGTAGATCCCGACCACCGTCAGAACTCCGGCCGCAAACCCCGCGTTGCTCAACTTCAACGTCACCGCGGTCACGGCCAAAACCACCAACGCCGCCGCGCGCGTGGTCTGATCTCGCTCCCCGTTGCGCCAAGCTTCCACGCCCCGGACCAGCAGCAAGAAGATCGCGATTTGAAGAAATGACGACGCGACCTCGACCGACGGCGACGCCAGCCCCAGCGTGGACACCGCCAGATAAAAAATCGGCGGCACCGCCATCATATCAGCAATCCGCCCCAAACGCCGCCCCGCGCCGGCTCGGGAGAGGCGCCAGAAAATCTGCCCTAATAGTAGCGCGCCCAGAAACGTATTCGCCAGCGAGCGGCCATGCCCGAACCACGGCTCAAAATTAAGCGCCGCGACGAACGGGTAGAAAGCGCTGTTGAACGCGAGCCGGCCGTGGAGGTTGCCCAGTCCCGGCATGATTCGCTCTTCGTTGATCCACTTCACCGCCTGGAAGTGGTAAAGCGCCCCGTCGAACTCCAACGGCGTCTTCATCGCCCGGCTGCACATCCAGAGCACGGCCAGCGTCCATGCGAGGAAGGCAAGCCAAGCCACCGTCGGATTGCCCACTGGCAACGCCTCCCGCTTCGCCGGCCTCAATCGGAAGAAGAGCGCCCACCCGCCCAAGACCAGCAACCCGACCACCCAACCCCGCAGCGGCAGAAAGAGATGAACAAACTGAAAAAGCCCCAATCCGACCGCCCAGCCCAACCACACGCCCAGCCCGACTTCATCCGCCGGAGCCCTCGCCATCCCGGTCGCCGCCCGCAATCCCCGCCCCCACCCCGCGCAAGCGATCGCGAAGCTACCCAAAATGAGCGCAGTGATACCAAGCGCGGTGAGATGGGCCATGTAACGGGAGTTTGTTGGGCGAAAATGGGCCGGAAGACACTCGCGGTCGCGCGGCCTTTCGTTCTCCGCGCCCGATTCCAATTTCCCGTCCAAAGAAGACGAGGCAAATGTCGCCGGGGTCAAAGGCCGTTCTCTTGCCTCGTCCACGTCGATCGTTCGTAGTGCGCGACGTCTCCCGAATCTCTCTCAATGCTCTGGGAATTTCTTGTCTGCCTCCTGTTGCTCGGCCTCACCGTCGCCGGATTTTCATGGCCGCTCTCGGCCCGGCTCGCGCTCGCCCCGGCAGAGAAGATCGTGGCCGGGCTCATCCTTTCGCTGCTGGGAATTTTTCTGCTCGGCTGGCTCACGTTCGTTGCCGCCCTCCCCGCCACCGTTCTTTGGCTGGGCCCCGTCGCGGCGATCACGGGCCTTGTCTTGGGCCGTGGACCCCTCTTTGCCGTCCTGCGCGATCCGGTCGCGCGTGCCCTACTCTTCGCCCAACTCGTCGTCACCGCCTGGTGCCTCGGTTGGCTCAGCCTTATCGCCAGTTACTCCGGCGGCGGTTGGGCCGCCGACTGGGTGGAACACTGGGAGCGCGCCCGCTTCTGGATTGAGCGGAGCCCCCTCGACCAACGCTTCCTCGGTTCCTACGCCGTGTCCGCCCGGCCCCCGCTGGTCAATGTCGTCACCGGAGTGTTTCTCTCGCTGACTCATTTGGATTTCGCGCACTACCAGATCATTTCCACCGTCCTCGCGAGTCTCGCCTTTCTACCCTCCGCCCTGCTCGCGCATCGCTTCGGCGGCAGACGCGCAATCGCCCTCCTCGCGGTCCTCTTCGCGGTCAGCCCGCTCTTTGTCCAAAACGTCACGTTCCCTTGGACCAAGCTTCCCACGGCTGCCTGCGTCCTCGCCGCGCTCTACTTTTTCCTCCGAGCGCACGACCCCGCACCGCCAAGAACCGCACCCGTGCTTTTCGCCACGTGTCTCGCGACCGGCCTGCTTGCCCACTACTCCGCCGGCCCGGCGGCCGTCGTGCTCGCCCTCGCTTGGCTCGCCCTCGGCTGGCCCCGCCGCCGCGACCCCGCCTGGTGGCGCACAACATTCGCCACCGCCCTCGTCGGCGCGCTTGCTCTTTCCGCGTGGTTCGCATGGTCCCTCGCGCATTACGGGCCCGCGGGCACATTCCTCTCAAGCTCCAGCATTCAGTCCCCCGATGCCCGGACCGGCAATCAATCGCTGAAGATTTTGCTCAATCTGCGCGATACGCTGGTGCCGCATTTTCTCCGTCCGCTCGACCCCGCGCTCATCGCGCAGCGCAATTCATGGGGCTCCGTCCGCGACTGGTTCTTCCAGATCTACCAACTGAATCTCGTCTTCGCTTTCGGCTCGGTCGCCGGTTTCGCCCTGATACGCGAAGCCGGTTGCGCCTACCGCACGGCCGGACCGGCGACTCGTCGCGGCTGGACGCTCGCTCTTGTCGGGCTGGTGGTCCTGAGCGTCACCGTGCAGGGCGAACGCGACACCTGGGGGCTCGCTCACATCTGCCTGCAAAGCTTCGTGCTGCTCGGTCTTGCGTTTCTGGCCGCACGCTGGCACGGGTTGTCGCGCCCCTGGCGTCTCGCGCTGATTGTCGGCGGCACGTTTGATTTTCTGGCCGGCATCGCCCTGCACTTCGGCGCGCAGAGCTTCGCCCTCGACCGTTGGCTCGCGCCCGAAGGCGCCGACCCGGCCGCGACCTACACCGGTTACAACGCCGCCGCGCTCATGAATCTGGCGGCAAAAATCCAACACCAACTCGCCTTCGTCGCGGATCGCTCTTCCGCACCCCCCGCGCTTGCCCTCGCCCTGCTCGCCGCCATCCTCGCCCTCATGCTCGCCCGCGCCCACGTTCCGTGACCATGCCGACCGTCGCCATCGTCATCCCCGTCTTCAACGAAGAGGTCGTGCTCCCCGTGTTGTTCGAGCGGTTGAACGCGGTCTTCGCCGTCCAACCCGCCACGTGCTCGTGGCGGGCCATTCTGGTCGATGACGGCAGCCGCGACCGCTCGGCCGGTCTCATTCGCGCCCACGCGGCCGTCGACCCACGTTGGGAGCTCGTCGAGCTCTCGCGCAATTTCGGTTTTCAAGCCGCACTTGCCGCCGGCCTTGCCCATGCTTCCAACACCGGTGCCGACGCCGCCGTCACGCTCGACGCCGACTTGCAGGATCCGCCCGAACTGATTCCCCAACTCGTCGCCGCCTGGCAGGGCGGGGCCGAAGTCGTGCGGGCCGTCCGTCACTCCCGCGCCGAGTCCGGTCTGCGTCGCGCCGGCTTTGATCTGTTTCACCGCATCTTCGGGTCGCTCACCGATTATCCCATCGAGCCCAACACGGGCACCTTTGGCCTGCTCGGTCGCCACGCGCTCGCCGCCTTCACGGCCTTGCCGGAGCGGCATCGTTTTTTCCCGGGCCTGCGCGCGTGGATCGGTTTCACGACCGCCGACGTCGGCTACGACCGGGCCGAGCGCGCCGCCGGTCAGCCCCAGCAAACGTTTGGCCGCCTTATCCGCTACGCGCTCGACGGTCTCTTCAGTTTTTCCCACCTCCCGCTGCGCCTGCTCACCTACAGCGGCGTTTTCGTCGCGTTCATGGGTTTCTCCGCCGGCATCTTCTTTATCCTCTGGCGCCTCCTCGGTTTTGAAAACTCCCAGCAAGGTTTCACGACCCTCATCACCATCGTGCTCTTTCTCGGCGGCGTGCAACTGATCGGCATCGGCGTGCTCGGCGAATACCTCGGCCGCGTCTACGACGAGGTGAAACGCCGGCCACCCTACATCCTAAAACCAGCGAACCTGCCACCGGCAGTCGCTCCACCCAGTTCTTCCCGCCGTGATTGAGGTCACCGGCTCCGGCCTCAAGCGGCAGGAGAAAATCGATCCCCGTTCGGCCGAGGCGGTGCTGCGACGCATCGGAACCGTGGTTTTCGCTTCCGCGGCGATCGTTCTGACGCTGGCCGCCGCGCTGATGATGTTCAGCGCTTTCATGTTCTATGATGACGAGGGCTACGTCCTCACGTCGCTGCGCAATTTTGCGGCCCACGGCGGTCTTTATCGCGAAGTCTATTCGCAATACGGGCCCTTCCCCTACGTCTTCTACAGCGTGCTGCAGGGGCTAGGCGTCGAACTCACGCATACCGCAGGCCGCCTTGTCACCCTCGCCGCCTGGAGCGGCGCCGCCTTGGCCTGCGCCGCGCTGGCCGGACACGCGACGAAGAACTTTGCCGCGCGCCTCGCGGTTCTCTCGGGCGTGTTTGTTTACCTCTGGATTATGGTGAGCGAACCGACTCATCCCGGTGGTCTCATCGCCGCGATCGTCGCGCTTCTTGCGTGGCTGGGCTACCGTTGGATCGAAGCGGAACGACCGACGGCTTGGGCGATTCTCATCGGCGCGGGCACGGCCACACTCTTTCTGACCAAGATCAACATCGGGGTCTTCGCCGCCGCATCCGCGCTTTCGTGGTTCGCCTTGCATCATGCGAACAACTCACTCCGCCGCTGGGCGCCTCTGTTGCTCATGGCGGGCGCGGCGATTCTCCCGTTTGCCCTGATGCGCCCGCTTCTGGGCACGCCATGGGTGCAAACCTACGCCCTGCTCTTCGCCGGTTCCGCCACCGCCGCCCTCGGTGCTGCGGCGATTGGGGCCGGTCCGCGGCTCGGCTGGCGTGCTCTGCGCACCGGCGCCTTGGCCGCCCTCGGGGTCATCATCGTGGTGCTCGGCGTGATTCTCGCCCGAGGCTCGACCCTGCAAGACGTGCTTGAAGGCCTCCTCCTCGGCCCACTCCGCCATCCGGCAAACTTCAGTCTCAATTTTCCTTGGCCCCCGGGGGCTCGCCTCGCCGCGTTTGCCTCGCTGTCGATCTTCGTTTTGGCGTGGTGGCTCCGTCGCCGTGCTTGGGGCGGGCTCGACACCGCCATCGCGCTGCTCCGTCTCGCCGCAGCGGTGGCGCTCGCGGCCACGATCGCACGCTTCCCCTCGATCAGTCCGGACAATCTCACCTTCGCTTACGCCGCGCCCTGCCTGTGGCTTTTCCTCTGGCCGTTGGGTAGAGAAAACTCCGGCGCGCTCGCGGCGCGCCGCTGGGTCGGACTGCTTTTTCTGGGCCAGTATTTGCACGCCTTTCCCGTCCCCGGCAGTCAGATCGCCTGGGGCACGTTTCTCGCGTTGCCCATCGCCGCCCTCGGGGCGTGGCCGGCGGTCACGTCGCTCGCGGCGCGTTGGCCCGTGCGCGACTCCTGGGCCCGCGTCGTCCGGTTTGCGTTTATCGCGCTCGTGCTGGCTTTCGCGGTCAGCACCGCCTCGAAACTGGTGCAGGTCGGACGGCGTTTCGAAGTCGGACGCAACCTCAACCTCCCAGGCGCCGAGGCTATCCGTCTGCCCGAGAATGCTTCGGCCCTGTTTCAGATCCTCACCGCCAACGCCGTCGCTCACGGCGACATGCTTTTCTCCGAACCCGGCATGTTCAGTTTCAACCTTTGGAGCGGCCTGCCCACGCCGACGCTTAAGAATGTCACCCACTGGTTCTCCCTTTTGCGGGCCGACCAACAGCACGACATCATCCGGAGCCTCGAGGCCCATCCCCGCGCCTGCGTGATCATCCACCGCGAACACATCGAGTTTCTCACGAAGCGCGGCCTGAAACCGGCTGGCCCTCTCCATGACTATCTTGCGACCCAATTCAAACCCGCCTTCACCATCGACAACTTCGAGTTCTGCGTGAGAGCGGGCCGGCAAGTTGCCCCGCTGCTGCTCGCCGAGGTCTACGATCGCTCCGCCCAAAGCACGGAGCCCGCCACGAGCCGCGAAAACACGTTGCTCAAGTTCAATGTGTTTTTGCCGCCGGGCCGGGCCGTCGCTCAAGTCGAGATCGTGCCGATGAACGCACCCGCCGGAACCGATCCGCTCGTGCTCAACCGACACTCCGCCCGCGTCGAGGCCTACCGGATACGCCTGAACGGAGACCCGCTGGAAAAAGCCGCCGCGGAAGCTTGGCCGTTCACCCCTCGCGGCCTCACCCAAGTATCATTGGTCTTTGACCGCGGCGCTCGTCGCTTTCCCACCGACACCACCCTCGTGGTCCTGCGCGATCCCGAGGGCGAAGTCCTCAGCCTGCTCCGCATTCGCCCCTGAATCAGGTCCGGCGCTTGGCCACGAGCACCAGGCTTACGCCAAATGGAAACGGCACCGGACATCGCCCCAGCGCGGAGAAGACCAAACGCAGCAGCGAATTGATCCAAGGCGGCGGAATCCGATCCTCGGTCCGCGCCGTAGCCGCCCCATCGGATTTGGCCGGGCGCCAAGCGCGCCATTTTCGCACGAGCCAGACGGCGGGATACACCACGACATTGGTATAGTTCACATACACGAGCTCCCACTCCCTGTCGGGAAACAACGAGCGCAACTGTCCCCGGTCGTAGCGCCGAAAGTGATGCAGGGCCTCGTCCCAATCGCTCCACAGCGCCATCCCGGCCGGCACGGTCACGACGGCAAGACCTCCGGGCTTGAGCAGCCGGTGAAACCCGCGGACGACCGCTCCGTCATCGGGCACGTGCTCCAAAACATCGAGCGCCGTCACATACTCCAGCGAGCCGTCGGGCAACGGCACCGCATCGCCCGCCAACGAGAGAATCTGTTCCGCCCGGAAGCGCGTGCGCAAAATCTTCAACGCCTCTTCGTGATCGTCGAGCACCAGCACCCGGCACTCCGCCTCCATTTCTTTGGCAAAAATTCCGGTGCCCGCGCCGCAGTCGAGCAAGGTGTCGGTCAACGAGGCGGGCCTTGAGCGCCCGATCCAACCCCGGACCAAGTCGCGCTTGCCGGCGTAATACCAATGTTCGCGTTCCACTCGTTCCAAATTGGCGTATTCGGCGGCATTCATGCGCTGGTCGGAAGACGTTGTTTCGAGCGGCAGAGTTGTCCAAGGTCAAAACGTGGCCCGACCCGCCTCTCCGCTATCCGTCCCGTTTCTCCTCAGCCTCGCCGTGCTCGTTGCTTTGCTGCATGCCGTCCTCGCCGTCACCGCGACCGGTCAAAAAAATGTCGCGTCGGATGAGATCGCGCACGTCACCGCCGGTCTCGCCTACAACACGCGCAATGACTATCGCCTCCAGCCCGAGAACGGAAATCTTCCCCAGCGCCTCGCCGCCCTGCCGCTCACCATCGCCGGCCGGTCGCTGCCTCCGACCGATTGGGAGACCTGGCGCACGGCCTCCGTCTGGCAATACGGCTACAACTTTTTCTACACCTCGGGGCTTTCAACCGATGAGTTTCTCTTCCTCGGTCGAGGCGTAGTCGCACTGGTCAGCGCCGCGACCGGCCTGCTCGTTTTTTTCTGGTCACGCGCGCTCTTCGGTTGGCGGGGCGCGTTTCTCTCCCTCGCGCTCTTCGCTTTCTGCCCGGCCTTTCTCGCCCACGGTGCGCTCACAACTTCGGACGTGGTGATGACGTTTTTCTTTGTCGCCTCCGTCGGAGCCTGGTGGCGGCACCTCGAAAACCCGGGCACCACCGGCGCATTGCTCAGCAGCCTTACGCTCGGGCTCGCCTTCGTCTCCAAATTTTCCGCCGTGCTGCTTCCGCCCATGCTCGGGTTGATCGCTCTCGTTTGGCTCTCGGGCTCGGCAGGTCGAACCGGTTGGCGCGCATCGCTCCAACGCCTCGCCCGCACTTCGGCTCTGCACGTGGTCGTCACTTGGCTCGTGATTTGGCTGTTCTACGGGTTTCGTTTCAGCGCCTTTTCGCCGGCACTGTCAGCCGGTGCCAGCTTCAACCACGGATGGGGGTTCGTTCTGACCGACCTCGGTTTCTCCGCAAAAGTTATCTGGGCCCTGAAGGAGTGGCGGCTTTTGCCCGAAGCGTTCCTCTATGGTTTCGCCTTTGTGCTCCAGTTTGCCCAAGCCCGGGGTGCATTCTTAAACGGCGAATACAGCACGACCGGTTGGGTGAGTTTTTTTCCCATCGCATTTCTAATCAAGTCGACCGTGCCGCTGCTTGTTCTACTCGCCGTAGGAGCCATCGCTGCGGGACGCAAATTGTTCGATCCGACCACGCGACCGGATTGGAGGCGTCTCAGACCCCTCACTCCGCTGGCCGCGCTGTTTGCGGTGTATTGGGCAACTTCGCTCACGAGCAATCTCAACATCGGCCACCGCCATATCCTGCCCACGTATCCGGTGTTGTTTCTCGCCGCCGGTTGGCTTGGTCGTTGGATCGACTTTCGCCGGCCCCTCGCCGCCCTGCTCATTACGGGACTTGCGCTATGGCACGTCGGGGTATCGTGGGCGGCCCGACCGCACTACCTCGCTTACTTCAATGAGCTCGTCGGCGGCTCCAAAAACGGCGCGCGTCACCTCGTGGACAGTTCCCTCGACTGGGGACAGGATTTGCCGGGCGTCAAAACCTGGCTCGACGCCAACGCCCGTCCCGGTGAACCGGTGTTCATGTCTTACTTCGGGACCGGAGAGCCCACCTACGAAGGAATGCCACACGTTCGACGGCTTCCCTTCATCAATGTCTTCAGAATTTTGCAGCCGCTCGTCCATCTCGAACCGGGGCTCTACTGCATCGGAGCCACGATGCTCTCCCACGTCTACAGCGATGTCCGCGGACCTTGGACCCTCGCGCTTGAAAACGAATACCAGGCAGCTCTTGCAGCGGAGCCCGACCTGATCGCCTACACCACGAACCCCGTTCGACGGGCCGAATTGGAGCGAGTCGTCCCCGCCGCTCGTTGGGCTGCAATCATCAAGCGCTACGAGATCCTTCGCTTCGCCCGACTTTGCTATTACCTCCGGATTCGGGCGCCCGAGGCGCAAATCGGTTTTTCAATTTATGTCTACCGGCTGAGTGCCGCCGAAATACAAGCCGCCACCGCCGGGGCGTTGACCGACTGGACCGCACTCATTGAACAGAAGGCAAACCGGTCGCCCCAATAGCTGCCCGCCTTCGCGCCGCCTCCGCCAAGCGAACCTCGCCGGCGGCGTCGAATTGCTCCGCGATCAGATTCAACAGCCGCGTTTTCGCGGCTGCCGAAAGGCGATCACCGCCGTGAATCTCCGCCCAGAAGAAATTGCCCAAGGCCTCGCGGGTCTCGCCGAGCTGAAGCCAAACCAGCGCCAAATTGTAGGCGGTCTCATAGAATTCAGGCGCCGATGCCCTCGCTCGTCGCAGGTGGGCCAAGGCTGTCCGCGAGTCCCCCGCTCGCGCGGCGGCCAAGCCGAGAGACTGTTGCAGAAACACGATCGGCGGCGTCGATGCAGGCGCCCCGATTGCCGCCAGTCGCTCGCGGTGTTCCGTCGCCTGCCGCAACAATGCCTCACGCCCTGCCACGAGCGCAGGCTCGTCAGGCAGCTCAGTGATCCCCCGATCAAACAAAGCCAATGCTCCACTCAGATCGCCGCTCCGATACAACAGAACCGCCGGCCGTTCAAATAACATGAGCGGAGACTGCTCCGGACGAAGAAACCGACTCACATGACGAAAGAGCGTCTGAGCATCTCGCCAAACCAACGTTTGGTCCGCGCTGGCGGAACCTAACCTAAAACAAACAGCCAACCCGGCGACCGCCACTACCACGCGCGCTTGGGTGCGAGCGATCCTCGCCAGAGCCAGCCCCAAAAGAGTCGCCAAAGCGATTTGAGAGAAACCCGCATAGCGATCGCTCGGGAAGTGCGGGATCTCGGCCAAGCCCAGCATCGGCACCAGTATGGCCATGTGGACCAACAAAAAGACTCCCAACGTCATTCGAAACGGGCGCCAAATCAGGGCAATCCCACCGATCAAAAACAAACCCGCCGCACTGCCGACGAAGCGAATCGACCATGGGTCAAAATCGATCAACACCGGATTTAGCAGCGTCAGATCTGTCGGCCAAAAAGGCTTCCACAAGTAATACGCCCAAAGGTAACACGCTTGGGAAATCCGGTTCAGCAGCGGGAACTCGGCCCAAGTCGGGGCTTGGCGGAACGCTTCACCGGCATCGACTCGCAGATGGAGGTTGATCGCCAAAACTATTCCGCCCAACACCGCATACGGCATCGTTACACGGCCCACCTCCTTCCATCCCACGGACCTCCACGCGGCGATCAACGCAAACACCGGCACAAACCCGATCGCCAGCGGATAGGTTAACAAAGAGGCGCCGTAGCATAAAACTGAAAACAGGCGCGCGATCCGACTGCCGGACGAAACCAACATCGCGGTCACCGCCAGCAAGAGAAAAAACATCGCCTGCCCGTAGAGCAAACCCGCCGACCACGCCACCGACTCGACCCGCAAAGGATGCCACGCCCAAAATGCTGCACCGAGAAATACCGCAATCAGTCGCCAGTCACATCCGGCCCGATCTCCAACGCCGAGCTTCAGATCACAAACCTTCAAAATGACGAGGAAGAGCAGAACGGCGTTCGTCGCATGTAAAATCGCACCGACCCAGTGATACGCGCCCGGCTCAAGGCCAAACCATGAAAACACCGTCGCAAATCCGAGCCAGCCCAGCGGCATGTAACGGCGCGCATAACTTACATCGGTGAACGCCCACGACGCCCGTTCAAATGTCAACGGACCCATGTGTGGATTAAACACGATACAGTGCTCGTCATCAAAAGTGACGAAATCAAACGAACCCACTTCCCGGTAGATCGCGACGCAACCCAGCACGAGCAAGCAGCCAAGCAACCATCCGACGCGTTGCCGAGTGAACGCTGCCGATCTCGAGTCCATTCGCTTCACGTTGCTCCTCTAAGACTCATTCTTGAGTCCGAAAAGCCCCCTCAATCCCAGTCGACAGTGGTGGGTAATAAACACGGTCAAACATCCGAAAAACGCCCAAATCAAGGGCTGTTCTGCATAGAAGAATCGGTCCGCCGCGAGCAGGACCGTGTCGGGACTGGCACCACGAAACAACCGGCCGATCACCAAACTCGCCCCCGCATCGGCCCACACGGAAAACACCAGCAATCCCGCAGTCACCCCGGCTAGACGCCGCACCGCAGGCGGAGCGCCCAGATCCCTCGGCAGACGCCACAAAAACGGTGCCAGCCAAATCGCGAACACCCAGCGATAGCCAAAATTCGTCCCCGCTACAAAACAGCCGGTGAGCAACACCGCCCCGAGAATGAAGGTGAGCCAAACCGCTTGGTTCTCCGGCCCAATGCTCCAGCTCCGCAGCGCCTTCCATCGCCAAGCAGTCACGATCACGACACCGAAAAAGAGCACGATAAATCCAGACCCATACAGGTTGGCGAAGCCGAGACCGGCCAAGAGGTTTCGCGCCCCAAACGTCGTCAAACCAAACGCCTGAGGGGCCAACTGACGGATCGTCTCAAAGTCTCGGGAGAGATTGAACCCCACGAGGGCCAATCCCAATACGGCCAGCACGATTCTTTCCCGGCTCTCCCGCAACGTGCCACCACCGACTGCAAGAAACACGACTCCTGCGACCGCCGGATAGAACTTCAACCCGGCGGCAACAGCCACCAGCACCACCGCGAACATGCGCACCAGCCGCCGGTCGTCCAAAAGGCAAGGCACTACCGGCGCCAAGACCGTAAACACCACCAGATCGTTGTTCGCCCGATTGAACGCCAGCAGCACCCCGGGGGAACCCAACACCGCGCAATACCAACCCAATTCACGTGGCTCCCGAGGTCGAAGCCGGGTCAGCGTCGCGACGAAAAATCCGGCGACGATCACAAGGCCAAAACCGATCGTGTCGTCACGGGTGAGACCGAAGTGATGCAAACCCAGCCACCAGTGCGAGTAAACATGCGGCCGGTTGAAGAGATCGAGCGGATTGGGCCGCAGCGGATCCCAGCCCCGCGCGATCGCGTCGTTTGATGCAAGAATCGCCGCCGAATCAATGAACCAAGGCCCGTAATGCTCGACGGCGAAAAACCGGAAGAAACTCGGGAAGACGACAAAGCTGCCAAACCAAGCCGCGGCGAGCACTACAAGCAGCCATTGGAGTTGCCGTCCTGAAGCCGACTTCATGGCGCTTGCGCCGCAGACCCCGGCGCGCCGTGGATCGCGACCAACCGACTAAGGCGCGACCAACGGGTGCCGAAACGTTTTTCCGCGATGATTTCCAATTGGAATTCCGGCGGCATCAAGTCTTGCGGATCAACACCCATTTCGCCGCGCTCGGAACTCGGTCGCAACCCCTGCGCCACGATGACCTCTCGAAATGTCCCTTCGCGAAGGTGATAGCTGATCTGCGCACCGCGTTGCCGTGCCGTGCTGTTGAACAGACTCGGTATCCGCCAGAGCAAGAGCGGCAGATTGGACTTATTGGTGATGAACAAGAGCGGACCGGTTCGCTCGTCGATGATCGAACGCTCCCATTCGACCTCTTGCATGACGACGTTTTCCTCGGTATAGAGCCGCCGGGCCATCGCCGGCAAGGCCCCGACGAAAAGCCAAACCACCAGTCCCGCCATCACGACCGGGCTGACGAATCGATGACGAATCTTTAACTGCTCGACCATCACGGCTGCCAAGATTGCCAACAGAAAACACGTCGGCAGCGCGAAGCGTGAAGCGATGACGTCATCCAAACGGCTCCAATAATAGAACATCAGTATCACCAAGTTCGCGACGATTCCCGCTCCAATTCCCAATAGCGCCAACGTGCCCGGTGCCAGCGGAGATCGCGGCTCGGTCCGGGCCCAGCGCCAAGCCCGCTCCATCGACCAAGCGACCGCAACCAAACCCAATGCCGCGAGATACCAAGAGTTAGCCAACCGCCCCGAGAAACTGAAAAAAAACGACCAAGCCCCCTCAAGGTTGTTCGCCAAGTAATCTACTCCAAAACGGCTCGTTTGCCCGGGCAGGAGCTGCCAGTGCTGAGGGGTCGCAGCGAGAAGCCGATTGTGCCACACATAGGGCACAAGCAAGAGCGGCCCGATCACCACCGGCCAAGGCAACAACACGCGGCCGGCTTTGACCCAACCCAACAAAACAATGACAACTACCGGCGCCACGAAAATGACCGATTCGTAGCGGCTCTGCGATAGAAGCACCGTGCCCAGCACAAGAGTAACCAACCGATCTTCATCGGGCACGCGGAGGTAAAGCACCGCCAGCGCGGTCACCAGTGCGAGCATCGTTAGATTGTGAAGCTCCATGCCCGCCCCGGTCGCATTCTGCCCGAGAAGCGGCAGCGTGGCCAATAATCCGACCGCAAGCAGCGCAGGACCTTTAGACGTGAGGGTTCGAGCAATCCAGTAAACCAGCCCAAGAAAAACCGGCGTCAGGAACGCGTTCACCAAAAAAATATTCGCGATCCGATAGCCGGTAAAATCGTGCACCAACGAAACGAGGAACGTAAAAAAGTAAGGCCGCTTGTCTACGAACGAATCAAAGGGCAGCCAAGTTCCCGCGATATTGTAGGCCCGATATAGAGTTCCGAACTCCTTCGTGGCATGCATCTGGTAGGCGGTGCCCTGCAACACGTATTCGTCGAACAGAATCTTGTGTTTAAAGGAATCGGACCAGAGCACGAACGCCGCCGCGAACAAAAGGGTAGCCCCCAAAAAACGCGAATGGGCAAGCCATCCCCGCCAGACTGAAGCCCGAGCAAGCAGCACGCGCCCAAAAAAATAACCGAACATCACAAACACGGTCGCGATGTAGAAGTAACCGCCAAACCGCAACAGGCGTTCAAGGGTTGAGGTGTGGAAGGCAACGAAACCCAACAAGAAAGCCGAAACGCCTGCGACCATCGCGAACACAAGTCGGCGCCGCGGCGCGGACTCACGCAGAATAGTGACGAGTCTTTCAATCACGATGGAAATTCGTCGTTCACCAAACTTCGCTGCGACTCGAAGAGCGGCGATGCTTCAAGGCAGTTGCTTGAGGAAGTTTTCTAAATATGCGCGACGCTTGCGCTCCGCCTCCGCACGGTCGGCCGGCACCGAAAAGTCAGCCAAAGGAGTTGAACTTGCCTCAGTCGATCCCGACCTGATCGCTTTCACGCGGCTGATCCGGGTGAGGGTGAGAGTCTGGAGCCGCTCCTCGCGAACCGCTTCGAGCACATAGTCCGGCCCGAGATCGTCGCCTTTTCGAAGGGTCATGGCACCAGTTTCAGAGTCGATGTTGAATCGCTGAAATACATAAACGTCCGAGTAAGTTCGGTTGCGCATGTGAAAGACCAGAGAGTCCCGCCTTCTTTGAGCCTGAAAAACCGGCGTCGACGACACTTGGTGGGCAATCCAAAGAATAGAATCGTTGTCGATCATCAGATAATCCCGACGCGGCTGCTCTGCGATGAATGCACGCCGCCACGCCGTCTCACGGCCAGGCAGGTATTCCTGACTGTAAGCGTGAGCCGCCATCGAAGGCACCCCCAGGGAGATCAGCGCCACCACGGCCATAGCCAATAGCACACGCGTCGTCATCGCACCCGCCAACTGCGGCAAAACGGCCAAAATCGCGATTACCAGTCCGAGATGGGTCGGAAGACTTAAACGCCGGATCACAGGATCATCGAATTTCCCCCAAAAGTAACACATCATCAGCGCGAACTGCGCGGCGAATCCGATCGCAAAGAAAGCCGTCGCCACCGTGATCGGAGCTTCCCGCGGAAGATTCCTCATCCACTTTAACACCGCGAGTCCAAAGAACGGGACCGCAATCACCCCCAAGGCGGAAAGATAGAGAGAGTTGGGTTGATCAGCCGCACGGCCAAAAAAGAAACCCAAGGCGTGCGACAAATTGTCGGAAATATATGAAGTGGAAAATGGCGCCGTGGACCCCGGGCGACTGCCCAATTCCCACGCCGACGCCCGCAGGTCGAAGATCCGGTGCTGAAGCGGATAATGGATCATGAGCAGCGGCGCGAGCAACACCGGCCAAGGCAGGATGAGCCGACCCTCGTTCCACCACAACCACACCACAATACCCGCGACCGGCAAAAGATAGATGACCGACTCGTATCTTACTTGAGCAAGAAGGAGAGCGGAGAAACAAAACGCCGTCATCGAAACGTCATCCCGGCGCTTGATCACTCGAGCTCCAAGCAGAAGCGTGCCGAGAATCATCACCAAATTCAGCAACTCAAAGCCCCCTCCGGTTGTGTTATGCGCAAGCAAGGGCAGCCCTGCAAACAGTGCCACCCCGAGCCAACCAGCCTTCCGCCCGGCGAGCAAACGACCAAGTTGATTTACCAGACCGAGAAAAACAAAAGTAAGCCCACCGTTCAAAACGAAGGAGTTCGTCGGTCGATAGCCGGAGACATCGTGAAGCAAAGAAACCAAAAACGGAAAAAACAGGGGCCGCTTATCCATCATTCCGTCGAGGATCATGAACGTTCCTTGAATGTCATTCCCTCGCACGGGCGTGAGCACCGTCTTGTCGAAATGCATGCTCATCGAGGTTCCCAGCAACATGATTTCATCCATTACAATCTTGAAGCCAAATGCTTCATGGACGAGCAGCACCATTCCCCCAAAACCTACCACACCAATGCTTACCCAATCTGTCTGACGCCAGTGCAAAGCGAGAATTTCGGATTGGAAGCACCGCCAAAGCGCCCAAACGAATATCGCGAACGCCGCCATAACAAACCAGTAACCAGCAGCAGAAACCAAACTGATTGCGGGTCGATCATCGATCACCACGAAGCCCAAAAGAACCGCCGCAAAGATACTTAGGAACAGAGCCCCAAGACGGATATCACGCACGAGCAATAGAAGCTTTTGGCGTATCATAGAGGAATATCTATGGCGTCCCAGCCGCCGCTATAAAGCTCGATTTCTTGAGAGATCTCTAGACCAACCAAAAAAAAGGCCGCTCGCGCGATGCGAGCGGCCTGACAATATACTAAACTCCTCTTAAATTAGGGAGCGTAGGTGATGGTGCGAACACCGGCAACGCCGTCGATCGTGATCGTGGTGCCTTGGGTAAAATTGGTCGGGTAAGTCTCGTTTGCGACGAGGTTAAGCGACTTAACGTAATTGGCCGAGCCGACGAGGCTCGTCTGCGCAGCGGTGGAGACGCCGTTCTCGAGGAAGTATTGATCAGCCGCCGCAGAAAGTTGGCGGGCGTTGTTCAACACGGCTTTGTCTTGTGAGGACTGACGAACCTTTTGGAATGCGGGAATCGCCATAGCGGCCAAAAGGCCGATAATGACGACGACGATCATGATTTCGACAAGGGTAAAGCCCTTGGTGGAGTTGTTGGACGTGTGTTTCATTTTGGTATTTTTGTATGGTATAATAACCGATGTAAGACTGCTGAAATCGAAATTTGGAGACAAGGTCAAAATTCCGCTAATGCTCCGCCAGATACCCCAATTTATGCTTTTAGCCATTACCAGCAATCGTTTAGAAAAACGCCAATGAGTAACAATATGCGCTCAACCAACCTCAAAACCATAGGCTTCAATTGCTAACTGCCACCTGATTTATTTGTTTGGATCCGCGACCTCGTCGGTTTTTTTGCCTTCTTCGTCGCTTCCTTTTTTCGGACTGATGTCCTTTGTTTTCTTGGTGCCGCCAACAGCTTCGAAATCGAAACTTCCGTCGCGTCTTTCCAAAGATTCTCCAAAGCGTATCGCTCCCGTTGATCCGTCGTGAACAGATGCACCATGACATCAAACGCGTCGATCACCATCCAGCCGCTATCTTGAGGGATCTCCATCCCGACGATTGGCGCTTTGGCGGAATCCAAGGCCTTTTCTACTTCAATCCGCAATGCCCTGAGATGAGGCGATGATGTGCCAGTAGCCAAAACCAGAAAATCCGTAATTGATGACTGTTCGCTTACATCCATCACCCGAAGGTCCTCAGCCTTCTTATCCTCCAAGGCCCGGCAGCATAACTTAACCAGAGCGAGCGATTCAGATTTTTTCAATTTCATCGATTCCCGCGATACAGACCCTTTTCGCGGATGTAAACAATCGCCTTATGCGGCACAAAGTAATCGAGCGCTAAATTCAGCCGTGTTCGCTCACGCAGTTCAGTCGAGCTGATCGCCAGCAGGTGTCCGTCACACCGACGCAACCGCAAACCAGGAACATCAACGCGGGCTTTTTCCGGATACCCAGGACGCTCGAGAAAAATGAACTCCACAATCTTCGCCAATTCTTCGATATCTTTCCAAAGATGCAGCTTAGGCAACTGATCACCGCCGATTACCCAGTAGAGTTCGTCGTGCGGATAGAGCGCCCGGAAATGCCGCGCTGAATCAATCGTGTAACTGACCCCTCCCTTGCGCAGCTCGAAGTCGGAAATCTCGAAGCGTTTATCCCAATCGGCCGCCGCCTTCATCATCGCCATACGGTCCTCGGGCGAGGATTGCACGTCGGTCGGCTTTAGCGGCGCTTGAGCCGCAGGAACCAAAATTAAACGGTCCAAACCAAACTGTTCATACGCGTCTTGAGCGGCCACCAAATGGCCAAAATGGACGGGATCAAAACTGCCGCCAAAAAATCCAATTTTCACGCCGCAGGAACGTGAGTTTGCCTCAATTTTCCCGCAAGGCCCAATTCCCGAGATTGATTCCTTTCGTAAAGCCCAACGGTGCATCTTCTGCTGTTCGCCTTACCTCCATGTTGAGATTTTCACCCGCTCATCTGCTGTTGATCGGCCTAGTTATCTTTGCCGGCGCCGCATGCTCTCGCAGGGAAACTCTTGTCCAATCAGGGAACCGCGAGAAAACGCTCCACGTCGGCAATGGCGCAGAAGTTCAATTCCTCGATCCCCATATCGCCGGCGGTTCCATCGATCACAACGTTTTGAGTTCTCTATTCGAAGGCCTGGTCACACTCGACGAAACGACCCTGCAACCGAGACCGGGAATTGCAGACCGATGGGAGACTTCCACCGACGGACTCGTTTATATCTTCCACCTGCGTCCAGATGCCAGATGGTCAAACGGCGACCCGCTTACGGCCCAAGATTTTCTCTACAGCTTTCAACGCGCCCTCACGCCCGCTCTCGCCTCGGAATACAAAGACGTCTTCTACCCCGTAAAAAACGCGGAGCTCTTCGCCAAAGGCCTGATCACCGACTTCGATCAAGTTGGTTTTCGGGCCCCCGACCAGAGGATACTCGAGATCACGCTCGCGCGCCCCACTGCGTATTTCCTGTCTCTCCTACGAACCAATGTTTGGTTTCCCGTTCATCGATCATCAGTCGAAAAATCCGGTTCGCCGCACGACCGAAGCGCGCGGTGGACGCGCGATTCACCGCTCGTAAGCAACGGCCCTTTTCGCTTCCGAGAATGGCGCGAAGGGCAACATCTAAGCGTCGAAAAAAACCCCCACTACTGGGACGCAGCCCACGTCCGGCTCAATGAGATCCGATTCTACCCCAGTGAGTCGTTGCAAAGCCAAGAACTCGCTTTCCGCGCCGGACAGCTGCACACCACCTGGGATCTTCCGCTGAGCAAGGTCGATTCCTACAAGAACGACGCGCCCCATCTGCTTCGAATCGAGCCTGCGTTCGAAAGCTACTTCGTCAGGTTCAACGTAACCGAAACTCCATTCCGCGATGCACGCGTGCGCCGGGCATTCGCCCTCGCCATCGACCGCGATGCCATCGTCAAAAACGTCCTTCGCGGCGGCCAACTCCCCGCCCACGCCCTCACACCTCCCGGCCTCGCCGGATACCATCCGCCCACGGGCCTCGTTTCCGATCCTGCCGAAGCACGTCGTCTCCTCGCCGAGGCCGGGTTCCCGGATGGAAGAGGTTTCCCGAAGGTTGAATTTCTAACAATTCCCCAAGAGACCAACCAGCGAATCGCCGAAATTCTCCAAGAGCGTTGGCGGCGCGAACTCGGGGTCGAAGTCGTGATCGCCCAAAAGGAATTCAAAATGTTTCTCGCCGCCATCAATGATCAGTCCCGCGACTACACGTTGGCGCGGGGTCGGTGGAACGCCGAGTTTCCCGATCCACTGACCTTTCTCGGTATTTTCGCCACCGGCAACGGTATCAACGGGACGGGCTGGAGCGACCCGGCCTACGACGCCCTACTCGCCGCCGCCGCTTCCGAACTCGATCCCGACCGACGCCATGCCGCGCTTCAACAAGCCGAGACTTACCTAATCGGCCAGACTCCCATCGCACCGATTTACTGGGGAACTCGCACGACGCTGGTTCACTCTTCCGTCCGTGGCTGGAAAAACTCACCGCTCCTCTTTCGGAACTACAAAGACGTCTCGCTCGAACCCTAACCGCCGGCCACCACTCCGTGCCGCATCCCATGCCCAACCGCAAAATTATCATCGACCAAGACGCCCTCGGCCCCGCGTCCACCAATCTCCAGGCGATCGCCATGCTCCTCAACGCTCCGGACGTCGAAGCCCTCGGCATCTGCGTTCCGACGGGTGACCACTGGCGCGACCTTCAGGTCCGCCACGCCCTCCGTCTCCTCGAAATCATGGAGCGCACCGAGATTCCCGTCTTGCCCGGCGCACTCACTCCACTTGTGCACACCCCGCGTGATCACGCCCTTTGGGAGCAACAACACGGTCGGCTCGTCTACAACGGCGCGTGGGATCTTGCCCGTCCCGGGCGCACCACCGATCCGCATGCCTCTCCCGACCTGCCCGAGGGCAATCCTACCACCTCACCCGCCGACGAACACGCAGCCAACTTTATCATCCGCCAAGCCCGCGCACACCCGGGCGAAATCTCCCTTTGGTGCGCCGGCCCGCTGACCAACATTGCCCTCGCCGTGCGCCTTGAGCCCCGTTTGCCCGAACTCATCCGCGAACTCCACTTCATGGGCGGATCGTTCCATCCCAAAACCGACTCCGCCGAGTTCAAACACACTCCGCGCCGCGAATTCAACCTCCGCTTCGACCCGGAAGCTTCGCGGATTGTCCTCCGCTCAACGTGGAAAAAAATCACCTGCTCGCCCATCGACATTTCCCAGCACGTCCGATCAACCCCCGAGCAGTTCGCGACCATCGCCGGGGCCGGCACGCCACTCGCGTCCTATCTTGATCGCTTCGGCCAACGCGGGCGCCCGCTTTGGGACGAGATTGCCGCCGCGTCCTGGATCGATCCCTCGGTCGTGACTCATGCCGAGAACGCTTTCATCGACGTCAACCTCGACCGCGGGGCCGGTTACGGCGACACCTTGAGTTGGACTCCTGGCCTCCAACCAAACTTGGGCGAACAACTCGCCCGCATCGAATTTCAACTCGATGTCCCTCGATTTTCCACGCTCTTCACCTCCTTGCTCTCACGGTAAATCTTCCCGCCGCCATGCGTCTCTCCTCGATCCGCGTCACCTTTCTATTCCTCTTTCCGCTGTTCCCCATGACCGCCCCTGCAGCCCCCCAACCCGCCGACCTGATCATCACCCGTGCCCACATCGTCACGATGAACGCGGCCCGTGAAATCATCGAAGACGGTGCCATTGTCATCCGCGACTCACGCATCGTTGCGGTCGGTCCTTCCTCAATCGCAACCGACTATTCCGCCGCGAAAACCATCGACGCCCGCGGTGACCTTGTCTTCCCCGGCCTCATCAACACCCATACCCATGCCTCGATGACCGTCTTTCGCGGGCTCGGCGACGACGTGCCCGACCGCCTTCGCCGCTTCATTTTCCCACTCGAGAAAAATCTCATCGACCGCGAACTCGTTTATTGGGGCGCCCTCCACGGCTTCGTCGAAATGATCGAAGGAGGAGTCACCACGGCGGTCGACATGTATTACTTTGAGGATGAAGTCGCACGCGCCGCGAAACTCGTCGGCATCCGCGGCGTCCTCGGACAGAGCATCCTCAATTTTCCCACGCCCGACTCGCCCGTCCCCTACGGCGGTCTCGCCTACGCGAAAAAATTCGCCGCCGATTGGGCCAACGATCCACTCATCATGCCCGCCCTCGCTCCGCACGCTCCCTACTCCCTCGATGCCGAACACCTCCGGCTCGTCGCCAAGGCCTCGGCCGAACTCAATCTCCCGGTCCTCATGCACGTAGCCGAGATGACCGACGAGATCTCAACCCTCCGTCGAGAGCGCAACCAAACCCCCGTCGAATACCTCGATTCCCTTGGTCTGCTCACCCCGCGCCTCATCGCCGCCCATTGCATTTTTGTAACCGACTCCGATATCGCCCTCCTCAAAGCCCGCGACGTCGGCATCGCCCACAACATGGTGGCCAACATCAAATCCGCCAAAGGTGTCGCCCCCGGCCTCAAAATGCACGACGACGGCCTCCGCATCGGCCTCGGCACCGACGGCCCGATGAGCGGCAACACCCTCGATCTCATCGGTCAGCTCGGTTACGTCGCCAAGCTCCACAAGCTCGACCGCAAAGACCGCAACGTCATGCCCGCCCTGAAGGTGGTCGAGATGGCTACCTTGGGCGGCGCCCGCGCCCTCCATCGCGATAAGGATCTGGGCTCCCTTGAGCCCGGCAAACTCGCCGATCTCATCATCCTCGATCACAATTCCACCGCCCTCGTCCCGCTCTATGACGTCTACTCGACTCTTGTATACGCCGCCAGCCCGCGCGATGTGCGCACCACGGTCATCCATGGCCGGGTGGTGATGGAGGACCGCAAAATTCTCACGCTCAACACCGGCGAGGTGCGCGAGAAAATGCGTTCCATCGCGCGCCGCATCAACACGGCGATCGCCGCCGGAATAAGGTAGGCAGGAATCAAACTTCGACCCCCGCGCCCCAACTTCGGGGCGACCAAATCAAGAAAACAGATCCGTCGGCGTCCGACTGAGGAATTCCTCCATGTAGGCCGTCGTTGCCTTGCCTTCGATGAACACCGGATCGGCCATGATGGCCTTGTGCAACGGGATCGTCGTTTTCACCCCGCGAATCAGATACTCACTCAGGGCCCGATACATCCGCTCCAGCGCCGTTTTCCGGTTCTCTCCGTAAGTGATCAGCTTGCCGATCATCGAGTCGTAGTGCGGGGGGATCGCGTAGCCCGAGTAAGCATGCGAATCCACCCGCACGCCATGCCCGCCCGGGGCGTAATAAAGACCAATCGTGCCCGGTGAAGGGATGAAGTTACGCGCCGGATCCTCGGCATTGATCCGACACTCGATCGCGTGCTTCGTAAACTTGATGTCGCTCTGGTCAAAGCCGAGTTTCTCCCCGTTGGAAACTCGTATTTGCTGCTTGATCAGGTCGATACCGGTGACCTCCTCCGTCACCGGATGCTCGACCTGAATGCGCGTGTTCATTTCGATGAAGTAGAAGTTACCCTTCGCATCCACCAAGAATTCGATCGTTCCCGCATTCTCATACTTGGCCGCCTCGGCCGCCCGGATCGCCGCTTTCCCCATCTTTTTCCGCAAATCCGGAGTCAAAAACGGCGACGGGGACTCCTCGATCAACTTTTGATGCCGACGCTGCACCGAGCAATCGCGCTCGCCCAAATGCACCGTCTTCCCGTGCGAATCCGCCAAAATCTGAAATTCGATATGCCGGGGTTTCTCGATGTATTTTTCGACGTAAACTTGGCCGTTGCCGAACGCTTTTTCCGCCTCGTTCCGCGCGACATGGTATTCCTTCGCAAATGAAACGTCGTTATGCGCAATCCGCATACCGCGACCGCCGCCGCCGGCCACGGCCTTGATGATCACCGGATAACCCATCTTCCGTGCAATCTTCACCGCTTCACTCTCGGATTCCACCGGTCCATCCGACCCAGGCACAATCGGGACACCCGCCTTCCGCACTGTGTCCTTTGCCACCGATTTATCACCCATCATTTTGATAGACTGTGATTTCGGGCCAATAAACTTGATATTGCACGACTCGCATTGCTCGGCGAACTTGGCGTTCTCCGAAAGAAATCCGTAGCCTGGGTGGATCGCGTCCACATCCGCGATTTCAGCCGCACTGATAATTCGGTCGGCCCGCAGGTAACTGTCGGCACTCTTTGGACCGCCGATGCAGATCGCTTCGTCCGCCAGCTGCACGTGTAACGATTGCACGTCGGCCTCCGAATAAACCGCGAGGGTCTTTATCCCCAACTCTCTGCAAGCCCGAACAATGCGAAGGGCAATCTCGCCTCGGTTGGCGATCAAAATTTTCTGAATCATCGGTAGGAAATAGGAAGCAACGCCGCCCTGACGCACGCCCGGGAATCGCCCCGGGGACTTGTGCGCTTCGGAAGCTGCTCTTCGCAGCTCCTCGGGCGATCACTTTATGGATCTCTCAAAATTCAAGACTGCTTAATCTTGAACATCTTCTGGCCATACTCGACCGGCTGGCCGTTCTCCACCAACACCTCGATGATCGTTCCTTTGGCTTCGGCTTGAATCTCGTTCATGATCTTCATCGCCTCGATAATGCACACCGGAGAGGTTTCCGTCACCTTGGTGCCAACATCGGCGAAAGATTTGCTTTCGGGCGATGGCGACCGGTAAAAAGTCCCGACCATCGGAGATTTAATGTAAGCGATACCCGCCTCATCCGACACCGGGCTGGCGGGGACCAGATTTTGTTGCGGAGCCGGCGCACTTACCGGCGGGTGGGCGCTGTCTGAACCACCCAAAAGGAAAGGCGGATTTGAATCCCCGTTACGCGTCACGACCGGAACCCCATTTTGTCCTCGGCGAATCTTGAGCTTGAAGCCCTCTTCTTCGACGGCGAACTCCGTCAATTCCGACCGCTTCATGAGGTCGATGATTTGTTTGATTTGCTTAAGGTCCAAAGGAATTTTTGGTTAAGGATTGCTGGTCAATAATGCTTAGTAGCCAATTCAGAAGAGGCGTTCAAAAGAATAGGAACTCCGATAGCAAACCCTGATTACGCCATATTTTTGCGATAATTAGAAAAACGCGGTTTTAAGGAGCAAAACACCCTTTTTTGCCAAAATAGGGTCCAAATTATCGCAATTTTATTGTCGGATACTAAATCATGGCATGCCGCGAAAGTGCAGAATGCACGGCAAAACGTGTCGATTCGCCCTGAATCCCGGTTCGGAATTTTCGGGCTGATCAAGCCGGCCGAAATCCAAACTCAAGCGAGCGGAGAACTCGGCCAAACCCCTCAATCTTCAGTTCTCCTCAACCCCTCACTTCACCTCAATCACGAGGGTCATAAGCTCGGTCACCCAGTCCACGTCGGCTTCGCTCGACCGCCGAATGTAACGACAGTAAATCAGCCATACTCCCGGCGCATTGAGCCGAAAAGTCGCCTCCCCGTCTGCCGCGGAAAACACCACGCTTTCCCGGCGTTCCCCCGCTAGCACGAATCCCACCGCCAACCCTTCTGATGGCAGGCCGGCCTGTCGGACCTGGACCAAAAAATCGTCCCCCACCCGATACTCTTTCACAGGTCCCATCACCACCAAATCCAAGCCATCGGCTATCGGTTGGGGCCAACCTTTGTCGCCGCCATCGGGCTCACCCACATAAACTGCCGTTTTCGCCCGCGCCGAAACCCGCTCCCGCCAAACCTGCCGCGGTTGCCCATCCATCAAGATCGTCCGATCCGCTTCGCCGACATGATTGCGGCGCAGGTAGGCCATCGCCTGCTCAGATTCGCGCTCAACAATCGCTGGCTCCGTGTCAGCCCACACTACCGCCACACCCGGCCGGCTCAATGTTGCGGAGAAACTCACCCCCTTTTCGCCCGCGGTCACCGGCCCTAAACTTGCCGCATCGCCCGCCAACAGACCCCGCGTCTTCGAGACCGCCCCGACCGGCTCCATTGCATCCGGGCCATAAAAGCTCGCCGATCTCATCAGCTCAAATCGCAAGGTCGCCCCAGGGGTCGCGGTAAATCGTTCCGGCGCCAGCCACGTTTCCCGCGTAAATCCCACCGAAACCACCAAAAACACCCCAAAAAGACCCTTCAAACACGCCCTCATGGTCCAAAAATCATCAGGCGCTCGGTCGCTTGAGCACCACGTCGCTCCATTCGCCCAATATCCGCGAATCAACACCCCATCCCGGCGCGGCGGCCTCGAACTTCGCCCGCACGATGTCGCGCTCCTGCGCCAAGATCCCGCTCAACACCAACACCCCGCCGGGCGCAACCGCAGCCAACAACTCACTGGCGAAACGCTGCAACACATCGGCCTGAATATTGGCCAAAACGACTTCGGCCCGTTTTCCTGCAAAGCCGCTCAAAAGATCTCCGATCAGCCAGGTCGCCCGGCCGGCCAATCCGTTCAAAACCGCGTTTTCCTCGCTGATCCGCACCGCTTCCGCGTCATTGTCGAACCCTACCACGTCCCGAAACCCCAACAATAGCGCCGACAGCGCCAAAATTCCCGAGCCGCATCCCGCGTCGATTACCCGCCCGCTTACGCCAGCCTCGTCTGCTCGCATCACCAATCGCTCGACGCAAAGCCGGGTCGTTTCATGGTTCCCGGTGCCAAACGCCAAACCCGGGTCCAGCCACAGCACCGCGTCCCCCGCCGGCAACACAAACGCCTCCCGTTCCCACACGGGCACCCAGTGCAGCCGTCCGAACTGCCACGCATGAAAGTGCGCTTTGTAACTCTCTTTCCAGTCTTGATCGCCCATTGGCCGCACCACGGGCTCGATCAACGCCGCCAACCCCAAAATCGGGCTCAGTTCACGCCACCGCACCTCTGCTTCCGCCTCGCTCGCAAAAATGCCCACAATCCAAGCCCGCTTTGCGATGGCGTCTTCCAGCAGGCTCCAGCCGTTGATACCCAACTCCAACAGCGTCGTATCAACTGCATCTGCTGCCGCTGCCGGCACCTCGGCCTTGATCTCAAAAAGCTCCATAGCCGCCGAACGTCCCCGCCGCCTTCCCCCGCCGCAAGGAGAATTCCGCCCAACGTCCGGCGCATTCGTCGGTCTTGCTGCCGGGTTGGAACCACGCCCGCGCGATTCTATTTCTAGAGAACCAACTTGAATCCAAGCGAAAGAGATTTCTTTTCGCTATGATGCGCTTCCACCGTTTGCCCGTAATTCTGGGTTTGGTTCTCGTTGTTCTTTCCCCCGTCTCTTTCGCCCAAGAGGTTCCATTGACCACCCTCGCGCGCAACACCGATCCCACCGGTCGCCCACTTTGGGAGGTCGGCCTCGCCGGCGTCGGCGGCTACGTCGCCGATTACCCCGGTGCTGCCCAGTCCCGTTTTCGCGGCTTTCCCGTCCCCTATTTCATCTATCGGGGAAAGATTCTTCGCGCCGGTGACGGCGGGATTGTTCGCGGGCGTTTTCAGCTCAGTGAAACGCTTGAATTTGATCTGAGCTTCGACGGTTCGCTCAACGCCGAATCGGACAAAAACACCCTGCGTCGCGGCATGCCCGACCTCGACTTCCTTGGCGAGATCGGCCCCCAGCTCACTTGGCGCGCTTGGGAAGAGCAGGATCGCTCGTTCACCGTTAACCTCCCCGTCCGTGCCTCCCTCAGCTTCGGCGACGGCGGGATCCGCTCCCGTGGTTTTGTGCTCAATCCCCGCCTTACCTACCGCGACCGCGATTTCATCGGTGGCAACACGCTCTCGCTCGGCGTCGGCCCCATCTTTTCCTCTGAAAAACTGATGGATTACTTCTACGAAGTCCGCCCGGAATTCGCCCTCCGCGATCGTCCAGTGTTCGACGCCGAGTCCGGCTATCTCGGATCCGAGGTATCAATCGGTCTTTCCCGCCGGCTCACCCCGCAAGTCCGCCTCTTCGTTGGCTCACAAATCGGGCTCTATCACGGCGCGACCAACCGCCGCAGCGCCTTGCTCGCTCGCGAAACCAACTGGAACTTCGCCTTCGGCCTGTCTTGGGCGATCTGGGAAAGCTCCCGACGTTCCGGCGACTGACGTCGCTACAACGTCACCGTCCGCCGCTCGCGGAACGATTGATCCGCCGCGAGCACGATTCTCAAACTGTCCACCGCGCTCTGCCAATGCGCCGTCAAGTTGCGGTCCTCGCGGATCGCCCGCAGGAAAACCTCCTGCTCGCGCCGACACAGTTCATCGTGATTCGGCTCGTCGTTCACATCGATGATCTCATCCGCGCGGTCGAAACTCCCGTCGGCCTTGCGCGTTGCGTGGTGCAGCCGCAACGACTCCGTCTTCGAGTGAGAATCCACGTCGGCCGACATCCCCGCCGCCGCCGCCGATTTCGCGACGATACTCACGCACCCTTTCGGCCCGATCACGTCCTTCACAAAAAACGCCGTCTCGCTCATCATCGGCCCCCACCCCGCCTCATACCAGCCGATCGAGCCATCCGCGAACGTCACCTGAAGATGTCCGTAGTTGATCTGATCGGCCGCGATTTCGTCCGTCAGCCGCGCCCCGATCCCGCTCACGCTCACCGGCCTTGAGCCGGTCATCCGGCACATCACATCCACGTAGTGCACCCCGCAATCGACGATCGGCGAGGTCGTGCGCAGCAGGTTCTTGTGTGTCTCCCAATTCGCACCCGAACTCTGTTGGTTCAAATTCATCCGCATCACCAGCGGCTTGCCCAGCGTCTGCGCGAGCTCGGTAAATTTCTGCCACGACGGGTGAACGTGCAAAATATACCCCACGACCAGCTTCCGCCCGAGCCGCTTCGCCGTCGCGATCACGCGCTCGCAGTCGGCGAGGTTGTCGGCGACCGGCTTTTCCAGAAATACATGGGCTCCCGCTTCCATCGCCGCGACCGCATAGTCGGCGTGCGTCTCCGCATAGGTGCTGATGCACACCGCGTCCGGCCGCGTCGCCACCAACGCCGCCGTGAAATCGGAAAACTCCGTGCACCCGCCGCCGAGTTCCGCATTTAGTTTTCCCCGCGACGCCGGTCCGCGACTCACCAGACCCACGATTTCAAAGTCTCCCGCCATCGCCCGGTAAGCCCGCGCGTGGGAGATTCCCATGTGCCCGCAACCCACGACCAGAACACGAATTTTCGCCGTCATTTGTAGTGATAGTTTCGAGTTTATCAGGGCTGAACGCTCAATGCGCCGGTGCGCTTCCGCCGATCGCTGCGCCCGGCCTGGCGCTCGGCGGCCGGAAACAGATGGCCAACGCGATGGCCGCGACCGATGCCACCGCCATCGGCACGATGAACAACCCGCGGAAATCCGTGACGCCGCCGGTCGTGTAGACTTTTTGGATCAGCCACGGGCAGATCGAATTGGCCAACAAAGCACCGACTCCGAGAATCTGGAGATTGAAGAGTCCCTGCGCGCTCGAACGGATGTCCTTCGGACAATGCGCGTCCACGAAGATGTAGACGGTCGCAAAGAAAAACGCGTAGCACACCCCGTGGAGCAGCTGGACCGTGATGATCATCGACGTGCTCTCCGGCCAGAACGCATACACCGCGAAACGGCCCGCGTGGCCCAGCACCCCGACCACCAACGTCGTGCGCCACCCCAGAGTCTTCAGCACCACGCCCAGCACGAGCATGGTCAAGATCTCCGCGATCTGCCCCAAGCTCATCACCGGCGCGATCCAGTTCGACGCGATCCCCACGCCGCCCGCTTCCTTCGCCGTGCCGAGAAACACCCCGGTCCAGTTGAAATAGCAGTTGTGCACAAAGGAATCGACCAACGTCACAAGCCACAGCACGAGCAGAAACGGGTGCTTCAACAGCTTGAACGCCTCGATCCAGGCGAGTTTCTCCACCGTGCCCGGCGCCGTCGCGACTTTCGGCGCGCTCTTTGGCAGCACCAGGCTGAACGCAGCCAGCGCCAGCGAGGCGAGCCCCGCCACGATAAAGGTCCACTTCGTCGCCGCTTTCGCCGCATCGCCCGACAAAGGATTCGCCAACGCCTTACCCAGCCAATCGACGAAACCTACGGGGTTCGCCGCCTCCACCGCCGCCCAATTCACAAAAATGAATGTGAACGGCCACGCCGCGAGAATCCACCCGATCGTCCCGCCCACGCGCACCACGCCGAACTCTTTTTCCGGATTCCTCATGTTCGCGAAGGCGATTGAATTCGTGATCGAGATCGTCGGCACGTAGAACAGGCAATGCACCAGCATCAGCAGGAAAAACGGCCAAAACTCCTTCGTGAGTCCGCACCCGAGGATCGCGATTCCGCCCACGAGGTGGGAGAAGGCCAGAAACTTTTCCGGCGCAAATTTCCGGTCCGCCCACTGGTTGCTGAAAAACATGCCGATGATCGAAGCCACCGGAAACGCGTTCAAAATCAAGGCCTGCTGCCCGGGGGAAAATCCGAGGCTCGGCAGGTAACCGAAGATCAACGGGAGCCAGGCGCCCCAGATGAAAAACTGGAGCACCATCATGAAAAAGAGCCGGCCTTTGCAGGAAGGAGCAACGTGCGACATAGAAGAGCGGGGTGACAGAAAATCGGCGGCTAGCCGACGAGGAATAAGTCGGCGAGCATTGCGTTCCCGCCTCTCAGGCCAAGCCGGAATAAAAAAGAATGTTCGGATAAATTCCCGTTTCCTTTCGCCCCGAATCCTCTTCCAGTTTCCGCCGTGCTTCCGACCGCCCCCTTCTTGAAAACGCACCGTCTTTGCCTGGTAATTTTGCTCGTTGTCACCGCATCCTGCGGCCGGGCCGCGCCCCCCGCCGGCTTCACCTCGCTCTTTAACGGCACCGATCTCGCAGGCTGGCGCGGCGGCGACACCTACGACCACCGCAATCTCATGGCGCTTCCGCCCGCCGAGCGCGACGCCTTGGTCGCCAAATGGACCGCAAGTCTCACCGCGCTCAAGGACGGCAAACCTCACTGGTCCGTCGACGCCGGCGAATTGCTCAACGACGGGCTTGGCGGTTACGCCACGACCGAACGCGACTACGGCGACTTCGAGTTGCTCGTCGATTGGAAGATCACCACGGGCACCGACTCCGGCCTCTACTTGCGCGGCGTGCCCCAGGTTCAGATTTGGGATCCCGCCATGCCCGACCCCAAGGGCCACGGCGCCGCGAAAGGCTCGGGCGGTCTCTGGAACAACGCCAAAACGTCCCCCGGCCGCGATCCCCTCGTGCGCGCGGACCGCCCCGTCGGGGAGTGGAACCGCTTCCGCGTCATTATGGTCGGGAGCCGCGTGAGCATCTGGCTCAATGACCAACCCGTCGTCGATCACGTGATCCTCGAGAATTTCTACGACAAAAATCTCCCTCCCGCCCAGCGGCGCCCAATTCCCGCACGCGGCCCGATCCAACTTCAGACCCACGGCGGCGAGACCCGTTGGCGCAATCTTTTCATCCGCGAAATCGGTCCCGCCGAGGCCACCCGTCTTCTCGCCGCCCGCGGCAACGAAGGGTTTCAGCCGATCTTCAACGGCAAAAATCTCGACGGTTGGGCCGGCCCGCTTGAAGCCGTCGCCGCCAAAGACGGCGCACTCGTCTGGCAGAAGGGCAAGGGCGGCACGATCTACTGGAACCGCGAGCTCACAGATTTTCACGCCCGTCTGCAGTTTAAACTGCCCACTGCCGGCAACAACGGTCTCGCCCTGCGCTATCCCGGCACCGGCGACCCCGCCTACGTCGGCATGTGCGAACTCCAAATTCTCGACGACAACTACGAGAAGACCAAAGGCCCCATCGATCCCCGACAAGCCCACGGCTCGGCCTACGGCATGGTGGCCGCCGCCCGCGGCTATCAATTTCCCATTGGTGAATGGAATTTCCAGGAGGTTTCCGTCCGCGGCTCGCGCATCACCGTCGAGCTCAACGGCACGGTCATCCTCGATGCCGATCTCGCTACCGTCGATCTGCCTTCGGTGCTCGCCGGCAAACCCCACCCGGGCAAAGACCGCCCCTCCGGTTTTTTCGGCTTCGCCGGTCACAACGATCCGGTCGAGTTCCGCGACATTCTCCTCAAGTCTCTGTAACGCTCTTTTTTCCCCCACCGCCATGCTCACCCGCCGCCACTTCCTCCGCAATTCATCCACCGTCGCCGTCGGCGGCCTCGTCGCCTCCGCCACGCTCACCCGCGCCGCCGATGCGTCCACTCCCGCTCCGTCGGTCATTAAGGTCGGCCTGATCGGCTGCGGCGGGCGCGGCACCGGTGCCGCCCTCCAAGCGCTGAAGGCCGACCCCGGCGTGCGCCTCACGGCCTTGGCCGATGTGTTTGCCGACCGGCTCGACTCCAGTCTGGCGACGCTGAAAAAAATGACCGCCGTCGCCAACCGGATCGACGTCACCCCGGCCACGTCGTTCGTCGGGCTCGACGCTTATCAAAAGGTCATCGACAGCGGCGTTGACGTCGTCCTCCTCGCCTCGACGCCCGCCTTCCGTCCCGAGCATTTCCGCGCCGCCGTCGCCGCCGGAAAACACGTCTTCTGCGAAAAACCCGTCGCCGTCGACGGCCCCGGTATTCGCTCGGTCCTCGCCTCCGCCGCCGAGGCCCAGCGCAAAAATCTCTCGGTCATGTCCGGTTTTTGCTGGCGCTACGACCCACGGATGCGCGCCACGGTTGCCCAAGTTCACGCCGGTGCCATCGGCGATCTTCGCGCGATCATCGCGACCTACCACACCGGCACGCTGACGACGAAGTTCCCGGGCACGCGCACCCCGGGCCAGACCGACCTCGAATGGCAGCTCCGCAATTGGTATAACTTCACCTGGCTCTCCGGCGACCACCTCGTCGAGCAGGCGATCCACAACGTCGACAAGATCGCTTGGCTCATGAAACAGGAGATGCCCACGCAGGCCATCGGCGTTGGCGGCCGCACCGTCCCAGCCTACGGCAACACCTACGACAATTTCAGCGTCGCCTACGAATACGCCAGCGGCGTCCGGGCCACCCTTTCCTGCCGCCAACACGACGGCGTCTACAACGAAGTCACCGACTACGTCATGGGCACCGAGGGCATTTTCTCCAACGGCCGCCTCGCCACCCAGGGCATCACCGGCAAAACCAATTGGAAATACACCGGCCCCACCCGCGACATGTATCAGGTCGAGCACGATGAACTCTTCGCCGCCATCCGCGCCGGCAAACCCGTCAACGACGGCGTCTCAATGGCCCACAGCACGCTCATGGCCATTATGGGCCGCATGGCCGCCTACACCGGCCAAGTCGTCACCTGGGATCGTGCGCTTAACTCCAACGAAGTTCTGATGCCGGAGAAACTCGACTGGAACGCCCCGCGCCCCGTGGCCGCCCGCGCCATCCCCGGCCAGACCAAGCTCGCCTGATTTTCACCATGAA
>CALSBN010000007.1:0-53794 GCA_943373185.1 Opitutus sp. GAS368 | reverse complement strand
GGTTCGTCAGTTCCTACCGCGCCTTAAATCTCAACGGATGAAGCAGACGGCTTTGCTTCAGTCGAAAGTTGAAAGAGCGGAACAGACGGCGTTTCGAGTTTACCCGACTTCGTCTGCCGCGCGCGCCAACTCACCGTCTTCGTCGACGGCTGCTTCTGGCACGGCTGCCCGCTCCACGCCACCTCGCCCAAGACCAACGCGAAGTTCTGGCGCGACAAGATTTCGGCCAACCGCACCCGCGATCGCCTCGTCACCCGCACCCTCCGCGCCCACGGATGGAACGTCCTCCGCATCTGGGAGCACGAGCTCAAATGCGCCCACACCCGCCGCCTCCTCACCCGCCTCCACCGCGCTGGGCTTGAAGCCCGGCTTGCGCTTCGGGGCTGAGCTCGACACATTTTCGACATGCTCAACTGGTCCCAATGCTCTGCTGTGGAGCGGATTCCCGGGAAAGTCAGCGGTGTCTGGCTGTTCAAAGACACGCGCGTTCCCGTAAAGGCGCTGTTCGAAAATTTGGAAAGCGGCGCCACCGTTGAGGAATTCCTCCAGTGGTTTCCCGGCGTCGGTCGCGAGCAGGTTGAAGCCGTGCTGGATCACGCCCAACGCAGCCTCGCCGAGGTCTGAAGCGGGCGGCGATGAAGATTCTCTTCGATCAGGGCACACCCGAACCGCTGCGGCGGTTTCTCCCAGATCACGAGATCCTGACCGCCTACGAAAAAGGCTGGGGTCGGCTGCAGAATGGCGAGCTGCTTCGCGCGGCGGAAACCGACGGCTCTGCCGCCATCATCACCACCGATCAAAATCTCCGCTACCAAAAGAATTTACCCGCGAGGCAGCTCGCTGTGCTCGTCCTGCTGACGACCGACTGGCGTCTGATTCGCCAACATACGGATTACGTTGCTGCCGCAGCGACCACGCTGCTTCCCGGCGCCTATATCGAGCTTTCTTTCCCGCCACCGATCTAAAGGCCGTCCGCTCACCCGCACCCTCCGCGCCCGCGGCTGGACCGTCCTCCGCATCTGGGGCCACGAGCTCAAGCGCGCCCATACCCGCCGCCTCCTCACCCGCCTCCGCTGCGCCGGGCTAGAAGCCGGGCTTGCACTTCAACGCTGCGCTGCGCCCGTGTCGCCAAGCTGGGGATCAATTCCAACTGCTCCTCCGGCGTAAGCGGCGTGGCCCCGTCTTCGACGGGAAACAGGTCCAGATCATCGCCGGGATTCACGCGGTCGGAGGCGCAGGTCGCACCGGTTTCAGATCCCCCACCGCTTGTCCCTCCAACGCCATCGAATGCTCCGTCGCCGCCAAATGCACCCGCGCGGGATCGTGGCGTGCCGCCAGCTCGGCAAATGTCTCCGCCACCCCCGCCCGCGGCACCACAAAGTATACGACCTCGCACTCCATCGCCTCCGCCGCCCGTTGCAGCGACTTCAGGCTAATCACCCCGCGCGCCTCCGCCGTTTCAAGTTGGGCATAAGATTGTCGGGTCATCCCGAGCTTGGCCGCGAGACCTGCCTGGGTCGCGCCCGAGCTCTCCCGCACCGCCCGCAGCCAACCGCGCACCGGTCGGCGCGCCGCCACCTGCGCGCTCTTTAACGCACCCCCGCTCGCCTCCAGTCCCTGAGCCTCTACGCCACCGCCTCCAAAATCGCCTCGGGATGACGCTCGGCGACCTTCAATAGCACCCGCGCCGCGCCCGACGGCTTGCGCCGCCCCTGCTCCCAGTTCTGCAGCGTGTCCAAGCTGATGCCAAAAACCCGGGCAAACTCGGATTGGCTGAGTCCCAACTTGGCCCGGATGGCCACAACGCTGTCCGGCTCGATGTAGTCGACGCGGGCAACCGCGCCCTTTTCACCCCGCAGGGCGGAGCCGAGTTCACGGACACCTTCGAGCAGTTTTTTGAATTCTTTGGCTTTCATGGAATTTGGGTGGCAACGAATTTCGCGAGGGCCGCGAGTTGGTTTTTGGTGAGATCGGATTGGCGATTCTTGGCGTAAGCAAACACGAGGTAGATCGTGGCCGCTTTGGAAATATAGTAGTAGATGACCCGGGCACCGCCGCTCTTCCCACGCCCCGTCATCGCCCGACGAATTTTGCGAAGCCCCTTGCCGCCGGGAATCACGTCCCCCGACTCCGGCGCGAACACGAGGCCGAGTTCCAACTCCATCACGTCCGTCTCACTCAAGAGGCCTGCGGCGGACCGCTCGAAGGTTGTGAGGCGCTTGAACTCCATCCCGAAACTATACGCCTAAGGCGTATAGATTGACCAGCGTAAACTTTCACCGAGCCCGCACAGCCGACGCCACTTCACCCGCTCTCGAAATTCCCCGAAGCCAGCATTGTCGCCGTTTCCCCGGCCCTGATACGTTTCCCGAATGCCCAAAATCCTCCTCGTCGCCGAAAAACCCGCCGCAGGGCGTGACTTTGCGGCGGCGCTCACGGGCGGGCATTTTACCGGGCAGGGACCCCACCGGGGCCGCATGGCCGACGGCGCCGAACTCACCGTCGTTTCCGCGCGCGGCCATCTCTTCGAATTGGCCAAGCCCGAGACCTACGACCCGAAGTTCGGCGCGTGGAACGTCCACGATCTGCCCATCGTGCCGGCCAAGCTCTGGGACTTCGTCGAGGAACCCCGCGCCGACGCCGAGAGCCTGCTCGCGATTCTCCGCCAGGAAGCCGCCGCCCACGCCGGCTGTGAAATCGTCAACGGCTGCGACGCCGAGCGCGAGGGCGAGGTCATCTTCCGCAAGGCCTTGCGCGGCGTAAAAGCCCCCGTCGGCACCGCCTACTCGCGCATGTGGGCGCAGACGATGACGGTCTCCGGCCTGCAAGAAGCCTTTGCCACCCGCCAGCCGCTCAAAACCTACGACGGTCTCGCGCAGGCCGGATTCACCCGCGACCAAGCCGACTGGCTCGTGGGCATGAACGTCACCGTGCTCGCGACCAAAACTCTCCCGCGCGGCCGCGGCGATTGGAAGGTCTGGTCCGTCGGCCGCGTGCAGACGCCCACCCTCGCCCTCATCGTCGCCCGCGACCAGTTGATCGCCAATTTCGTCCCGCAGAAATTCTGGGAAGCCCACGGCTCCTTCGCCGGCATCGAGGCCAAGGCCGAGCTCGACGCCTACGCCGCGTCGCCCGACCGCATCAAGCTGCTCGGCGCCCCCAGCGTGAGCAGCGAGCGCGACAAAAAAGTCTTCTGGGACAAGGCCAAGGGCGAGGCCTTCACCGCCGCCGCCCTCGCGCCCGCGACCTACCGCGCCACCGAGAAAAAAGCCTCGCGCACCGAGAAACCGCCCCTGCCCTTCGACCTCCAGGAAATGCAGAAGCTGATGTCGAAAAAGTTCGGCAGCACCGCCACCGACACGCTCGCGATCCTCCAAAAACTCTACGACGCCAAACTCATCAGCTACCCGCGCACCGACTGCCGCTTCCTGCGCGAAGACATGAAGGAGAAACTCTACGCCTCCCTCGTCGACGTCCACGCCCACCTCCGCGCGATGCGGCCCGCGCTACATCTTTCGCAGCAGGATTTGATGCCGAAGAAAATCGCGTTCGCCGCCCGCGCCTTCGACGACAAACAGGTCGAAGGTCACTACGGCCTCGTGCCCACCGGAGAAACGAACGGCATCTCGACACTCACCGGCAACGACCTCTTCGCCTTCCTCACCGTCGTCCAGACCACGCTCATGGCCCTCGACGAAGCCGCGAAATACCGCGGCGTCACCCGCCGCTACACGCAAGAAGGCGGCACCGGCCCCTACGCGCCCGCCGTCTTCCGCGCCTCCCGCGAACAGATCGAGTTTCCCGGTTTCAACCGCTGGGTGAAACGCGAGGAACGCCCCGCCCGCGATCTCCCGCCCATCACCGAAACCCAGGTCCTCGACGCCGCCACGCTGAAGGAGCTCACCACCAAGCCACCCGAGCATTTCACCGACGCCACGCTGCTCGACGCCATGAAATACGCCGGCGAGACCTTCGACGAAAACACGCCCGAGGAGCAGCGCGACGCGATGACCGAGGTCATGAAGGACAAGGGCATCGGCACCGCCGCCACCCGCGCCAACATCATCGAGAAAATTCTCCTGCGCGGCTTCGTCATCCGCGAGAAATCCCGCCTCCTCTCGACCGAAAACGGCCGCCTGCTCTGCCGCGAACTCGCCCCGCGCGCCCCGAGTCTCCTCTCCGCCAAACTCACCGGCGAATGGGAACTGATCCTCAAAAAAATGGAGCGCAACACCGCGCCGATGACGCGCCCCGAGTTCCTCGACGCGCTCCTCGCCAGCGTCGTCAGCATGAAGACCGCGTTCATCACCGGCAGCACCCGCGCCGGCCTCAACGACCCCGTCGTCCCCGTCACCGCCGGCACGCCCGTCGAGGGCGCGATCTGCCCCAAATCCAACGAGGCCCTGCTCGACCGCGGCCCGTTTTTCGAGGCGCCCGGTTTTCCCGGCCTTCGTCTCTGGAAATCTGCCTTCGGCCGCCCCTGGGACGCGGCCGAGTTCGTCGCGCTCCTCACCAGCCACCTCGCCGGCAAACCGTTTCACGCCGCGAATCTGAAATCCGCCACCGGCAACCGCACCTACGAAGCCGATCTCGTGCTCGACGCCGCGCTCAAGAAACTAGTCATCCACCTGCCCGAGCCCACGAAGGTAAAAGGCGTCAAGTGCCCCAAGTCGGGAAAACTCCTGCTCGACGGCGGCACGTTTTTCGAAGCATCCGGCTGGCCTGGCGTGAAACTCTGGAAAACCGCGTTCGGCAAAACGTTCTCCGCCGCCGACTACGTCCCGATCTTGCAGGGCTGGAAAGACAACGCACCCATCGACGTCTCCGCGCTCGTCTCCGCCAAATCCGGCAAACCCTACACAGCGAAAATCATCCTCGATGAGTCCGCGGCGAAGATGAAATTGGATTTTGGCGGCGTGCCGCCGCCGGCCTAGATTCGCAGTGGCATGGGCGTCCCGCCCATGTCTGAAATCACGGGCGGGACGCCCGTGCCACTTTCGAGCCGCAACCCGCCTACGCCAGAATCCCCTTCACCACTTCGCCGTGCACATCGGTCAGGCGGAAGTCGCGGCCTTGGAAGCGATACGTGAGCTTGGTGTGATCGAAGCCGAGTTGATGGAGAATCGTGGCGTGGAGGTCGTGCACGTGGACCGGGTCGCGCGCCACGTTGAAGCCGAGGTCGTCGGTCGCGCCGTGGACGTGGCCGGCCTTCACGCCGCCGCCCGCGAGCCACATCGTGAAGCCGCGGTTGTGGTGGTCGCGGCCGTCGTTGCCACCCTGCACCATCGGCGTGCGGCCAAATTCTCCGCCCCAGATCACGAGCGTATCTTCCAACAGTCCGCGCTGCTTGAGATCCTGCACAAGCGCGGCGCTGGCGCGGTCGGTGTCGCTGCAGTTCTTCTGCAAATCCTTCGAGAGGTTGCCGTGCTGGTCCCACGCCTCGTGAAAAAGCTGCACGAAACGCACACCGCGCTCGACGAGCCGGCGCGCGAGCAGACAGTTGCGCGCGTAGCCGGACTTGCCGGGTTCCACGCCGTAGAGTTCGAGGGTTTCCTTCGACTCCTTGCCGATGTCCATCAGATCGGGCGCGCTCTGCTGGAGTTGCGCGGCCATTTCGTAGCCTTGGATGCGCGCCGCCACTTCGGGATCGCCGCTGTCGATGAGGCTGCGCTGGTTGAGCCGCGTGATCGCGTCGAGCGACGCGCGCTGCGTGGGGCCGTCGATGCCGCGGGGATTCGAGAGATAAAGAATCGGATCGCCGCTGGCGCGAAACGGGATGCCGGCATACATCGTGGGCAAGAAGCCGCAGCCCCAGTTGCTCGCGCCGCCGCTCGTGCCTTTTGCGCTGCTGAGCACCACGTAGCCGGGCAGGTTCTCCGCCTCGCTGCCGAGACCGTAGAGCGCCCACGAGCCCAGGCTCGGCCGGCCGAATTGCGGCGAACCCGTGTTCATCATGATCTGCGCCGGCGCATGATTCACGGCGTCGGTCTGCATCGAGCGGATCAGGCAGAGGTCGTCCACGATCTTGCCCGTGTGCGGCAGCAGTTCGGAAAGCTCGACGCCGCTCTTTCCGTAGCGCTGGAATTTGAACTTCGTGCCGAGCAGCGCCGAGTTGGGGTTGATGAAGGCGGCGCGGTAATTCTTCAGCAGCTCGGCGGGCGGGAGCTGGCCATCCCGCTGCGTGAGCTCGGGTTTGTGGTCGAAGAGATCGAGGTGGCTCGGCGCGCCGGCGTGGAAAAGGAAAATCACGCGCTTCGCCTTTGCCGCCCGCGGCGGGAGCTTGGGCGCGAAGGGGTTTTTTGCCGCCGCGGCGTGCGCGTCGCGCTGCATGAGCTGGGCGAGGGCGATGCTGCCGAGGCCGACGCCGCACTCGCGGAGAAACCAGCGCCGGGAGAGATTCCGCGCGGAGGCGCGGTGAAGATCGGGGGCGAAGTTCATGGGCTCAGCTTTTGGTGAGGGTTTCGTCGAGATTGAGCAGCACGCGGGCGGCAACCGTCCACGCGGCGACGTCCGCCGGCGTGATGCCGGGTGGAAGCTCGGGCAGTTTCGCGGCATCACCAAACGCGAGTTCGCGGGCGGAGATCCAGCCCTCCGCCACGCGCTGGCGTGGCGTCCGCATGACGGCGAGGACCTCGGCAATTTCGTCGGGCCGAGCGGCCCGCGCGGTGCAAAGCCGGAAACCGTAAGCGGCCCGAGCCTCCTCCGTCGGGCCGCCCTCGCGGAGAATGCGGAGCGCGAGCGCCTGCGCGGCCTCCACGAAAACAATCTCGTTGAGCGAGGCCAGCGCGGCCAGCGGGGTGTTGGACCGCGGGCGGGAGGCGCAGGCGCTGTCCCCGTTCGGCGCATCAAAACTGGAGAGCACCGGATCAGGCATCGAGCGCCGGCGGAAAACATAAAGCGACCGGCGGTAGCGCTCGGCATCCGTGGCTGTTTTCCAGAAATCCACCGGGATAAAGCTGGAGGCGAAAAGACTTTCGGGCACCGGCGGGAAAACACTCGGGCCACCGATTTTTTCCGTGAGCAGGCCGGAGGTGCTGAGCGCGATGTCGCGAATCACTTCGGCTTCGGCGCGGAAACGCGGACCGCGCGCCAACAGGCGGTTCTTCGGGTCGCGCTCCTGCAATTCGGGAGTGATGACCGATGACTGCCGGTAGGTGGCCGAAGTGACGAGGGTGCGGATGAGCTGCTTCTGGCTCCAGCCGCGGTCCATGAATTCGACCGCGAGCCAGTCCAACACCTCGGGCAGCGCGGGCGCCGGGGCGCGCACCCCAAAATCCTCGGAGGCCTCGACGAGACCCGCGCCAAAGAGCGCCTGCCACACGCGGTTGACCGCGACGCGTGACGCCGTCGGCGAACGGCGGTCCACCAGCCAGCGGGCCAAAGCGAGACGGGCGGGTTCCTCGGCCTGCTCCGGGCGCAGCGCGTGCATGAAATCGAGCGTGCCCGCTGCGACGAGTCCCTTGGGGTTGTTCCACTCACCCCGATCAAGCAGGAAGGTGGCGCGCGTCGAACTGGGACTGCGTTCACCGAGGACGAGCACCGTGGTATCCTCCACCGGATATTGCGCCCAAAGCTGGGCGATCGCCGCGTTCGTTTCCGCAAAACTCGCGTTGCCCGACCGCCACGCCGCGAAAAGCGCCGCTTGCTGCCCGGCGCTTCGGGCCGTCGCGGGCACGGCGAGGGCCAGACGTGCGGCGGTAGGAATGGCGGCGGCCGTCGCGTCGGGCGCGGGGGTCAGGGCAACCCGGAAACGGCCCAAGAGCTGCGTATCCCGCCCTTGGCCGTCTTTGCCACTGTGCTTAAAGCGCAACCGCAGCCGCAATTGCTCACCGGGGGCGAGGGTGAGCGGTTCCTTGAAACGGACCACGGCTTCGCTGGGCGCATTGCGGCGGCCGACGCCACGATCCGGACTCCAAGCCGTCTCCAATTTGCCGTCCACCAGATAGGCGGAAGGGCCGAAGACGCGCTTGTCGTCGTCATTTCGGCGGACGTTTTTGTCGATCAGGCGCGAGGGAGCCTCGAAATCGGCCGAGGCTTGGGCGAGTTCGAGTTTTTTCACATGAGTTTCCGGCACTTTCTCGTGGGCCGGTTTGACGTAGTCCGCGCCGAGCACCTCGACCTCCAACTCCGAAACAGCAAAAAGACCGTCCGGGCTACGCCCGGGACCGCCGAAGATCAGATCCCCATCGGTGAGCGCTTCAAGCCGCAGCGCCGTGATCCCCGCGGTCATTTTCGGCTTGGTGGTAAAGGAGAGTTCACCGTCGCTGACCCGGGTCCCGAGCGTGAGCACCGAGCCATCGGGGAGCACGGTGGGGTGGGCGAGACCGCCACCCCACACCGGCTCGACCGGGGTGAGCGTTTCCCATGGCGTCGCAGCCAGAGCCGCCGACTGCGCGTCGGCCCAAGCCGAGAGGAGTTGCGCCCAGCCGGGCTGGGCCGCCTTGAGTTTGGCGTCCTCGGCGGCGAGGTCCCGGTGCACGCGTTCAAGCGTCGCGAGCTTCTCGGGGCCGTAAACGCGAAGGGTGGCCTCGTAGGTGTTGTTCAGCGCCGCAAAAACCCGGAAGTAGTCCACGTGGGTGATCGGATCAAACTTGTGCGTGTGGCATTGCGCGCACTGGAGCGTGACCCCGAGGACGCCTTTGCCGAGGGCGTCCATGCGGTCGAACATGCCTTCGATGCGATACTGCTCGTTGATGATGGCGCCTTCCTGGTTGACCATCGAGTTGCGCAGATAGCCGGTCGCGACCCGCAGGTCCTGCGCGCGCTGGAAATCGCGCTCGGCCGGCGCGAGGAGGTCGCCGGCGATCTGGTCGATGATGAACTGGTCGTAAGGCTGGTCGGCGTTGAGCGACTTGATCACCCAGTCGCGCCACGCCCATTGCTCGCGCGGCAGGTCTTTCTCGTAACCGTCGCTGTCGGCGTAGCGCGCGGCGTCGAGCCAGTGGCGCGCCCATTTCTCGCCGTAGCGCGGCGAGGCTAGGAGTTTTTCGACGAGCGCAGAGTAGGCTTTGTCCCGGTCCTTGGCGTAAGCGGCGATGAATTCATCCAGCTCCTGCGGCGACGGCGGCAGGCCGACCAGATCGAGCCAAAGGCGGCGAGCAAGCGTCTCGGGGGCGGCTTCCGGCGCGGCCTTCAGGCCCGCCGCCGAGCGCCGGACAGAGACGAAAGCGTCCATTGGATTCTTTTCCTTGGCCCCGGCGGGCAAGGCGGGACGCGACGGCGGGATGAACGCCCAATGCGCCTGATACTCCGCGCCCTCGGCGATCCACTGGCGCAACGTCGCGATTTGCGGCGGTGTGAGCGGTGCTTTCTTGGACTCGGCCGTCGGCATCAGATCTTCAGAGTCATGCGGCGCAATGATGCGGAGCAGCAGTTCGCTCTCGTCGGGTTTGCCCGGGACGATCGCGGCCAGCCCGGACTTGCCGCCCGCGAGCGCGCTCGCGCGGTCATCGAGGCGCAGGCCGCCCTTGCGCGACGCCTCGTCCTGACCGTGGCACGTGAAACAACTGTCGGAGAGAATCGGGCGGACATCGCGGTTGAACTCGACCCGCGGAACGGGTTGCTGCCCCTGCGCAGCAAGCGGCAGTGCGATTGCGGCGAAACCAATAAAGGCGAAACGGCTCATGAGGGTTGGGCTTTCAGCGAAAGCATTTCCGCAAAATCCATTCCCGAAAATCGCCGCGTCAACTCGCAAGCCGCCGAACATTCACCCGCGAAATTTTTTTGCGGCCAACACCGAGTTGCAACGCCGACGACCCTCTTCCTTCCGCTCGAGGGCGGGTCGAAGACCCTGCCCTGCTTTTTAATCCGGCCCGCCTCACGCCATGATCCCTTTGACGACGTTGCCCGCGACGCCCGTGAGGCGCACGTCGAGGCCTTGGAACTTGGTGTTGAGCCGGTGGTGATCGACGCCCAGCAGCGCGAGCATCGTCGCGTGGAGGTCGTGGACGTTCACCGGATTCTCGAGCGCGCGATAGCCGAGTTCGTCGGTCGAGCCGTAAACCGTGCCGGCCTTCACGCCGCCGCCCGCCATGAAAACACTGAACGCATTGATGTGGTGATCACGCCCGCTGCCCTGGCCCATCGGCGTGCGACCGAACTCACCGCCCCAAAGGATGAGCGTGTCGTCGAGCATCCCGCGTTGCTTCAGATCCGTGATCAACGCCGCCGTGGCCTGATCGACCTCCTTCGCTCCCGCTTTCATCCCGGGCTCAAGTTCGCTGTGATGATCCCACGCACGGTGGTAGAGCTGGATCATGCGCACGCCGCGCTCCGCGAGCCGCCGGGCGAGGATGCAGTTCGAAGCGAAGCTGCCGTCGCCGGGTTCCTTCACGCCGTAAAGGTCGAGCATCGCCTGCGGCTCGTTTTTGAAGTCGGTCAGCTCGGGCACGCTGCTCTGCATCTTGAAGGCCAACTCGTATTGCGCGATGCGGGTCGCGATTTCGGGATCGCGCGTCTCGTCGGCGAGCAGGCCGTTCATCCGGCGGACTTCGTCGATGACCTGCCGTTGCGTGCTTTGGCACACGCCCTCGGGATTGCCGACGTAGTGCACGGCATCGCCGCGCGATTGAAACTGGATGCCTTGGAAACGGCTCGGCAACACGCCGCTCGACCACTGGCGCGCCGAGATCGGCTGGAGGCCGTATTTGCCCTGCGAGTTGAGCACGATGAAGCCGGGCAGGTCCTGCGTCTCGGCCCCGAGGCCATAGAGCAACCAGGAGCCCATGCTCGGCCGGCCCTTGATGATCGAGCCGGTGTTCATGAAGGCGTGCGCGGTGTCGTGGTTGATCTGCTCGGTCTGCATCGAGCGGATCACGCAGAGGTCGTCCGCGATGCTCCCGATGTGCGGGAAAAGTTCGCTCACCTCCGTGCCGGCCTGACCGTATTGTTTGAACGCGGTGAACGCCCCACGCGCCTTGAGCACGGTGTTTTGCAGCTGCGCGAGTTGCTGGCCCTTGGTGAACGATTCGGGAAACGCCTGGCCGTCGAGTTCCTTGAGCTTCGATTTCCAGTCGAAGGTCTCAAACTGCGACGGGCCTCCGGCCATGCAGAGGAAGATCACGCGCTTTGCCTTCACCGGCAGATGGGCTTCGCGGAGTGCGCCGCTCCAACCATGAGGCAACTTCGCCGGCGCGCCGGCAGTCGCGCCCGAGCCGGCGGCCGAGAGTTTTTGGTGCATCAGAGCCATCGCGAGGCCGCCGAGGCCGTAGGCGCTCTGCGTGAGAAAGGTGCGGCGGTTGACGCTCAAGGCGTGGCGGTTGGCATCGAAGGGATTCATCGGAGTGGGCGCGGAGATTTTGAGAGCGGGTTTCGAAGTAGGGCGGGGTCTTTGACCCGCCCTTTTGCAACGTAAGCGTGGGCGAAGATGTGAGCGTGGGCGAAGGTGTGAGCGTGGGCGTGGAGGGCGGGTCGGAGACCCCGCCCTACTTTTTTAATAGCGGGTGATGACTTCCTGAGAGTTGAGCAGCACGCGCGCGACCTGGGTCCACGCGGCGAGTTCGGCAGGGTCGCCCGAGGTCGGCGGCGCGAGACCGATGCGGAGCAATTTTTCCGCTTCGGCCGGAGCGGCGCGGTAGGTCGTGCGCTGGGCGGCGAGAAACGTTGTGAGCGCAGTCAGCTCTGCCGGCTTCGGGTCGCGGGCGAGCGCGGTGCGGAAGGCCGAGCGCAGGCGGGCCTTGTCGTCTTTGCCGCCGGCGGCGATGCGGGCGGCGAAAAGGCGCGCGGCCTCGACGAAGGTGGGATCGTTGAGCAGCGTGAGCGCCTGCTGCGGGGTGTTGCTCAGGTTGCGTTGCGCGGCGCATTCGTCGCGGGCCGGCGCGTCGAAGTTGGCGAGCATCGGGTGCAGGAACGTGCGTTGCCAGTGCGTGTAGACGCCGCGGCGCCACTGCGCGTCGGCGTCGCTGTTCACGTAATCACGGTCGGGAAACTGGAGCGCGGCGTAATAGCCGGCGGGCTGGTAGGGTTTCGCGCTCGGGCCGCCGATGTCGCGCACATCGAGGGCCCCGGCGATGAAGAGGGCGTTGTCGCGGACAAACTCGGCCTCGAGGCGGCGGGGATTTTGCGCGGCGAGCAGGCGGTTGGCCGGATCGGCCTCGCGCAATTCGGCGCGGTAGTCGCTGCTTTGGCGGTAGGTCGCGCTCGTCACAATGAGGCGGATCATCTGGCGCAGGTCCCAGCCGCCGTCGCGGAACTCCGCCGCGAGCCAATCGAGCAATTCCGGGTGCGAGGGCAGTTCACCCTGGGAGCCGAGGTCGTCCACGACCGCGCTCAGGCCAATGCCAAAATACATCGCCCAGAGGCGATTCGTGACCGCACGCGCGGTGATGGGATTATCGCGGCCCGTGATCCAGCGCGCGAGATCGAGGCGGGTGAGACGTTTGTCCGGCGTGCTTTCGAGCCGGCCGGGCAGAAAACTCGGCGTCGCGGGCGTGACCAGGGGACCGGTCTCATCCTGCCAATTGCCGCGGTGCAGCAAGCGCACCGGGATCGGCGGCGCGGCTTCGGTCACCATCGTCATGGCTTTGCCGCCGTGCGTGTCGCTGACCTTCGCCACGGCCCGATGGTAACGCACCATCCCGGCCGAATCTTCCCTCGTGCTCGCGAGCCAAGCGTCGATCACGGAGGCGTCCGGCGAAGCGGTGGTGTTCGCCGCCGTCAGCTTCGCCACGGTCGCGGGCGACGCGGCGGCCAACGGCTGCGGGGCACCGAGCCGGCTCGTGGTCACGCGCATCGCGGGCAGTTCGCCGCCGGTGAGGGTGAGCAGCAAAGATTCGTCCGGCTGCAACGCGACGGGCTCGGCCAAGACCCAGACCGCGGTCAAATTTTCGGGCGCCTTCACCTCCGGCAGTCTCCAGCCCGCCGTAACGCCGTGCAGTTCGAACCCGTTTTCAAAGCGGGGCGCTTTCGCCGTGGCCTCACCGTAGGCCCAGCGCAGCTCGCGGGCTTTGCCGTCGGCCCCGATCACGCTAACTCTCGGGGTGAGCGATTGAGGAGGAAACTTCCACTTTTCGGTCGGCGGCTCGGGCGCGACCGTCACGTCGATCCGAATCGAGGCGAGCCGACCTTCATCGGGGCGGAACTTCAGGCGCAGGCTTTCGCGGAACGCGAGGGGTTTGTCCGGCCGCAGGGTGCCATCCGCTTCAAACACGACGGTGCGCTCCGGCAGAACTTTGTCGCGCAGGCGAAACTCGAAGGTCACGTCACGGATCGGTTCCCAGCCGCTCGGAACCCGGCCGAGGTAGGCGCGCGTCTCGTCGGTCCATGCGGCAAAACGGACGGCCGCGGCGGGCTCCGCCACGCGCTGCCGCAGCGAGGCCACCAGCGCCGTGAGTTCGTCGTTGGCGCGCGCATACCGGGCGGCGAGATACGGACTTTCAACCTCGATCTCGGGCGGAAACGGAAAGTCGTTGTTAAAGCCCTTCAGCTCCGGGTTCGGGGTGTAGTCGTAGTCGTTGTAGACGCCCCACTGTTTCACATCGGCGAAGAAGGACTGCAGCTCGTAGAAATCCTTGGCCTTAATCGGATCGAACTTGTGGTCGTGGCACTCCGCGCAGCCGAAGGTGCTGCCGAACCACGCCGCCGAAACGCCCCGCACCCGCTCGGCGCCGTATTTCGCGAGATACTCGGCGGGCTGGGCGCCACCCTCGCGCGTCATCATGTTGAGCCGGTTGTAGCCGGTCGCGACGCGCTGCTCGATCGTCGGATTGGGCAAGAGATCACCGGCGAGTTGCTCGGCCGTGAACTGATCGAAGCGCTTGTTCGTGTTGAAGGCGTTGATCACGTAATCGCGATACGGGAAGATGCGCTGATTCTGATCGCCGTGAAAACCGACCGTGTCGCTGAAGCGCGCGATATCGAGCCACCACACCGCCATGCGCTCACCGTGGTGGGGCGAGGCGAGCAGGCGCTCGACCTGTTTTTCATAGGCGTTGCGCGAACGGTCGGCGAGGAACGTCGCCGTCTCCGCCGCGGTCGGCGGCAGCCCGGTCAAATCCAACGAAACCCGTCGCAACAGCCGGGTTTTCTCGGCCTCGGGCGAAGGCTTGATTTTCTTCTCTGCGAGGCGCGCTTGGATAAACGCATCGATGGGATTCGTGACTTTCTTCACGCGTGGCACCTCGGGCTTCACCAACGGCGTATAAGCCCAATGCGGTTCGTAAACCGCGCCCTCGGCCACCCACCGACGGAAGAGTTCCTTCTGCGCCGGCGTGAGATTTTTGTGCATCGTTTCCGGCGGCATCGGATCGCCGGTATCCATGATGCGCTGGATGATTTCGCTCTCCTCGGGCTTGCCGGGGACGATGGGGATCAGATCGTTCTTCGTCGGCTTCAACGCCTCCTCCCGCACGTCGAGCCGCATCCCGGCCTCGCGGGTCTTGGAGTCGAAACCATGACAATGGAAACACGTATCCGACATGATCGGCCGGATATCGCGGTTGAACGAGATGCTCGGTTGGACTCCGGACGTTGCGGCAAAGAGGGGGGTCGTCAGCCAGACTGAAAGCAGAACAGGTCGGATCATGTTGGAGGTTGAGAGAACTTAAACTCTCGCCCGCACCCAAATCCAGCACCCCCACCCGGTCAACCCGACTCCACGAACCGACTTTCCCAGACAGCAATTTTTGTATCCTGATGCCGTTAAGAAAGCTCGCCCACCTTGGGGCGCCCACTCACGAATCGTGACCCAACCTCCCCGCCCTTTCCCGTGAAAGCCCTCCTGCTTACCGCCCCGTCCCACCTCGACTACACCGACTTCGCCACGCCGACGCCCGGCGACGACGAGGTGCTCCTTCGCATCCACGCCTGCGGCATCTGCGGCAGCGATATCCACGGCTGGGACGGTTCCACCGGCCGCCGCCGGCCGCCGCTCATTATGGGTCACGAGGCCTCGGGTGAGATCGTCTCGGTCGGCCCGCGTGTGGAACGTTGGCGCGCCGGCGACCGCGTCACCTTTGACTCCACGATTTACTGCGGAGCCTGCCCCTATTGCGCCCGCGGCGAGGTGAACCTGTGCGACAACCGCCGCGTCGTCGGCGTCGCCCCGGTCGAGTATCGCCAGCACGGTGCGTTCGCCGAGCTGCTCGCCCTGCCCGCCCGCATACTTTACGCGCTGCCCCCGGGTCTCACTTACCAACAGGCCGCGATGGTCGAGCCGGTCTCGATCGCGATCCACGCCGTGCAGCGCGTGAAACTCGCGCCCAACGCCACCGCCGTAGTTATCGGCGCCGGCATGATCGGGCTCTTCGTCGTTCAAGCACTCAAGTGGGCCGGCGCCACGCGGATCATCGCCGTGGACCTGGCCGACAACCGCCTCGCGCTCGCCCGCGAGCTGGGAGCCACCGACACCTTGCGCTCCGATCTCGTCGACGTGCCGGCCGAGATCGCCCGTCTCACCGGCGGCGGGGCCGAGGTCGCGCTCGAGGTCGTGGGCATCTCGGCCACGGTGAATCTCGCCATCGCCTCCGTGCGGCGCGGCGGCCACGTCGTCCTCGTCGGCAACCTCGCGCCGAAGATCGATTTTCCCCTGCAAGCCGTCGTCACCCGCGAACTCACGCTCCACGGCACCTGCGGCTCGGCCGGCGAGTATCCGCTCTGTCTCGATCTCATCGCCCGGGGCGTGATCCGCGTCGAACCGATGATCAGCGCGGTCGCGCCTTTGGCTGACGGCGCGGCCTGGTTCGAGAAACTTTCCGCCAAAGACGGCTCGAAATACATGAAAGTTATCCTCACGCCTTAACCCTGCTCCCGCCCGCGGATCCGGCCTTCCGGTTCGCGCTCTTGCCCTCTTCCTTCCCCTCACCCCGTTCCCACCGTGCCCCTCATCCTCGCCGCCACCGGATTCACCCCGCTGGTCATCTTGCTCATCAGCGTCGCCTTCATCATCGGAGCCATTGTCGGCCTCCGCCTGCACGCCTTCTTTGCGCTCATTTTCGCCGCGATTCTTGTCGGCATCCTCAATTCCGTCCTCACCGCCGGCGGTCCGACGCTCGTCCAATCCCTCGACGCCGTGATGAACGAACTGGGCAGCGCCACGGGCAAACTCGCTTTCACCATCGCCATCGCCTCCGTCATCGGCGCGGCGCTGATGGAAAGCGGCGCCGCTGAAAAAATCGTGCGCCGATTCATCGCCGTCCTCGGCGAATCCCGCGCGCCCCTCGCACTCATGGCCTGCAGTTTCGTCCTTGGGGTTCCCGTGTTCTTTGACACGATCTTCTTTTTGCTCGTCCCGCTCGCGCGCTCGCTGGCCCTGCGCACGGGCCGCGACTTCACCCTCTACCTGCTCGCCATTGTCGTGGGCGGCGTCGTCACCCACGCCACCGTGCCGCCCACCCCCGGACCGCTCGCGGTCGCGGAGCTGCTCAAGATCGACATCGGCGCGTCCATTCTTTTCGGCTGCGCCGCCGGGATCGTGCCCGCGGTGGCCGGTCTGCTGTTCGCCGGCTGGTGCAACCGGCGCAATCCGTTTCCCGTTTCCGCTTCGATGCCTCCCGGCACGGTCGTCCCGGCCGAAGTCCCCGAGTCTGCGCTGCCGGGTTTCTTTGCGTCCATCGCACCCGTGGTTCTGCCGTTGATTTTGATCGGCGTGTCGTCCGTCGCCGCCGGGATGCCGGGCAAATTCTCGCCGGACGTCGCCGGCGCGCTCGCGTTCGTCGGCAACAAAAACACCGCGCTCTTTATCGGCGCGTTGATCGCGGTCGGAGTTTACATCCGCCAAAAGAGCATCGGCTGGCGCGACGCCGGCCCGGTCATCGGTCCGCCGCTCGAGACCGCCGGCACGATCATTCTCATCACGGCGGCCGGCGGCGCGTTTGGCGCGATGATCAAACTCGCGGGCGTCGGCGAATCCGTGCGCAGCCTCACCACCGACTTCGCCGTCAATCCCGTGCTGCTCGCCTGGCTGCTCGCCTGTGTGCTCCGCGTCGCCCAAGGCTCGACGACCGTCGCGATGATCACGGCGGCGAGCATTATGTTCTCCCTGTCCGGGCCCACGGGTTTCAGCGTGCACCCGCTCTACATCTTCGCCGCCTGCGGCTACGGCGGGCTTTCAATTTCGTGGATGAACGACAGCGGCTTTTGGATTTTCAGCCGCATGAGCGGCATGACCGAGGGCCAGACGCTCCGCACGTGGACGCCCGCGATCGCTGTGGTCGCCCTCACCGGCCTCGCCCAACTGCTGTTGCTGTCCGCGTTCTTCCCTCAACTCGGGCGATAGATCGCCGTTGAGTGCCGCCCGTCGGCCCGTCGCACTGATTTTGCGCGCTGCAAAAAACCGTGTGCCGGCGCAGGAACACCCGCGCCCTTGAACAGCGCTACTTGATTTTCTTGATTTTGCTCGGTGGGAGGAAATTTTCGCCCGTCACGACGCTTCGGCCGGTCGTGGACTCTAACTCCCGTCGGGCGCGACGGGCGATCCTGCCGCCGGTTTTTGCCGCGACCTTGTTTTCGGAGAGGCCCGTGGCGGTCGTCGTTTCGGCGATTTGACGGGTAGAAAGCTCTGCGAGCGCAGTGAAAATCAGTTCCGCTTCGCTCATGTGATCGCGCAGGTTTTGGGTCTTAAGTCCTTTCAAGTTCTTGTGCTTCGCGACGCTCACTCCGCTCCATTCCTGATGGATGAGATTGGTCAAGATGGCGAATTCATCCCCCGGCTTCACGTCGTGCGTTGCCCAGTAATCCGTCAGTTTGTTGCGCGTGTCCTGGCCGGTCATCCGCTGCTGAATCCACTTCTCGCTGCGTCCGTGTTTCTGCCACGTCGCGCGAGCACGTTCTAGGGCAAGGGCGGGGTCCGACATTTCCTGCATCCGCTCGTAACCGACCTTCGCCAGCCAGAGCTTGATCGGCTCGGCTTTCGGACTCGGCACGCTCTGCACCAACCGTAACAGAGTCTCGGCATTGGCGACGTCGGTGAGATAGTTTTTGCCGTCGGCGGCGGGCAGTTTCAGTCGGTGACAATTTGTCACCGACTGATTGCCCTCCTTTGCGAGACGTTCCTTAAGCTTGTTCCAATACTTCCGCGCCGTCTGATAGTCCGCCTGCTGCGTGAGCACTTGCATGATGTCCACGACCGAGAACCACCACGTCTCGGTCTTCTCATCGTAGACGCGGCGAATTTCATGCTGCTCAAAAAAGGCGGGGTTGTTCTTCATGGCGGGGAGTTCCGACATGAAATTGGAATCAGATTGGAACCGCGAGTGATTCCTCGTCCGTTTTGGCCCGCAGGAGCTGCGAACGAAGTCGCCGCGAACCCAAAGCTAAACGGCCGCCATGATCGCGCGCGCGGCCAAAAAGTCAGCGTGCATCCGCAGAAACACCCGATACTTCGCCGCGTGAAAGCGCGCCACCGGGCCCCGGGTCGGCGCGATCACCCGGCCGGCCGCGTTCATTGACTGCATCGCCCCGAGGACCGTCCCATATTCCCCGCCGGCCACTGCGCCCAGCACGGCCGAGCCCAGCAGCACGGCCTCCGGTTCGGCGGGTAAGACCAGCCGGCAACCCGTGATGTCGGCGTGTTCGCGCAGGAAAACGGGGTTCTTGGTGCCACCGCCGCAGATCAACACTGTATCGATCGCATAGCCCCGGCGGTTCATCGCCTCGATGATGTGCCGCGTGCCGTAGGCGACCGCCTGGATCGCCGCGAGATACTGCCGCGCGAGATCGTCAGCCGTCGCCGAGAGCGTAAGCCCGCTCACGACGCCCCGCAAAGTCGGGTCGGCCCGCGGCGAACGGTTGCCGTGAAAATCCGGTTGCACGTGCAACTCGCGCGTGAGCGCGGCGGGGAACGGCGCCCGCTCCAGCTTGGCCAATGCATCGAGCCGGGCGTTGAGCAATTCGTAGATCGTGCGACCCGCGCGCTTCGCCTCGGCGGCAAGTCCCGCCGCGGCCGCGTGGCTGAAAATCACATGGTCGATCAACGCCCCGGTCGCCGACTGCCCGCCTTCGGTCAGCCAAAGTCCCGGGATCATCGCGGAAAAATAGGGTCCCCAGATTCCGCGAATGAACCGCGGTTTCTCCGACACCGCCATATGGCAGGATGATGTTCCGCCGATCAGCGCCAGCCGCCGGTTGAGCGCGGCCGACGTTGGCGCCCGGCCACCGAGCTTTGCGCCCAACATCCCCAAGCCGCCCGCGTGGGCGTCGATGATCGATACGCCCACGGGCGTGCCCGCCACAAGACCGAGTTCCTTGGCCGCGCGCGCGGTCAGACCGCCGCCCAGAGGAGTGCCCATCGGACGGATCGTTTGGCCAATGCGCCGGAAGTCCTCCGCCGCCAAATCGCCCAATCCGATCTGCTGGAAAAATTCCCGGCTCCACCCCGCGCCTTCGCCCCCACGCTGGCCGAGATAAGTCCACTTGCAGACGGTGCTGCAAAGCGAACGCGTCTCATCGCCCGTGGCCCGATACGTCAGGAAATCCGGCAGATCGAAAAATCGTGCCGCCCGCCGCCAGCTTGCCGGGAGATTTTCTTTCAACCAGAGCAGCTTCGGCGTCTCCATCTCCGGTGAGATGACGCCGCCCACGTAGCGCAGCACCGCATGGCCGGTGCGATTGATCCGCTCGGTCTGGTCGAGCGCGCGATGGTCCATCCAGACGATGACGTTTTGCTCGGCGCGGCCCGACGTGCTCACCGTCACCGGGCGATCATCGGCGTCCAACGCGACGAGCGAACAGGTGGCATCGAAACCGATGCCCTTGATTTCCGCCGCCTTCAGACCGGCGCTGCGCAGCGCCGCCCGCGTTGCCCGGGCACAGGCGCGCCAGATATCATCGCTCGATTGTTCGACGTGATCGGGCGCGGGTTTCCACATCCGGATGGCCTGCGTCGCCGCCGCTGCCAAACGGCCCTTTGCATCAAAAATCCCGGCCCGCGCACTGCCCGTGCCCACATCGATTCCCAGATAGTAGTTCATGGTAAAATTGCCGGCGCGCAGCCGGTCCCGGCGTCAGAGCTTTGCCGGATCGATGACCGCGTGGCGGATCAACTGCCGCTTCCACGTATAAGTCACATGCACCCGGCCGTCGCTCGTCTGGATGATCGCAGGATACGAGTATTCGCCGGGTTGATCTTCGAGCGTGATGACGTCTTTCCAAGCCAAGCCATCGCGCGAGACCGCGACGGTGAGCGGGGTGCGGCCCCTGGGCACGGGGTTGTAAACAATGAGATGGCGCCCGTCCTTGAGCGTGACCGCATCGGTGCCGGAGCTGGGATTCGCCAGCGGCAACAATGACATTTCGCCCCAAGTCTTTCCCGCGTTGTCGGAAGAAACGGTGAACACTTTGCCCTGCCGCGTGCGACCGAGGGCCTGAAGTTTGGCGCCGCCCAGGCCGTCATGAAACAAAATGCTCGGCTGAATCGCACCGACCGCGAGCCCGTCGTTGAGGAACGGCGTCTTGGTCCAAGTGGCGCCGCCATCGGTGCTGCGCTCGAAATACACGCGCCACTTGCTGGGCTTCTCGTTGGTTTCATCGCTGGTCGGACTGAGGATCGTGCCGTCGGCGAGTTGCACCGGCTTGTTTTTGATCGGGCCGTAGATGCCATCGGGCAGACGCCGCGCGGCGCCCCACGTCCGCCCGCCATCGGTGGAGGTGCGAAGTTCGCCCCACCACGTCTCTGGCGTTGGACCCACTTTGTAGAAAAGCATCAGTGGAACCTGGCCGCGGGGCTGAAAAAGGACCGGGTTCCACGTCGGGTGGCGTTTGCCGTCGGGCTGCACGCCGTTCGCCACCTCGACGCCGGGGGTCCACGCCTTCTTCGCCGCGTCGTAATGCGAAACCCAGATGCCGACGTCGGGATTCTTCTCCGCCGTGCCGCCGAACCAGGCCGCGACGAGTCCGCCCGTCGCGCTCTCGACGATCGTCGACGCATGACACGAGGGATAGCTCGCCTTTTCGTAGATGAACTCGCGGTTGAGAAGGGCTGGCGATGCCGCAAAGATCAAAGGAGCCGCGAAGAGAGCGAGGAACAGGGAGAACGTTTTCATCGAGAAGGAACGTCGGGCACCATGCGCGCGCGGGGACCGGCCCACGCCGTCACCAATAATCCGACCAGCACCACCGCGAGCGTGCCGAACACAATTGTGAGAAATCCGTGGAACGGGCTCTTGAACGCGGCGAGCGCCCCGGTCCACTTCGGCGACAGGCTCATCCAAAGAATCACCAGCACGCCGGCCGAAACTCCGGCGAGCGCCGCGCGGTTGTTCGTGCGCTTCGAGAGATACCCGAGCAAGAAAAGTCCGAGCATGCCGCCGCCGAAGACGCCGGCCAGCATCCACCACACGTCGAGCGCGCTCTTCACGGAAATCATCGCGACGCCGATTCCGGTGCCGATCACCCCGACCACGATCGTCGTCAGGTAAAGCACGCGCATCTTCTGTGGCTCGGTTGCATGACGGTTCACAAAACGCCCGTAGTAATCGTTGAGCAGAATGGTTGCAGTCGAATTCAAACTGCTGGAGATCGTGCTCATCGCCGCCGCAAAAATCGACGCAATCAACAGGCCGGTGATGCCCGAGGGCAGCGCCGTCACGATGAACCACGGGAACACCGAGTCACTCTTGCCCGGTTCGCGATATGCGGCGGGCAATAACTCCGGGTGCGTCGTGTAATAGGCGAACATCGCCGTGCCGATAAAGAAGAAGACCGCCGACACCGGCAGATACGCGAGCCCACCGAGCCACACGCTCTTTCTCGCTTCAGCGTCGGACGACGAGGTGTGGTAACGCTGCACGTAGCTTTGATCGACGCCGAAGTTCTGGAGGTTGATGACGACCCCATAAGTGAGCACGACCCAGAACGTGGGCTCCGCAAGACCCGCGCCGAAGCTCCCGAGACTGAACTTGTCGTGCTGCGCCGCGATCGTGAACAACTGCCCCGGACCTTCCGGCAGGTGCGAAATCATCAACACCGCGCACGTGATCGCACCGCCCACGAGCACGATGGTCTGGATCGCATCGGTCCAGATCACACCAACAATCCCGCCGACAAACGTGTAGAGCGTCGTTACCACCCCCGTGACCACGATGATGAGCCGGATGTCCCAGCCCAGCAGCACCTGCATTGGCAGCGCCATCAGGTAGGTGACGGTGCCGATGCGCGCGAACTGGGTGAGCAGATAGCACGCACTCGCATAAACCCGCGCCCACGGCCCAAACCGCTCCTCAAGGTGCGCGTAGGCCGAGACGTGTCCGCTGTTGCGGTAAAACGGCAAAAAATACTTCACCGCGATCCAGGTCGCGAGCGGCAGCGAAAGACTGAAGACGAACGGATTCCAGTTGCCCGCAAACGCCCGGCCCGGGAGCGCGAGAAAACTGATGCTGCTGATGTAGGTGCCGAGAATGGAGAGGCCCGTCAGCCAACCCGGCAGACTTCCTTCGGCGGCCGTAAATCCCGCGACCGAGCGGCTACGACGCCAGAAAGCCAGGCCCACGGCCATCGTGATCAAAAAATAGCCCCCGAGCACCAGACCATCGAGCAGCGTGAAGTGAGCTTTCATGCGGTGGCTGCGACCGGACCGAGGGCGAGGCCCCATTGGCGAAACAGGGCGCGCAGCTCGGCCTCAATTTTCGCGGACAGCGCATGCGACTCGGGCGAGAGGATCGACTTCGATGCGCCCGGGGCGAAACCGCGCGCCGCGAGGCCCGCGCCGACGTTGGGCGGAAACGCGAGTTGGTCGATCACGCGTCCCAGTTCGACCATGCGCGCTGCGGAGACGGACGCATCCGCCGGACGCCCCGCGGCCGAACAACGATAAATATCGACCATGAGTTCGGGCACGATGTTCACGAGGCCGCCCGTGCAACCGGCCGCGCCCATCGCAAACACCTCGGTGAGGCGCGTGTCGGCGCCGGACATGACGACGTAGTTTTTCTCCCGACCGAGGGCGATCAGGTCGCGGTGGTAGGCAAACTCTCCCCCACTCTGCTTGATCGCACACATGGGCGCGCGGTCCGCGAAGGCCGCGATGGTGGCGAGGTCGATACGTTTGCCAGTGAGCTCAGGGAAATTGTAGAGCATTACCGGGAGATCGACGGCCTCGGCGACGTGCAGGAAGAACGCGAGGATGTCGGCCTGAGCCAACGGGAAGAACGGCGGCGGCATCAGGCCGACCGCCGGGAGACCGAGCGACTTCGCAAAACGGCCGAGCTCAATCGCGACCTTCGGGCGCAGGTCGGTGATGTTGGCGATCACCGGGAGCGGCGCGGCAAGTTCGGCGACGGCGGCGAGCGCAACCTTGCGTTCGTCCGGCGAAAAATGGGGAAACTCGCCGGTGCTCCCAAGGCCGAGGACGCCGGCAACACCGGCGGCTTTCTCGAACGCCAGATGGGTGGCGAGAGCTGCGTGATCGAGGACGCCGCTGGAATCGGTGGGCAGCCATTGGGCGGAGTAAATACCGCTGGGACGATAAGAGGGAGTGGAAGGCATGAAGGGTTTGAACGTAGGGCGGGGTCTTCGACCCGCCCTTTGGGGCGTGGCGTGGGAGAGCGGATCGGAGACCCTGCCCTACTTTTTGGCGGCGGGTTGTGGGACTTGATAGAAGAACCCGTCCTCGGCGCCGATGAGGAGCTGACGCGTCGCGGAGAGATACGTTGCCTTGGTCGCGTGGCCCGCGAGGACGTGCGTGCTCACCGGACCTTCGTCGCGAAAGCGGGTGCGACCTTCGGCGTCGCGGCCAAGATTGCGGAAGAAATTCGTGTTCGGGATACTGTTCAACATGAGGTCCTGTTTTCCGTCGCCGTCCCAATCGACGAAGCAGAACGTCCGCCGTCCGCCCCGACCAAAATCACCGTTGTTGAGGCGGAGCAGGCCCGATTCCTGATTCTGCGGCACGCCGTGGCTGTTGAACACGCTGGAGCCTTCGCTCCAAAACACGCGTTGCGCCGGCAGGAGCGCGAGCGAGCCGTCGGCATTGCGCTTGCGCTCGTAGAGCGCGAGGTAGCCGGCGGGGTCGGACATCACGAGATCCATCAAGCCGTCGCCGTTCCAGTCGATCATCTGCGGCGTGGTGCGCCACTGGGAGATGAGCTCGTTGGCGACCGGCTTCCACCAGTTCCACGCCGGAGCGGGATTCGGTGCGCCTGGCGGCAAGGCGAGCTCGACGGGACGGCCAGCCGCGAGGCGGGGCGCGGTGCGGGTGCCGATGTTTTTATACCAAACCACTTTGCCCCAGATGCCGTTGGTCATGATGTCGGGCAGACCGTCGCCATCCCAGTCGGCGACGCTGAGGATCGAGTAACCCCACTTCGGCTCGGCGGGCCCTTGGATGGAGCCATTGGGTCCGGCTTGCTCGCGGACAAGCTTGCCGCCGGCCGAGAGATAGACCGGGGCGGCCCAACGCGTCGGCGTGCCGCCGAGATTTTCGATGAATCCGATGTAACCGGCGGTGTTGCCCGAGATGAGATCTTCATCGCCGTCGCCGTCCCAATCGACGGCGTAAGGCGTGGCGAGGGCGCCGAATTTTACGTCGGCGGCAAATTGCCGAAAATAACGCGGCGCCAGAAACTGCGGCATTCCCGCGACGGTTTTACCCGTGTGCTCGACGAAGGCCACGCGGCCGTCTTCGTCGCCGACGATCAGGTCAAGATCGCCGTCACCATCGAAGTCCACCGCCGTGGGCGTGATCATGCAAAGGTCCATCTTCAGCGGGAGCCCGGCGTGCATCAGTGCGCGGCCGGCGGCGTAAACGGGTTTCGTGCGCGTGCCGGTGTTTTCGAAAAACGTGAAGCCGTCGAGGAATTCGCCGCAGATTAGATCAAGGTCGCCGTCACCGTCGAAGTCGCCCCAGCACGGCGAAGGCATACCGAAGGGATCCACGTCTTTGCCGCCGGCCTGCAGGCGAAAGGGCGCGGCATAGACCGGCTTCTCGGTGGTGCCGGTGTTGCGGATGACATAGACATAGCCGCGCAATTTGCCGCGGGTCCACTCGCCCTTGGCGTTAAACGCGCCCTCGCCGCCGTTGAGCGCACCGAAGTCGCCCCAGAAATCGATGCCGACGGAAACGTCGAGCGCGCCGTCGCCGTCAAAATCGACGAGCTGCCACTGGTTTTGACGGATCATGCCGGGCTCGGTGAGAATTTTCTCCGGCACGCCGAGCGGCTTGGGTTTCGTGAACTGCGAATTCACAAAATCAGGGTAGGTGTTGCCGCGATAGTCGTAGGCGGCGTCGGTCTTGACGCTGGCGGTCGCGGTGACGACGGGTTTGCCCGTGACGTAGGAGATGCCGACCGAGGGCGCGGATTTTCCGATGAAGACGGCGGGCTTGAAGATCGGGAGCTTGAGCTGCGCGTCGACCTGCCCGCTGTTCTCGAAATACCAAGTGCCGTTGTAGGGCTTGTCGGTGCAGACAACGACGAGGTCCATCAGTCCGTCGCGATTGTAATCCATCGGCAAGGGCCACGCCCAAAGGCCGACGCCAAGATCGGTGAGGAGGGCGGGATTGTGGTGCTGAAGGCGGGGCAATTTTTCCTCGGCGGCGCGGAGGAAAGGTGCGGCGAGGGCGAGGGCGGAGAGAACGAGTGAGCGGAGGTGCATGGCGGTGAAATTATTCTACGAATCTGTGCGAAAACGGGAAGCCCCTAAGCCGGGCTGGTGCAGCCTCGACGCGAGACCAAGAACAAACCGAAGAACGCCACCGTCCGCAGGACACCGGGCCTGATGACGAACTTGACGTCACCCAGCGGCGGGCAAAGCAGAATGATAAATTCAGCCCCGCCAAGCGACGGCCTGCGTCTCAACAAGTCGTGGCGAAAGGGAGCCCAGTCCGAGTTCATTTTTGATGCCAACGTCGGACCGGGAAACGACTCCGCTCTTACCACTTCGCCGATACGCTGAAGCGGTAGGTGCGGGGCGCCTGGTCGCGGGTGATGAAGAACGGGGCGTTGGTGAGATTGGTCACCATCAGGTCGAAGTTGTAGTTCTTCCAGCGGTAAGCGGCGCCGGCGTCATAGCTGTATTGGTTGTCCGGGATCAACGTGAGGCCAAAGCCGGTCAATTGGGTGTAGAGCGGTCCGACGGCGGCGACGCCGGCTTTCACTTCCCAGCCCTGCTCTTGTTGGTCGCGGAAACTGTATTTGCCGAACACGTTCAGATTCCACTCGGGCGCGAAGCGCAGGGGGATCCGGCCCGGGTTCGACGCGGCGGTCCAGCCGGCGGTGTTCTGCTGGCCGGTGAAGCCTTGGCTGACTTCCATGTCGGTGAAATTGGCGATCAGGCTCAGGCGGTCGTTGATGCTGCCGTAAGCCGTGATTTCATAGCCCTTGGACTGGGCGCCGGGAATCTCGGACACCGTGCCGAAGGTCACATTTTGGCCCTGCGAAACGCCGTTGGCCAAAATGTTAACCGTGCTGCCCACGCGGGTCATTTCCCAATAGGTGACCGTGAACGACAACCGACCCTTCAAGGCTTCGCCCTTGATGCCGACCTCGTTGAGCTCGGTCAAAGGTGCCACGGTGAAGAACTCGCTCAACCGCGGGTCGCCGGCGATCAGGCCGTTGTAGCGGGCGACGGTGTTGGGCGCATCGTTTTGGACGCTCTTCACGGCGTAAAGCGCGAGATCGGGGCGGAACTTGTAGGTCGCGCCGTAGCGGTAGGAATTGAGCGTGGTGTTGGCGCCGCTGGCGCGCAGGCCGGTGACCTTGTTGCGCGTCTCGGTGACTTCGTGGTCGGAGCGGAGACCGCCGGTGAGCAAGAGCCGGTTCTTGAACATGCCCACGTCCTGCTGGATGAACTGCCCGTAGCTGTAGGAGTCGTTCTCCGTGTAAGCGGTGCGCGCGAGGGTCGGCACGACGCGTCCGTTATAGTAAGAGGCACTGTAACCGGAGGCTTTGATCGCGACCATGCTCAGGGTGTTGAACGGGGCGCTCGGGACGCCGGAGAAATTGGAGTTCTCGTTGGCGCCGTCGTCGTAGGAGTAGCCGACCATCGTGGTGCCGGTGAGCCAGTCACGCAGGCTGTATTTCGCGACGAGGTCGCCTTGGGCGGTCGAACCGCGCCGCCAGCCGATGCTGCCGGTTTTCTGGGAATTGACGGTGGTGCGGGTGTTGTCTTCGCCGGTGAAGGCGAAGGTGTTGTTGCTGAAATACCGCATGTGGCCGACTTGGCGGAAATAGAGCCAGTCGTTGATCTGGTGGGTGAGGAAGAGCGTGGCGTTGGAGACCTTGGTTTTCTCTTCGTTGCCCGGCCCGGAGATGTTGAAGTTGTAGGGCAGGCCGAGGGCGGTGATCGGATCGGCGGGATCGTTAAACCGCGGAATCAGGCGGCGCATTTTCTCGGGATACACGGCAAAGCCATGGCCTTCTTCGCGCGACGGCGTGTTGAAATCGAGCAACTCGGCGGCCAAAACCAGATCGGTCTTCGGCGAGACCGCCCATTTGAACGAGGGATAGAGCGCGTAGTTCTTGGTCTTTTGAAACTGAATGTAGTCGTCGCCATCCTGCAACGAGCCGGCGACCCGGGCCGCGAGTTTGGTCGAGCCCTTGAGCGAATAGTTGGCGTCGAACTCGGCCCGGTTGGTCACGGCATCGTATTCGTCGAAGCTGAGCGCGTATTTCACGCCGACGGTGTTGAGGCCGATTTCCGGTTTCTTGAGAATGTAATTGAGCAGACCGGTGCCGCCGGCGCGGCCTTGCACGGCGGACGGCGGACCTTTCACCACTTCGAGCCGCTCGTAGCCGACCAAGTCGCGCTTGTTGTTACCCATCCGCACACCATCGACGGACATCGATCCGCCAAAAATCTCAAAGCCGCGCAGGCTGATGCCGTCGCCGGAGCCGGCGTTGCGGTTACGGACGTAAACATTGGCCACGTATTTGAAAGACTGGTCGAAGGTCGTCGCCCCGATGTCGTCCCAAAATTCCTTGGTCACGATGTCCACCGTCTGGGGAATATCGATGATGGCCGTGTTGGTGCGCGTCGCGGCCGAGGCGGAGGAGACTTTGTAGCCGGAGGATTTCTCCGCCGTGACGGCGAACGGGGTGAGCTTGATGGTTTCGGCGCTCTCGGCGACCGGGGTCGTTTGCGCGAAGAGAGGAATGGCGACCGCTCCGGCGCAGAACGGGGCGATGACCAGACGAAGCAAGGCAATGGGTTTCATAGATCGGGGGGTTGGGTTGAGCCGGCGAAACCGGCAGGGTGACGGACTAGAATCCCATCAGATGCTAAATCGTTTTTGCAGATCAAGGAAAAATTGCCGTCCGGGAAAACCGGCCCGGAAATTCCACTCCGTCCGCCTCAGCCCAGGCGGTGGCCCGAAGACGCCCGCAAGGTTTCCGCCAGCGGCACGGTAACCGTCGGCCGCGCGGCGCCCACACCTCCGAGCTGCAGCAAAAGCAACCGGCTCGCTTCTTCGGCCAACGCCTGGTGCGACACCCCGACACTCGTCAGCGGCGGATCGAAGAACGGGGAAATCTCGTAATCGCCCACGCCCACGACGGCGACATCCGACGGGATCTTCAACCCGTGCTCCTTCAGCGCGCGGTAGGCGCCGAGCGCCAAGGCATCCGATACCGCATAGAGCCCGTCGATTTCCGGACCGCGCTTGAGAAACGACTGCATGGCTTCATAGCCCGCCGACTCGGAGAGGGTGGCCGACTTGATTTCGTGCGCCGGCTGCCCGAGCAGCTCGGCCCCCCGGTGCATGAAGCCGTTGACGCGGGCGCGCGTCGTTTGTGTGAGCGGGCTGCCATGGATCACGGCCAACCGGCGGCGTTTCGCGCGGATCAGGATCTCGGCGGCGCGGCTGCCGGTCTCGGGGGCCTCGACCACCGCCGCGTAACCGGCAATGAGACGGTTTACCAACACGACCGGATACGGCAACGCCGAGCGGTTGAGGAACGCATCGTCCTCGGCCGTGGTGTTGAGCAGAATCGCGGCGTTGAAATGGTCGCCCGAGAGCAAGCCCGGCAGCTCGTGCAACCGGCCGGCGGGAAACATCTCGATCATCACCGAAAACGCTCCCTCGGCGTGGGGAAACTTTCCGGCCGCCATCGCCGACCGCAGCGCGATGATGAAATGGTTCACGAGTGGAATTGGCGCCTCGAAACTGGTGACCAGCGCGAGCACGACGTTGTTTTTCCCGCCGCTGCGCAGCCGCTTGGCGCTGATGTTGGGCAGGTAGCCAAGTCCGGTCGCCGCCGCGCGGATTTTTTCAACGGTCTCCGGCGCGATCCGGCGTTCAACGTGCCGGTTGTTGAGCACCGAAGAGACGGCGCCGATCGAGACTCCCGCCGCGGCCGCGATGCCCCGGACTGTCGCGCGAGCGCGGGGCTTTTTCGTTGGTTTGGTTTTTCCCATAAATCCGCGAGGTCGGTGCATGAACAAGCGTGCGAACCCCGTCGAGGCAAGGATGGCGCGGGACCGGCCATCGGTCGAAACTCGCTGGCAAAATAATCAATCATGAGGACGGTTCGTCTCCTGGGGTATAGAACCCACTGTGGGCGACACCTAAACCGGGATACCTTCACCCATGTCAAAACTCACTGTCCTCCCGCTGCTCTGCATCCTCCTTTTTATGTCCGGCTGCGCCACTCCCCTGCCCCCGCTCAAAACCGCCGAACGCGTGGACCTGCCCCGCTACATGGGCGCTTGGTATGTGATCGCGGCGATCCCCACCTTTATCGAGACCGAGGCCTACAACGGCATCGAGACCTACCGGCTCGAGCCCGACGGCACGATCGACACGGTGTTCACGTTTAACAAAGGCGGCTTCGACGGCCCCGCGAAGCGCTACAACCCGCGCGGCTTCGTGGTAGACCGGGTGAACAACTCAACTTGGGGCATGCAATTCGTCTGGCCGTTCAAGGCCGAGTTCCTGATCACCCACCTCAACGCCGACTACACGCAAACCGTGATCGGCCGCAACAAGCGCGACTACGTTTGGATCATGGCCCGCACTCCGCAAATCCCGGAAGCCGACTATCAACGCCTGCTCGCCGAACTTATCGAGCAAGGTTACGACCTTAAAAAACTGAGGAAGGTGCCGCAGAGCTGGCCGGTGAAAACCCAAACGCCCCGATAGACCCCGGCCCGTCGCGTCATTCGTCTCAAGCTTGCTCTGGGAAACAAAAAACCTCGATCGAGTTTGTCGATCGAGGTCGAGAGACCTAGCTTTCTAAAACTTACTTTAGGAGGAGCGGCGGCGAACCAAAACGAACAAGCCGAGCAACACTGGAATCAGCAGCATCAGGGTGGCGGACGACTCTGGGACACCGACCGGAGCGAAGGAATCGCGGAATTCCCAAGACTTGATGTTGTGAACTCCCATACCGGCACCCGTGCCAGAAGTAAAACCGACGAAAGCGTTCGAGCTACCCAAGACTCCGGCCAAGTTAACGGTATGAGAGAGCAAAGCGGACGTGGGTCGAATTGCGGTGGTAGCGAGGCGAACTTCCAACGCGTTCGTGGCGCCATTGTAGTCAACCCACACATATTTCACGGTTCCATCATTGAAGCGGGTTGCGACGTTGGTTTGCGCGACCGTATTCAAATTTCCGTTTAGGTCGATGCCGACATGGTTACCGTTATGACCATCACCCGCGCCATTGTTGTAGGTATCGAACTCGATCGCGACGCTGTTGGGTATCCCGAAATAACCGATGCCGCCGCCGATCCCGCCGAGGTTGCTTGCGACCGTCTGAACAACAAACGTAAGCCCGTCTGCGCCAGGGCCATCAGCATCACCGGCACCCTGGGAATTCAAAATCTCAAACGAGAAGGCGCTGCTAAACGAAACGTTTGACCCTAAGGAAATTGCGCTCGTGCTAAAGGCACTGCCGCCTTGGCTGTAATTGTTTGTAAGGTTTAATACATTTCCTGCTTGGTTTGCGCTGCCATTGAGGGTCAAACCCGCGACACTCGAAAAGTCTGTGTATACGATTGTTGAAGCTTGGGCGAGGGGAGCCAGAGCCCCGGCAGCGCCAACCAACATTAGCGCGCGAAGAAAACCAACTTTGGGTTGTGTAATCATGAATTTAGAGAGGTGAAGTGAAAGGATGCCAAAACCGTGCCACCTCTTTAAAGTTGTTGTCGATAAGCGCTTTTATTGCTGTTGAACAACGATTAGTGTATTTCAAAAAATCTGCATCGCATCTTTGCAAGCATCCCGCTGCGAGAATTTGTAAAGAAAGCCGACAATCCCAACATCGGTTAGGGGCTAATGGCGGTGGGTGCCGATGAGGGATAATCTTCTAAACCTTTTTTAAAAAGTATATTACGCACGAATCAATAAATCAGAAAGCGTGTAAACAATCCCGACACCCGGTGGCTAAGGCCCAGCAGGTGCGCTCATTGAATCGCGATTCGCGCGCCTCGGTGTCCAACCCAGCCTACCTTCGGCAAATCTTGGATTGGGATGGTGGAAAGTCTTCGCTGAAACAGGGCCCGCCGAGTCACTCTTTTGTTCGATTCACCGGCATGCCTGAGGAGTTGATCGGGAGGAACGGGTTGATATCCGGGCGCTACCGCCCGCCGGCGAACCTCACCAACTCAGCCCGTAATACAGACCAAAGTCGCGTTCCCCGCCCACGCGGGCGACACTGGCGAGCAGATCATGGTCCAAGGCATTGCGGACGGTCGCCGTCAGACTGTGGCTGAAATTTCCCACCTTCCAACGGTAGCTCGCGCTCAGGCTCGCCAACGTGTAGCTCGGGTAGGCGAGATAGACGTGGGTCTTGTTTTCGTAGCTCGACACGGTGTCGCTCACGTAGGTCAAACCCCCGGCAACACTCAACCCGGGCCAGCGGCCATCCCGGCCAAACAAATAACGTGCGGTGAGTCCGCCCGTGAGCCAGGGGAAGCGCGAGAGCTCCCGGCCGATCTCTTCCGGCAGATCGGGCGACGCCGTCGTGATCGCACGGTTGTAAGTTACCCTCGCCCCGAGCGAGAACGCTTCCGAGACCTTGTATCTCCCTTCCAACGAGCCGCCGGTAAATCGCTCCTCACCGGCCGCGACCAGCTGCGGCTGGGTCTGGTTGGCGTCCAAAATCGGATCGTCGTAAAGGGGATTTCGCCGCGAAATGTTTTGGTTAAAATACGCGAAGCCCATCGCGATGAGGGCCAGCCGACGCTCGAGAAACAGCCCTTTGCCGCCGACCTCGTAGCCGAGGGTCGTCTCGTTGCCCTGCACGCGGCCGGTGCGCGCATCGACGCGTGACGAGGGCTCAAACGCCGTGCTCGTGTTGGCGAAGACCAAGATCTTTCCCGGCACCGCCACGTAATTGGCCCCGAAATGTCCGGTAACTTCTCCCGTCTCATCGCTGACTTTCGGCTGCACCGCGCCCGGCCTCCGGTCGGCCACATCGATCGTCACGAAATCCCGCCGCACCCCCGCCGTCACCACGAGGCGCCCTTTCATGAAGGCCGCCCGTTCGCTCACGAAAATCCCCGTGTAGCGGTTCTTCTCGGCCCGGTGGGTGATGAAGCGCGAAAAACGTCCCGACTCGTAGGCCGGCCGGAAATAATTCGGCGCCGCCGGATCGAAGGAGCGCACATCGGCCGGCAGCGCGTTGCGGTCCGCGATCGTGAGCGCGCTCTGCACGCGCTCGTAGTCGGTGCTCGTGGTGTCCAGTGAAACGGTGATCTTGTGGTCGGCGTTCAACACAAAGAACCGCGTGGTCACGTCGATCTGGCCGGTGACCGCGGAGAACGGTTGTTCCACGTGCTGGGGTTCGCGGATTCCGCCGAATTTTTTCGTGTCGAGCAGGTAGGGCCCGGTGGTCCAACGGTCTTCGTCGAAGCTCCGGGTGAAGCCCTGCAGACTCGCCCTCACGCTTACCCGCCGGCCGATCTGGCCTTCGAGCTGGAGCACGGCGCTGGCGGTGCGTTTGCGGTAGCCCGCGTTGGGCCCGTAGATGTTGAAATCCGCCAAGGGACGATAGGGGCCGAGGATTTTGGAAGACGCCGTGGCCCGGTAGTCGGCGAGATTGGGCGGAGCGTTGGCGGCGCGCTCGTCGTAGTCGAACTGCACCATCGAGCTCCACGCGCGGTTCAATTTCCAGACGACCGCACCGTTGGCGGCCCGGTGGCGATTATAGGTAAACGGCTGCGGTCCCAACCGCTGGTCGGCGGCGAGGGAGAGCCGGTGCCACGCCTTTTTGGGCACGAGCTGACCGCTCAGCTCAAAATCCGCCCCCAGAAAATCCTTGCTGGTCGCAACCAAACTCAGCCGCGAGCTTTTGCGACCTCTCGGTCGCGCCGAGATAAAGTTCTGAATGCCGCCCGGCGCCGCCCGGCCGACGACCGGCGTGAGCGGGCCTTGGATCGACTCCGAGCCACCGGGGTTGAGAATTTCGGGCATCCCGACCTGGGTGAAGCCGTTGCGCTGCCGCGGCGTCGGGAAGCCCTTGAGGTTGACGCGATTCACGCCGGCGGCCGTGTCGGCGGGCGGCGCGGCGGCGATCGCCGTGAGTTCGGTTCCGATGTCGTGCAGCGGGTCGTCATCGGCGGTCTCGACCATAATGAGGTCGTTGGAAAACGGTGATTCGGCGCGTTCCGCCTCGGGCGCGTCCATGCCGGTCGGATCGATGGTTTCATCGAAGACATCGCCCGAAACCTTGAATTTTCCGAGCCGGATCATTTCGTCCGCCTCCGTCGGTGGTGCCTCGGGTGAGGCCCCGGGGATGGGCACGGGCAGGGGCCGGATCGGCAAAGGGGGTGCGAGCGGCTGGGCATGCAGCGCCAGCGCGGCTGCGCCTAGGCCGGCCGCAAGCCACCGGCCAAATCGGGGGGCATCGCAAAAAATCACGGAAGGCGATTGCGCGAAGAAATCCGGCCCGTATCAATCCCGTTTCTCATCCCGCGTCTTTCCCCGCCATGGCCGACACTCCTCGCCCCCGCAGCCTGACTCCGATCCTCGCTCAGCTCGGGTTGATCGCGCTCCTGCTTACCTTGCCTTTTGTCGCGCCGCCCGACGGCCGCGAACGCGCCTCGATCGCCCAGTTCTTCGGGCGGTTCCACCCGGTGCTCGTGCATCTGCCCATCGGGTTGTTGTTACTCGTGCCAGTGCTCGAAGTCGGCGGCCTGCTCCACGTCTGGCGTCACCTGCAAAAAACCGCCGGTTTCGTGCTGGCCCTCGCCACCATCGGGGCCGTCTTCGCCACGGCCTTCGGCTGGTTGCTCGCGTGGAGCGGCGGCTACGAGGGCGAGACCATCATGGACCATTTGTGGGGCGGAGTCTGGTTGAGCGCCGCGTGCATCGTGCTCACGTGGTTCCGCCACGGCTACATGGCGGGCGAGGGCTATCTGTTCATCCGCCTCGGCTATATGCCGCTGCTGTTCGCGACGCTCGCACTCATGTCGTGGACGAGTCACCAAGGCAGCGTCATCACGCATGGCGACGACTACCTCACGAAGCACATGCCCGCCGGCCTGAAACAGTTTCTCGGCCTCAAGGGCGCGGTGCCTCCCGCCAAGCCCGCCGCTGATCCGAAGGCCGGCGTCGCCGCCGAGCCTGTGCCCGCCAAACCGTCATTCTACGTGGAGAAAATCGCTCCTCTCATGGAGAAACACTGCGTCTCGTGTCACAAGCCGTCCAAGATCAAAGGCGGCCTGCGCATGGACACCTACGAGTTGCTCATGGAAGGCGGCGACAGCGGCCCGCCCGTGATCGCCGGCTCGTTGGAGAAGAGCGACCTCTACCGGCGCATCACGCTGCCGACCGATGACGAGGAATTCATGCCCACCGACGGCAAGCCCGCCCTCAAACCCGACGAGATCAAACTCATCGCCGAGTGGATCATGGCCGGCGCGAAACCCTGAGCCGGCAGGGCGCGGTCGCTCACGGCAGTTCGTAAACCTCGATCAGCACCGCACCGGCTTCCGTCCCGTCTGAAGGCCCCGCCTGCACGGTGTAACCGCCCGGCGCCAGCGTCGCGACGAGCGCCGCGTCGAGACTGCCGCGCACATAGGGGAAGGCGCCGACACCTGAAAATGTATCCGCCAAACCCGGGGCCCACGTATCGTTCTCCGCGATCTTCTCCGCCGGGCCTGCCGTGCTGAAGAGCGCGAGCTTGGGATCGCTCAGAAAACCCGGCACCGCGAACTGCGCCAAGCTCGGGCCTACCGCCCGGATCAACACGGTCTTCGTGCCGGTGCCGTTGATCGTAAATCCCGCCGTCAGCACCGGTGAGCCCGGGCCGACTTGGTGCAACGCCGACACACTCGTGAGTCGGCTGGAATTTCCCGCGCCCGCATCATAGACCTCGACGATGACCGCGCCCGGCGCCCGCCCCGCCACTTTCACGGATCGGGCCCCGTCAACCGGCAAGACCAACGCCGCGTCGAGACTCGCAGTCGAAGTGAAAGCAAACGCACCCTGCGCCGCCACCGCGGCCGCGACCTCGCCGTTGCCGGCCCAGTTGTCGTTGGCCACGACAGCCGTCGTGCCGTTGAACAAGGTCAACCGCGGATCGGCGATCGTGCCCGGCACCCCCAGCGCACCGAGACTCGGCCCTGCCGCGCGGATCAGCAACGGCTTCGCCCCGCCCCGTGAATCGAAACCAACGGTGAGCTCCTGATCGGCGGCCAGCGACGTCAGCACCGAAAGTCCGCCGAGACGGTTGGTGAGGCCTGCGGTCACGGGATTGACGGTCAACCGCGCCGCCGTGCTGGTGACGACACTGGTCCCGGCCGTCACGCGCACCGTGTAAAGACCCGCATCGCTCAACGCCGCCGCCGGCAAGGAAAACTCCGAACTCGTCGCGCCCGCGAGGCTCACGCCATCGCGGAACCACTGGTAGAGCGGCGTCCCCGCGCCCGTGGCGGCAGCGTTCAACGTCACCGGCGTGCCGGGCGTCACCACCAACGGTTGGGGCTGGATCACGAAACTCAGCGCGACGGTCGGCGGCGTGACCGGTGGCGTGACCGGGTTCTCGGCCGACGCGGCGCGCACCGAGTCGATGGCGTTGCGCAGATCGTTGATCGGCGCCTGCGTCGAACCATAGCCGAGCTGGCTGAAGACCAGTTCCCATTGCTTGTGACTCGTTGAACCGGCGACGCCGTTGATGATGGCGAAGATCGGTTGCCCACCGCTTTGGAAGCGGTTCGCCAGACCCCGGTCGAAATCGTTCAGCACCTGACCGAGGCCGTAACGGTTGATGAACTGCTGCGTCTCGGCCTCTTGCCCGGGCTGCAGGTTCACCGAGACGTGGAGCACGGGAATCTTGGCATTGTTGCCCCCGCGACCGACATAATACTGCACGATGCCCGGTCCGACCTGCGACGCCGCCGCTTGGCAAAACGGGCACCACCAAGCGAACCATTCCAACACGACGACCTTGCCCGCAAAGTCCGTGAGTTGCACCGGCCGGCCCGTCGCCCGGTCGGTGAGGGTGAAGTTTGCCACCGTGTTGCCCACGGCGTAGCGCGACTGGGCGGCGGCCCGGGGCGCAAGGATCAGGGCGAGCAGGACGAGCAGAAAAGATACGTGAGTTTTCATAGGATCCGAAAATCGTAGTCGCTCAAAGGCGCACGGAGAACGCCGCCTCCAAGGTGAACCAGTGGCGGTCGCGGTAGAGGTTGCGGAAAAAATCGGTGTTCAGATTCGTCGGTGCGAAATCGGTTTCGAGTCGCGCCAGCGTCACGCGCCCGTTCCAGCGCTCGCCATCCCGGCGCAGCCCGACGCCCCACGAACGCGAATGCAGACCGGGCGCGGCGCTGCTGAAGAGCAGGGCGTTTTCGATCTCGCCGGTATCGCGATAACGGCGGCCCTCGACGTAGGCGGAAAAGCCGCCGCCGACCTCACGTTCCAGCGCAAGCCCGCCGAATGTGGATTCGAAGGTCGGATCTTCTTTCGCACCGCCAAAACTCGCCCGTGTGATCCAGCGCTCGCCGAGCGCCGCCCGCAATTCCGCTTCGCCACCCCACCGGCGTTCGCGGCCCGAGGTGTCCGCCATGCGCAACTCCACCCGCGATCGCAGGCGCGACGTCAGCACGTTTTCAAACGACCACGAGAGCGATCTCGTCGCGAGCGTATCGGGCGTGCGGCGCAGGCCCTCAAAACCGATTTCATAGCCCGGCGAGATCCGATCCTGCGCAAGGCCGAGTGCGAGTTGGGAAAACGCGCTGCCCGGCACATACTCCCAACGCGCGCCGAGCGAGCCGTCGAATCCGGCGGGCGATGCCTCGCGATAGGTGTTGAGCCCGGGCGCACCGGAGAGGGCCGAAAATTGCTGCCGATAATACTCGTCGAGCCACGCGCTCCGATAACTCGTGTAGCCCCGATAACCGCCGAGGGCCCCGAGCACCGTCACCGCTCCACCGCGCACCCGGTTCTGGCCTGCGAAGCGCAATCCTGCGCTCGCTTCGTCCCGCGTCACCGCGAGCCCGCGAAAATCAAACGGCGCCGGCCGGTAATCAAACTCCACCACGCTCCGCGAAACCGTGATCGTGAGCTCCGAATCGCCCCGCAACAGCCGGGCCGCCGCCGTGCCCCGGCCCAACACGATGTCCTCCGCCCGGATGGTCTCGCCCGAAAACTCCAGCTCGTTGCCCACCTCGGCCCGGCCCGCCGTCGCGCCCGCCACGCCAAAGCCCAGCCAACAAAGAACGAGGCGCGGCAATTTCATCGGCACGACGAACATCCCACCGCCGAGGCCCCGCCCGCCGAAGCCCGGCCCGGCTCCAACTGTCCGAGCAACGCCGGCTGTGTCGCCTGCACGACCGAGGCGGAGAAAACCATGCCCGGTTTGGCCACCAAGCGCTGCTCCCAAGCCGGCACGTGCGCACAACCACCGCCCAGTAATCCAACTCCCACAAGGAGGCTTAATCCGAAAGAAAAATACCGGAGTCGTTTCATCCGAAGATGGGATGCGCCGGCGCGCCGGTTATTCCTCGAATTCGTTCCGCCGGATCGCCCCTACATCATCATCCCAACGATCGCCAGCAACACCACCAGGGCGGCGGCCAGCCCAAGCGCCCGAACCCGACGCCATCCGCGCGGACGGCTGGAAAATTTTTGCCCGGCCAGCAACTGCCACCTTAGGTCGGGCGGCACTGAGACCGCGCGCAACTTTGCGCTGATACCGGCATCAAAAGCTTGTTCGGCCGCGAACCAGTTCGCCAGCTCGGGGTCCGCTTTCACCTGCGCGAGCGCCTCCCTAAATTGCGGGTGACACGCATCCCGGCCATCGGGCCGATAGGCCCCGAGGATAAATTTGGCCGCGGCACGGTTCACGACCGTTGCCACGCGAGCCAACGCCCAAAGAGACGTTTGACGAAGGGCGTCAAACGCGTGCGCCCGTAAAGATCGCCCACTTTGCGGATCGCTTCGGACTGCGTCGGATACGGGTGGATCGAAGCACCGATCCCGCCGAGGCCGATCTTGTTGGTCATCGCGAGCGAGAGCTCGCCGATCATGTCGCCGGCGTGGGTCGCGACCACCGTGGCACCGACGATCTGGTCCGTGCCGCGCCGCACATGCACGCGCACAAAGCCCTCATCTTCGCCGTCGAGAATCGCCCGGTCCACCTTGTTCATCGGCTGCGTGTAGGTGTCGACGAGGAGGCCCTGCGTCTTGGCCTCTTCGGCGGTAAGCCCAACCTGCGCGACTTCCGGTGATGTATACGTCGCCCAGGGAATCGTCAGCGCAGTCACGCGTTTGCGCCCCTTAAAAAGAGAGTTCTGGATCACGATGCGCGCCATGAAATCGGCCGCGTGGGTAAACTGAAACCGCGAGCACACATCGCCGCACGCGAAGATGTTCGCGTTCGTCGTGCGGAGACATTCGTCCACGACGACCCCTTTCTTGGAGTAAGTGACACCTGCGGCCTCAAGCCCGAGTCGCTCGACATTCGGCGCGCGGCCGACGGCGATGAGCAGCTGATCGGCGACTCCCGCCTGTTCGCGCCCCGCCGTCGCAAGCGACCACGCAACACCGTCGGCGTGACGGGCGACTTTTAGGTCTTTGCCGTCGCAGAGAATAGTAACGCCATCGCGCAGCAACGCCGCCCGCAGAAGTGCGGCGGCTTCGCGGTCTTCCTTCGGCAAAATGCCCGCTGCCGATTCAATCAGCGTCACCTCGGAGCCAAAGCGCGCAAAACTCTGCGCCATCTCGCAACCGATCGGGCCCGCACCCACAATCGCTATCCGGCGCGGCAAACTCGTGAGCGAGAAAAGGGTCTCGTTGGTCAGATACGGCACATCGCCGAGTCCGGTAATCGCGGGCGCCGCCGCCCGCGCGCCGGTAGCGATGGCGGCCCTGGCAAAGCGGAGCGTCTTTCCGCCGACCTCAACCGTGTCGGGGCCGGTAAACTTCGCATCGCCGATGAACACATCGACGCCTAGCTCGCGAAACCGCGCCGCTGAATCGTGCGGGCTCAAGTCGGCGCGCAGCTTTCGCATCCGCTCCATAACGGACGAGAAATCTACCGTGACATCGCCTGCAACCTTCACTCCGAACCGCGCCGCATCGCGAGCATCGGCCGCGACCCGCGCGGCGCTGATGAGCGCTTTCGATGGCACGCAGCCGACATTCAGGCAGTCCCCGCCGAGGAGATGCCGCTCAATCAGCGCGACTTTGGCCCCCAGACCGGCGGCGCCGGCGGCCGTGACGAGTCCCGCGGTGCCGCCGCCGATCACGACGAGATTGTAGCGACCCGTCGGCGTTGGGTTCACCCAGTCTGTCGGGTGGACGTGGGCATGGAGCCGGCGATTGTGGTCGTCCCACGGTTGGAGCGGAGTCGAAGTAGTGTTCATGAAGATTGGGTGCGCTTGGCGAGAGCGGTGCGAGCGATGCGCGTGATGAAAACCGTAACGGCAATCGTCGCGACGAGACCGAGACCGAGGAGCGCCCACTCACCCGGCGTGCGGGTGCGGTCGCCGGCGACGCGGGCGAGCGACCCGATGTAAACATACATCACCGTGCCCGGCATCATGCCGATCCATGAAGCAATCACGTAGTCACGCAACGATACACGGGTGAGGCCGAACGCATAATTGAGCAGGGCGAAGGGAAACGCGGGTGAGAGCCTGGTGAGGCCGACGATTTTCCAGCCCTCCGCCGCCACCGCGCGATCGATCGCCGCGAACGCCGCGTTGCCTTCGATTTTTTTGGCCACCCAGTCGCGCGCGAAATACCGGCCCACCAAAAACGCCGCGGTCGCGCCCAGCGTCGCACCCGCCGAAACCAGCAACGAACCAAGGCCAACGCCGAAGACTGCACCGGCGCCCAGCGTGAGCGCCGAGCCGGGCACGAACAAAACCGCCGCGACGATATAAATCAGCACAAAGAGCACCGGACCCCATGGACCCAGCTGCTCGACCCAGGCAAGGGATTCTCGCAGTAGCGACCGGACGTCAAAATAGAAGAGGCTGGCGACGATCGCCGCCGCGATGACGGCGATCAGAATTTTTTTGGAAGTGTTCATTTTTTTGCCTGATCGCGGTAGCACCCGTTCCCGCCAGTTTGGGAAATCGTCCCAAAATCGCCCACAGGGCAACCGGGAGAATATTTCGAGACGATCATGCGCCGATGAGAGCCTTTCCCAAGAGAGTTTATTCCGGCGGAATAAGGCGTCGCCCCGAACGTCCCATCCTTATGAGCCGTTTCCCTGCCGATCACGAACCCGCCGGAGTATCTTTCCTGGCGCGCACGTTGGTCGTAATTCCTGCGCTCAACGAAGCTCCCTGCGTTGCTGCTACCGTGCGCTACTGGCTCGACCGAGGCGTCGGCCTTGTGCGGGTGGCGGACAACGGCAGCACCGACGCAACCGCCGCGAAAGCCCGCGCCGCCGGGGCCGAAGTCTGCCCCGCGCCGCAGCGCGGCTACGGCGCCGCCGCCTGGGCCGGCACGCGCGACCTGCCGGGGGGTATCGATTGGATTCTGTTCAGCTCCGCCGACGGCAGCGACCGGCTCGACGATGAAGCGGCGGCCGCGTTTCAACGCGAGATCGGCGGCGGCGCCGCTTTGGTGCTCGGCGAACGTGTCAGCCGATCCGCTTCGCGGCGACGACTCACGCCGACCCAGCGCTTCGGCAACGCCCTTTGCTGTGCCTTGATCGCGCTTGGCTGGGGGCGATCGTTCCGCGACATGGCATCACTGCGGGTGATTCGGCGGGACACGTTTGACCGACTCGCGTTGCGCGACCGGGCGTTTGGCTGGAATGTCGAGATGCAGGTCTGCGCGCTCGAGCAAGGCGTGAACATCGCGGAAGTGCCGGTCGAATTCTTTCCACGCACCGCCGGGGAGTCCAAAATTTCCGGCACGTTGCCCGGTATCTTCGGCGCGGGCTGGGGCATCTTGGCGATGGTCGGCAGGCTCTACTTCCGCCGGGCACAGCGGCGGCGCGAATTCAACGCCTCCGCCAGTCCGGCACCTTCGCTTCCAAGCGGGATTGCACGAGGTTGATCAACGTCATCACACCCCCGGTTGCCTTGATGTCGTCCGCCGAGACGAGCACCTCGAGTCCGGCTTTCGAGCCGATAAAAATAACCGGCAGTGCGACCGAAGCCTGCAGCGGAAAGGCGGCTCTGAATTCCGTGCGGTGAAGAAATTCTTTCCGCAGCGGGAGCAGCTCCAGGAAAGTTCTCCAGGGGGTCTTCAATCCGGCCACACCGGTCGTGTAGAGACAAAGTGCGCAGGCATAGGAAGCGGGAGACAGAGTCTTGTGCGTCCAATCGGCCAGCGCATTGAAAAAGCCGTCCTCGGCGTTGTAGACGAGAATCAGGCGCGAGGAAGAATTTCGGGGCATGGCGGTCAGAGTAGCCGATCCGCGATCTTCTTCCGCGTCGGCGAAAACGAATTACAAAAGCCCGTCGCGAACGCAGGAAATCCCGTCACTTCAGGCTTTTTACGCCGGCGATAATTTCAACGGCCTCAAGGCGGTCCCGGTAGCCTTCGCGCGCGAGCTTCACGCGGATCACACCCGCTTGATCGACGATAAACACCACGGGATGCGGCACACCCGCCGCCTTACCTTTGGCCTCAAGATTGCGGATCCCGTAGGCGTCGATGACTTTGCTGCCCTCGTCGGCCAGCAAGGGAAAGGTCACGCCGAGCTTCTCTGCCGCTGCCGCGGCCGTCGCCTGCGTGTCGGGGCCAATACCGACAATTCGCACCCCTGTCGCCTCGATCTCGGTCAAATTCTTTTGCAGATCTTGCAGTTGTTTTTTGCAAAACGGGCACCAATCGGCCGACCGGTAGAATACGAGGGCGACCGGTCCTTTCTTGATGAGCTCCCGCAGCGCAACCTCGCCACCGGCGGCGCTCTTGAGCGAAAACTCAGCCGCTCGTTCACCGACTTTCAGACCGGGTATCGTCGTTTCAGCCGCAGTCAAAACCCCGGTGAAGCCAAACAAAAGCAAAGCAAGAAACGTTGATTTCATCACCTGTGGGAGGAAACCGGCGACAGTTTATTCCCGTCGATACCACGCGGCGAGCCGCGCGGGCGCGACGCCGAGCCGGTAGCCGAGCACCATCAATTGATTGATGAGGGTCGTCGCCAACGCGCCATGCCTTTGCCAGCGCCGACCCGAGGTGATCGCCGCCGCCGGGGCGATTGCAATCCGCCCGAACCGCCGCAGCCGCCGCACAAATTCATAGTCCTCCATGATCGGCTGATCCGGAAACCCGCCCATTTGCGCAAACGTCTCACGCTTCACAAAAAGCCCCTGGTCCCCATACGGCATCTGCCGGTTGCGTGCCCGGCGATTCGTGCCGCGCTCGATCACTTCGCGACCCCGGAAATCGCCCGCGATCTTGAACTCAAATGCTCCGCCAACCACTCCGTCGCTCCCGAGCGTCGCCCGGATCAGCGCCGGGAAATCCGCCGGCGGCAACGTATCGGCGTGTAGGAACAACAAAAATTCCCCGGTCGCTACCGCCGCGCCCCGGTTCAGTTGCGCCGCCCGGCCCGCCGCCGACTCCAGCACGATGGCTTCGTCAGCCCGTGCGACCGCCGCCGTCGCATCGCCGCTGCCAGCGTCCACGACGATCACCTCATGCACCGCCTCGCGCCGGATCGCCGCGAGCGTGGCCGGCAGGTGCGCCGCCTCGTTGCGCGCCGGAATGATGACCGAGACACCGTCGCGCCCCGCCGATTGCGCCGCGGGCGTCTGTGCCCACACCGCGAGATCCTCGGGCACGTCCACATCCCGCAGCAGTTCGAACTCCACCACCTCCACCCCGAGACCGCGCGCCGCCGCCAAGGTCTGCGCCCGAACCTCGGCTCCGCCCCACGTGATCCCGCGAAACAACTCCGGGCGCGGGCCCCGCAGCCCGATCAGATAGTAACCGCCGTCCGCCGCCGGCCCGAGCACGACGTCGCCGTTTTCCAGCACTTCAAACGCCGAGGCGAGATGCCCCGCCGTCAGCTCCGGACAATCACCACCGATCACCACCACGGCCCCGGCTCCACTTTCAAACGCTTCCCTCACCGCTCGCTCCATCCGCTGACCGAGATCGCCCTCGCCTTGCTCACGGATCGACAGACCGGCGCCCAGCCACGCCTCGACCGCCGCCGCATCGGGAGCGCCCGCCACCCGCGCTTCCACTTCAACCTCAACATCCGCGGCTAAACCCCGGGCTCCTCGCAACGTCTGCGCGGTGAGCGCCCGGTGCAATTCGCAGGCGCGTCGAGCGCCGAGCGCCGGAATCATCCGGGTCTTCACCGCTCCCGGCTGCGGATACTTGAGCATTAAAATCAGGCGGCGCTTCACGAGTGACCTGGAAGCGAACAGGCCGGCTCCGTCGGAGCCAAGCCCGCTGATTCGGACTTTGCACCCGTCAAAGGAGCGTGCGCAGCCGGGCTACATCCATCCCGCCAATTGCGAAATACACCTTTCCTTCGCGGCGCCACGCCGCCGTGGCCATATCGCCCGCGACGTCGAATACCGGCGTATCACCGACCTTAAATCCCGGCAATGTCTCGGCGTTGACGACAAAGAGATCGAGGTGCTCGCCGCCCGATTTGAAGCAAAGCATCGTGACCTTCTCCCCGCGCCACTCGACGACTTTGCAGGCCATAATCCCCTTTCCCGCCAATCCCGCCGGGAGCGAAAAATCCGCCGTGCCTCCGTGCTTGAGCAACCACCGTTTGTAGCCGGCCGTATCCATGCCCCAGGCATCGGCGTGGTCCTCCATGTCGGCCGCGACCACCGCCATCGCACCCCGGAAATCGACGACCGCCGCCTCTTGAGCGCGTTGCCGCAACCAACCGCCCGCCACCATGCCGAGCAACACCACGCTCGCCGCCGCCGCAAGCCAGCCGGGCCGCCGCCACCATGCCACCGGCCGAGCCACGAAACGCGCCGCGAGCAACTGGGCGTGCAGGCCCGAGGGCACGGCCCGCCCGGCCAACTTGACGGCGAACGCGCGATCCAGCGCCTGCTCGGCGGCGAACCAACGCGCCAACTCGGGATCCGATTTCGCCAACGCCAACGCGTCCTGAAATTGCGGATCGGCTTCGTCGGCACCATTCGGCCGGAAGGCGGATAAAATAAACTGGGCTTCCTCGCGGTTCATAAAACTTTGCTCCTCGGGCGCGGCTGCTGCGGCAGCGGGATGACGTTGCCCACCTCCGGCTGCGCCCCTCGATTCGTGATCACGGCGCGCAGGATCATCTTCGCCCGCGAAAGCCGCGACATCACTGTGCCCACCGGCACATCGAGCAGCTCCGCGATCTCCCGATACGAAAGGTTTTGGAGATAAAACAAAACCAGCGGCGTGCGATGATGCTCGTCGAGTTCTTGTAACGCATCGGTCACGATCCCGCCGTCCATCTTGTCCACGAGGTCGGGCGTGAGCACCGGCAACTCGCCTTCCACAGTCGAGAGTTCGGCATGGGGAAAACGCCGTTCATGACGTTTCCATCCAAGGAAGACGCGGTAGAGCGTCGTGAAGAGCCACGACTTCACCTTCGTGCGATCGTGCAGCTGCTGCCCCTTGGTCAACAGCCGGCAATAGGCTTCCTGCGTAAGGTCAGAAGCATCGGCGGAATTCCGAGCAAGGCTGTGCGCGAACCGGTGCAGGTCCTCGTGATACAGCGCCACCGCTTGCTCATAATCCACTTCTTCCACGGCCATATGATGCCCGGGTCGTCGCTCTATTCCAAGCGCTGCATCAAAAACCGGAAGCGATTTCAACTACGCCCCGGAATAATCTCAGGAAGGAGCTCATCTCATCTGAAACCGTTCCGTTAACAAAATCCGACCCCCTATGAAAACACTGACGCTCAGCCTTGCTCTGATCTCAGCGCTTCTTTGCGCCAACGCAGCCCATGCCTCCGGCACTTACTCAGACAACTACCAGCCGCCACCCGAAAAATTTCCCGACGACGACCGAGCCTCGAAAGTTAACCACAAAAAATATGAGCTCGGGAAAAAAATATTCGTCGGCTCGGCCAAGTTGGAAGGAGGCGGCACCGCCGAGTATCAGCTCGCCCGACTCAAAATCGCGCAGCTGCAACTTCCGGCCAAAACCGCCAAGACGAAAGACCTGCCCGCTCTCGCCGGAAAACTCTCCGTCGCTCAGCTCGACGCCCTCGAATACTACGTGGACCAGCGCTACCCAAAGAAGAAGTGAACGCCCGCTCCACTTCGTTCCGATTCAAAGGTCGAAGAAAATTGCAACTGCACCGATCCAGACGAAGAAGCGCGGGCTGGTTGCCTGTATTCTGATCGATTCTGGATGCAGGGCCCGACCTGGTGTCGGGCCGTTCAGCTGAAGCCGAAACGGCCTCACGCAAGGTTGAGCACGACGCCTCGACCAAAACTTCAGCCCTCGCGCCGCGCTAAGACGCGCTTGGATGCGCAATATTCCACGGGCCGAAGAAAAAGAATCCCTCGGCGATTTTTTCATCCGCGACACGGAATATCGCATCGCGCGATTCGTCCCATCGACGAACCGCAGCGTTTAAAAATCCAAATCAGCCATGAGAAAATCATCCCTTCACCTTGTCTTCATTTCGGCGCTCCTCGGCGTCTTCGCCGCCCCGGCTCTGCTCGCCTCAGGCAGCTATTCCGGACGCCCTCCTCAGCCGCCTGCAAATTCGGACGGCGGCACCACCGTCGACCGCAACAAATACGCGCTCGGCAAAAATGTCTTCGAAGGCTCCGTCATGACGCCCGGCGGCAGCAGCGCCGAGACCCAGCTCGCCCGCCTCAAAGCCGCGCAGATGCAGCTCCCCGCCGAGGTCGCCAAAACGAAAGACCTCCCGGCCCTCGCCGGCAAACTCTCCGCCGCACAACTCGAAGGCCTCGAGTATTACGTGGCTCAACGTTTCGCGATGAAGAAGTAACCCGCGACGTCTCTCCCTCCTAAAATTCTCTTTCTTAACATGAATCTCTCTTCACTCGTAAAACTCGCCCTCGGCTCCGCCGCCCTGCTCGCCGCCGGATCCGCCGCGCGCGCTCAGACCGTCTGGCTCGTCTCGCCCGGCACCCTCGTCGTCACGCCCAGCTACAGCGCCTCGGCGTTCGACGAGTTCTACGCCGGCACCGCAAAGATGACCCTACCCGCCGATCTCAAACAGACCTCGGAATCGCTCCGTTTCGACTACGGCCTCACTCCGGTCCTCGCCCTCGACGTCACCGTCGGCTACACCGAGGTCAAGTTCTCGCCGCCGGGCGCGAGCTTTAAACGCGGCGGCCGTGACGACTCAAAACTCGGCCTGAGCTACGCACTTGTTGCAGAGTCCGAGAACAGGCCCGCCGTAACTGTCCGCGTCGGCGCGATCTTTGCCGGAAATTACGATATTCCTAACACGCTGCCGCCGATCAATCCGGGGGATGGAGCCAGCGGTTTCGAAGCTTCCCTTGCCGTCGGCAAGGCGCTCGGCGAAGGTTTCGCGATCTACGGCGAAGCCGGCTACCGCAATCGCAACGAAGGCGTGCCCGACGACTTTTTCGGCAGCGCCGGAGTCTCGAAGACGTTCGATTCGTTCACCGTCAACGTCGGTTACCGGCGCGAACAAAGCCTGAGCGGCGGCGACATCGGCGGCCCCGGCTTCGGCTCGAAGTTCGGTTTCCCCGGCGTGAAACAAGTCCAACAGTTCGGCGAACTCGGCGTCGCCTACACGGATGCGGGCGGTCGTCATTACTCGGTCTTCGCCGCCAGATCCTACGGCGACATCCGTAACTCCGGCCGCGCCACGATCTACGGCCTGAGCGTCAGCCTGCCGTTTAAGTTCTGAGTTTTTGGCCCTCAGCAACTCGGCCCGGTCGCCAGAGGCGACCGGGCTTTTTCGCGTTCTTGCCATGACCAAAATCCGGCCCCCGCGATCAACCCAAACTCCAGCGGTCGCAGCCACGCCGGATGATCGAAGTTGCCAAGCGTCGCATCGCCCAGATTCAGACCTGTGCCGTAAGCAAAACTCACCGCTGCCAGCGCCGCCACGCCGACCGCCGTTGGCCGCATCGCCACGAACGGCCACAGCCACAACGCATACCACGGATTCGCCGTCGCCGAGAGCAGCAGGAACGTTCCGTAGATCCACTCTCCCGGAGGCAGGGCCTTCGATGTAGCCTCATTGGCCGCGCGAGCCCAACGCACCAAGAGCAGGAGGCCGATCACGCCAAAGGCCAGACCGCAGACCGCCTGCGCCACCCCACGCGAAGCGAGCGCCTGCACCACCGCAAAGACACTCGAGTTAAACTCCCACTCACCCGCCATCGCGCTCAATCCGGCCAGATCCGCCGAACTTCCACTCAGCCAAAACGGTGCATAGAGCCCCACGACCGCGAGCGCCGACGCCACCCACGCGCGCCGGCCCAGTCGCCACAGCAAAAACGGCGCGATCAACACCGCAAAAACTTTTGCTCCCACGGCCAGCCCCACCGCGACGCCCGCCATCCCGCGCCAGCCCCGTTGCCCGAGCCACCACGCCGCGACGACCAGCGCCAGCGCGAGCGCATCCGGATGCGCGTTGAATCCCGTTTCAAAAATCGCCAGCGGACACCACGCGAGCAACAACCGCCCGCGCCCGCTCAAGACCGGCCACAGCATCGCCAGGATCGCCAACTCCGCGCCGAGCAAGATCAGTTTCCAAGGCCACAGTTCCGCCGGAGCGATGGCGTGACTCGCCCGAAAAGCCCATTGGTTGAAAGGCCCATAAACCGTCGGCACATCGGGGTAGTTGATCTCATCCAACACCGCGCGAAATTTTTCCGGGATCGCCGGATCACCAAACCGCGCCAACGGAGCTTCGGCATATGGGTCGCCCGTCACGGCAAACCGGTAGCCATCCCAGAGAAAACGAAAGTGATCGTCCTCCAGCACCGGCACCGCGCAAAACGCCACCAGCCGAAAGCCCAGAGCGAAGAATATAACGTCCCGCGCTGAGGCGCCCCCGGCCCCGCGCCACGCCCACCCCAGCGCACCCCAAGCGATGGCCAAGGTCGCCCACAGCCACCACAATTGCCCATCGTCTCCGTGCGACCGCCACGCCAGCCCGGCCCAAGCCATCAACGAGACAACACCGGCCCAGCGCACCTTTGCGATCAACACGCTTTGGAGCCGAGTTTCGGCCAATGAATCGACAGCTGGGTTCATCTCCGGATGAGAGGGACATCCGCCATGCGTATTCCAAGGGCCGTCCCTTTCTGCTGCGCAGCGCCCGCGCCTAGATTTGCATCACGCCTGCCCTCCGCTTTGCTCGGCTCATGCCACGCCCCTCCCGCCGACCGACTCCCGCCGCCCCGCTCCCCTGCGTCCGTCTGCTCGCGACGGGTGGCACCATCGCCGGCGCCCACACCACCGGTCGAGGCTACCGCGCCGCCGCCCTTTCCATCGACGCGCTCGTCGCCGCCGTCCCCCAGCTCGCCACCCTCGCCCAAATCGACGTCGAGCAGGTCGCGAAACTCGGCAGCCAAGACATGACCGAGGCCGTCTGGCGCAAACTCGCCGCCCGCGTGCAAGCCGCCGTCGATGACCCTGCGGTTACCGGCGTCGTGATCACCCACGGCACCGACACGATGGAGGAGACCGCCTATTTTCTGAACCTCGTCGCGCGCACGGATAAGCCGGTTGTGCTCGTCGGCGCAATGCGCCCCGCCACCGCGATGAGCGCCGATGGACCGATGAACCTGTTCAACGCCATCGCCGTCGCGACCGCCCCCGCCGCGCGCGGCCGCGGCGTGCTCGTCGTCGCCAACGACGAAATCCACTTCGCCCGCGAAGTCGCAAAGACCAACACCACGCAGCTCGGCACGTTTGCCAGCGGCCAGCGCGGCCTCGCCGGCCTGGTCAATTCCGGCCGCCCCCATTTCTACGCCCCGCCCGTCCGCCGCCACACCGCCGCGAGCGAGTTCTCCTCCGCAAGTGCCCCAGGTGGCACGGGCGTCCCGCCCGTGGTCGGGGCTGGGCTCATGCGCCGGAAGCCCGCGCTGTTCCCGCCGCTCCCCCGCGTCGACCTCATCTTCGCCCACGCTGGCATGGACCGCGCGCTGATCGACGCCGCTGTGGAGGCGGGCGCACGTGGCCTGGTGATCGCGGGCGTAGGCGACGGCAACCTCGGCGCGACCGCGCTCGCCGCCTGCGCGGCAGCGGCGAAAAAAGGCGTCGCGATCGTGCGCGCATCGCGCACCGGCGGCGGCGTAGTGGAGCGCAACATCGAGATCGACGACGACCGCCTCGGCTTCATCGCCGCCGACGAGTTGAACCCGCAAAAAGCCCGCGTCCTATTGATGCTCGGCCTCACGCGCACGCGCGACCCGCGCACATTGCAGGAGATGTTCTTCGCCTACTGAGCCGCAGAAAAATGTGGGGCGCAGTCGCCGAACCTCGTCGGCGACTGCGCCCAAAAATCGATGAATTCAGCAGCCCGAATCAGCGGGATGTTCTGTCGCATACCCACCGCAATTCCCGCGTAGCCTCTCGCCGCGGCACTGCCGAATTGACCTGCGCCCGCAGACCCATGACGTTGCGCTGATAAAAGCCACGTTGACCGAACCCCGCGCCAAGCCCGCTCGAGTCGTGCGGCCCCGCCGCGTTCCGGTCCGTTCCGCCTCCCGGCTCGACCCTCAGTCTCACCCGGCGTTCGGCATGTGGGCAGATGTCGCGACGGAGCCTGCCGAGCAAATCCGCTCCGTCCGTCGGCCGCGCGGCTGAGATGCTCTTCGATACGGATGTCCTGATTTGGTATTTACGCGGTCACGCCCGCGCCGTTGCCACGATTCGGGACACGGCTTGACGCCAAGTTTCCGTCGTCGGGGTGATGGAGCTCTACGCCGGCGCGCGCAATCGCCATGAACTCGCCCAAATCAAAGCGGCTCTCCGCGACCTTGAGTTCGAGACCATCCCGCTTGATATCGGAATTGGCGAACGCGCTGCCGGTTTGATGGAAACCTTCACTCTCGGATCTGGCCTGATGCCCGCAGATGCGCTCATCGCCGCGACCGCACTTCAGATCCGACAACCGCTCATCACCGCCAACAGAAAGCATTTTGTCGTCATCCCCGGCCTGATTCTCCAGCTGTTTCAACCCAATTGAGCCCGGCCCCGGCTCCATCGCCGCCGACGAGTTGAACCCGGAAAAAGCCCGCGTCCTCCTCATGCTCGGCCTCACCCGCACGAGCGACCCGCGCACGTTGCAGGAGAGGTTCTTCGCCTACTGAGCAGGGAAGTGCGACCGGGCCGGCCGCTCCCCTACTTCACTTCGTCTCGTCCACCACGAGGAAGCGAATCACGCCGGCGCGCCAGAGGCGCACGAGCACTTTCGGGCCTTTGATTTCTTCGCTCAGTTTCACGGCTTCGTCGGAGTTGCGCACCGGCTTCCGGTCGAGTTCCAAAATGATGTCGCCTTCGCGCAGCCCGGCCCGCGCCGACGCGCTGTCGGGTTCGACCGCCGTGATGATCGCACCTTCGATGCGGCGCGGGAGATTCAGCTCGGACCGGGTCGCCGCATCGATGTCAGCCACGCCCACGCCGTTGAGCACACCGATGTCGTTGCCGCCGATTCCCGCGACGGCCCCGCCTTGGCCGGGGAGCGAGGCCAGCTTTACTTTCACGGTCTTGGGTTTGCCCTCGCGCAGGTATTCCACCGCCGCTTCCACCCCGGGGGTCAGGCGCGTGACCATGAGCTGAAGATGCCGCGAATCACGGATCACCGTGCCGTCGATCTTCGTGATGATGTCCCCGCTCTTCAGGCCGGCTTTCTCGGCCGGCGTGTCAGGTTGCACCTCGACGACGAGCGCGCCCTGCGTGACGTTGAACATCGTCGAAAGCTCCGCCTCCAATGGCTGCGTCTGCACGCCGAGGTAAGCGCGGTCCACGCGGCCGGTTTTCACGAGTTGCTCGGCGATGGCGCGCGCCTGGTTGATCGGGATTGCGAAGCCCACGCCGTTGAAGCCGCCGCTGCGGCTGAGGATCGCGGTGTTGATGCCGATCAGGCGACCGTCGCTGTCGAGCAGCGCGCCACCGGAGTTGCCGGGATTGATCGCGGCGTCGGTCTGGATGAAATCTTCGTAAGTCGTGAGCCGCATCGCGCCGCGGCTGAGCGCGCTCACGATGCCGCTGCTCACCGATTGGCCGACACCAAAGGGGTTGCCGATCGCGAGGACCACATCGCCGACTTCAAGTTGGTCGCTGTCACCGAGCGTCGCCGCGGTCAGGCCCGTGGCGTCGATTTTGATCACCGCGATGTCCGCTTTCGGATCGCGACCGACGATTGTGGCTTTGAATTCGCGGCGCGGCTCGCCGAACGCGACTTTCACCTCGTCGGCGTCCTCGACGACGTGGTTGTTGGTGAGAATGTAGCCGTCCGTCGAAATGATGACGCCCGAGCCTTGGCCTTCCTGGGTGGGGCCACGGCCGCCGCGGTCATCCTGTTCGGGCACGCCGAAGTAACGGCGGAACTGCGGATCGTTGAAAAACGGCGACATCTCGCGTTGCGCGCGGACTTTTTTCGAGGAGAACACATTGACCACGCTCGGAGCCGTCTTCTTGACCACAGCCGAGTAGCTGACGCGGTCGGCGGCCTCGCGGTTGACGGCTTTGGCGTCGGACTTGAGGACGAGCGGCGGACGCTCGGGGGTCTTGGACTTGGCTTTTTCCTGAGCCCGAAGCGCGAAAGGCGCGGCGGCGAGCAAAGCGACCGATGTGAGCAGGGTGAGAGCAGCGGAGTGAAGCGTGCGGAGTTTCATGACTGGATAGAAGAAGGGAATCGCCCCTCCGACTTTGTCCAGCGCGCGAGGTTCCATCGACCCGATCGCCTGCCGCCAAAACCGGAAATCCACCGCGACACCCGCAATTTCTGTCCCTGAACCTTGACCGCGCGCGTGCGTTGGGGCATTGCTCGCCGGCTATGCCAGACGCTCCCTCTTCCGCCACGCCGGCTCCGGCTCCCGTTTCGATGGAAAACCTCGTCGCGCTCGCCAAGCGCCGCGGGTTCATCTTCCAGTCCTCCGAGATTTACGGCGGCTTCAACGGCTTCTTCGACTACGGCCCGCTCGGCGCCGAACTGAAAAAAAACATCCGCGACTGCTGGTGGGCCGACATGGTGCGCCGCCGCGACGATGTCGTGGGCATCGAGACTTCGATCATCATGCACCCCAAGGTCTGGGAAGCCTCCGGCCACGTCGCCGGCTTTTCCGATCCGCTCGTGGACTGCAAGGTAAGCAAACAACGCTACCGCGCGGATCAGCTCTTCTTCTCCCCGATCATCGTCACGGGCGCTGACGGCGTTGCCCAAACCGTCGGCTACGTCTCCGCCCTCGAGAGCGAAAACACCGCCGGCGAGCTCCAAGCCGCCGCCGAGACGTTCAAGCGCAAGAAAGCCATCCAAGGCACGCTCACCCCCGTCGTCGCCAAAGACCTCACCGAAGCCCGCGAAGACGAGATCGCCCTCATCCCCTCGCCCGCCACCGGTGAGCCCGGCTCCCTCACCGCTCCCCGCGCCTTCAACATGATGTTCCAGACGAACGTCGGCGCCATGACCGACGGCTCCTCCGTCGCCTACCTCCGCCCCGAGACCGCGCAGGGTATGTTTGTCGATTTCAAGAACGTCGTGGACACCGGCCGTGTGAAGTTGCCCTTCGGCATCGCCCAAATCGGCAAATCGTTCCGCAACGAAATCACGCCGCGCAACTTCATCTTCCGCTCCCGCGAGTTCGAACAGATGGAGATGGAGTATTTTATCCACGAAGACGCCGACTGGTCGAAATGCCATCAGGAGTGGATCGAGTGGTGCCGGCAGTGGTTGCTCTCCGTCGGCCTGCCCGCGTCGAAGCTCACGCTCTACGAGCACAAGAAGGAGAAGCTCGCGTTCTACTCGCGCGGCACGACCGACATCATGTTCGAGTATCCGTTCGGCGTGCAGGAGCTCTGGGGCATCGCCGCCCGCGGCAGCTACGATCTCACGCAACACGCCAACGCTTCGGGCAAGCCGCAGGAAATCTTCGACGAGGCCACGAAAAAGAAATTCGTCCCGCACGTCATCGAGCCCGCCGTGGGCGTGGACCGCATTTTCCTGGCGGTGCTCTGCGCCGGTTACGCCGAAGAGGCCGTCACCGACGAGAAGGGCAACACCGAGACGCGCACCGTGCTCCGTCTTTCCCCGCGCCTCGCGCCGGTGAAGGTCGCCGTGCTGCCGCTGCTCAAAAACAAGGAGGTCCTCGTCGCCCGCGCGCAGGCACTCTATAAGAAACTCCAGAGACGCTACGCCGTGTTCTACGACGAGACCGCCGCCATCGGCCGCCGCTACCGTCGGCAGGACGAGATCGGCACGCCGTGGTGCGTGACCATCGACTTCGATACGATCGAAAAGCCCGGCGACACCTTTACCCTGCGCGAGCGCGACTCGATGCAACAACGCCGCGTCACCGAGGCCGAACTCTTCGCCCTGCTCGAGGAACACGTTTACTGAGCCGAGTCCGCGCCCGC
>CALSBN010000006.1:0-54224 GCA_943373185.1 Opitutus sp. GAS368 | reverse complement strand
ACACACATTTTTCGCGGCCGTTGGGATCCATGACCAGCGTGGGCACACCGCGATAACCGGTCGGGATCGCAGGGCGCTGCTCGGGATATTCGAGCGTCTTCTTCGGAGCGACGAGATGCTTGAAGGTCGTCTTCAACCCGCCCGCGATCTGCGGCAGGTAGGTGCGCTCAAGAAAAGTGAGCGGCTTGCGTTCTACGGTGATGACGGCCATGGCGCGGGGCGGTTCGAGATTACTTTTGAATGAACGCGATGGCGATCGCGTAGAAGAGAAGGTTGGCGATCGAGAGCGGCAACAAACGCTGCCAGCCGATCTTCATCACTTGGTCGTAGCGGAAACGCGGAAGCGTCCAGCGCACCCACATGAAAAGGAAGATCATCGCGAGCACCTTCCCGAGGAAGATCGAGATTGAGAGCACGCCCACAAAAAGCGGATGCGAGGCCAACGGGGTGATTTGGGCAAGCCAGCCGACCAAGTCCGCGAGCGGCACCCAGGGAAGCGGATTCCAACCGCCGCCGAACAGCAGCATGAACACGCCGGAGCCGACGATCATGTGCGAATACTCGGCGACGAAGAAAAGGCCCCACTTGAAAGCGCCGTATTCGGTATGGAAACTGCCGACGAGGTCGGATTCGGATTCCACGGTGTCGAACGGCTGCCGGTTCGTCTCGGCGAAGAGCGCGACGAGAAAAATGAAGGCCGAAAGCGGCATCAGAAAGCCAAACCACATGCCGCCAAGAAATCCGGGTTGGCTTTGGAACTCGACGACGCGGCCAAAACCCATCGTCGCCTCCATGCCCGGCGCGTTGACCCAGAGAAAGACCGGGAGCACGGAGAGCGCCATCGAAAGTTCGTAGGAAATGAGCTGGGCGGAAGCGCGCACGCTGCCGAGAAACGGGTATTTCGAATTCGAGGCCCAGCCGGCGAGAATCATCGAATACACGCCGAGCGAGGAGACGGCGAACACCGCGAGAATGCCGACGTCGAGCGGCGCAAGACCGATCGGGATGATCTTGCCGGCCGCGTCAAGGTAGGCGCCAAACGGCACCACGACCACCGTCGTGAGCGCCGGAATCATCGCCACGATCGGCGCGAGCACGAAGTAGAATTTGTTCACGTGACCCGGCAACGAGTCTTCCTTGAACAACATTTTCCCGCCGTCGGCCATGACGTGGAAAATACCGAGACGTTGAAGAAAGGTCCCAAGGAAAGGAATCCAAGCGACCCACGGCACGACGGCGCGGTTGGGGCCGGGCCGGTCCTGAATCCAAGCCGCGACCTTGCGCTCGGCCATCGAGCACGCGCCGGCGATCGGAAAGATGACCATGATCACCGCCAGCCCTTGCAAAAACAGCCGGATTACCAGCGGGATTTCAAAATAGAAGTCGAACATGGCGGCGCGTAAAATCAGGCGTTCGCGGCGGCAACCACGGGTTGCGCTGGCTTGTAGTGCAGGGTCTCACCCTCGACGAAGGGCAGCGCCGCAAACGGGGTCGCGTCGAGCAACTGGCCCGTCTCCGGCAAATTGGCGAATGTCGTGGTCGCAAGCGCGGGAACCGCAGCCGCGATACTCTTCCACAGCGCGTTGACCTCGGTGGGAAACGTCGCGCCGCCGGCGGCGGTGACGAGTTTCGCGAGCACGACCAGATCGTCCGTTGCACCGGCCGTGGGCGGGACGGCTTTAAGGAATTTTTGAATGCGGAACTGCTGATTTACAAACGTGCCGCTCTTCTCGAACGCGGTCAGCGTCGGGATCACGACCTTGGCTCCGGCATCCATCGACTTCGCGTGAGTTCCCAGCACGATCACGGAAATCTTTGCAAGCTGGCCGGCATTAAGGCCGGCGGCGGCTAGGTCTTCTCCCACGGTCACGACCACCTTTACTTTGCCGGCGTCAATTTGAGCGCCGAGGTCGACCAATTTCGCGCTGGGCAACGTGCCGATCAGGCCGGTGACGAGTGCGCCGCGCACGTTGGGATTGCGGTCGGCGGACACGAGGAGCTTGTCGCCCTCCCCGACCCGGCTCACGAGGTAGGCCGGGGCCTTGAGCGCGGTCGCGAGCTGTTTGGTCAGGAACTGCTCCTCGACGGTGCTGCGGCCCGAGCCGACCACGGCGACGGCTCCGGCATTGGCTTTGAAGAGCTCGGCGGCGGCGTTGATCGCGATGTCGAGCGCACTGTCGGTGCCGTTGATCTTGACGGCCGTGAGGCGGTCGGGCGATTGCACCGACTTGAAAAGAACCCGGCCGGAGTCGGCCATCCACGTGTCGTTTACCTCATCGTTGCGGCGCGGCGTGATGCGGTAAATCGTGCCCTCTCGCGACCACACGACCGTGTTGGCTCCGACGGAGGATTCGGTGTCGATCGCGTTGGTCTGCTTGAGAAACCAGACGCGCATCTTGAAGCGGAAATCGGTGCTTGTGAGCGCGCCCACCGGGCAGATGTCCACCGTGTTGAGCGAATAGTTGTTTTCGAGTTTCTTCCCCGGAAAACAGGTGAGCGTCGAATAACTGCCGCGGTCCACAAAGCCGAGGACATCGTCTTTCGCGATTTCCTTGGAGAACCGGATGCAGCGGGAGCAAAGAATGCAGCGCTCGTCGTCGAGTGTGACCCGCGGCCCGAGCTGGGTTCGCTTGGGCTTTACGTTTTTGTCTTCAATGAAGCGCGAATAGCCGCGGCCGTAACCGGTGGCCTGCTCCTGCAATTTGCATTCACCGGCCTGATCGCAAATCGGGCAGTCGAGCGGGTGATTGATGAGGAGAAACTCCATCACGCCCTCGCGCGCATCTTTCACCATCGGCGTGGTCGTCCGCACATGGAGGCCGGGAGAAACATTGGTGCCGCAGCCGATCTGAGGGCGCGGGATCCAGTTGATCTTCTGCTTGCCCGTGGCCGGATCCATGATCGGCGCCTTTGTCGCGGGATCAACCGCCGGCATGCCCATTTCGATCAGACACATCCGGCAATTGCCGACGATCGTGAGCTTCGGGTGGTAACAGTAATGCGGCACATCGACGTTCACGAGACGCGCAGCCTCGATCACGTTGGTGCCTTTGGGCACGGCGATCTCTTTGCCGTCGATGTTGACGGTGACGAGGTCGGGTTTGGCGGTGGCGATCATCGGAGCGGGGAAAATCAAATCAGCGCGACGGCGTCGGCCGGCTTCGCGGTTTTCTTGGTCTCGGAATATTGCTTAAACTCGTCGCCGAATTTTGCGATGAAGCTTTGGGTCGGCCAAGAGCAAGCCTCCCCGAAGGCACAGATCGTCCGGCCGGGGATCTGATCTGCGACGCTCTTGAGGAGCGCGGCATCTTCCGGCCGGGCCTGACCGTGGACCATCCGCGAGGAAATTTTCTTCATCCACAACGAGCCTTCGCGGCACGGCGTGCACTGGCCGCAGCTCTCGTGCGAGTAGAACGCGTTGATATTGGCGAGGGCTTCGACCATGTTGACGGAGTCGTCCATCACGATCACTCCGCCCGAGCCACCCATCGTGCCGATCATGCCGAGCGAATCGAAATCCATCGGCACATCCTCGACGCCCCAATCGTAGTCGACCATCTCGGTGCCGACCTTGCGCTTGCCCTTGTAGCGCTCGCCGAAGCGCATGATCTTGGCCGAAGAGCCGCCGGGAATCACGGCCTTGAAGGTCCGTCCGGGCAACGGACCGCCGCACACATCGTTGAGCAATTGGCCCATCGTGATCGTTCCGGCGGGGAATTCGTAATAACCCGGCCGCTGCACATGGCCCGACACGCAGAAGATGCGCGTGCCGGTGTTGCCGGGCGTGCCGATCTTCGCGTATTCGGCGCCGCCGTGTTCGGCGATATACTTCACGTGGCAGAGCGTCTCGACGTTGTTCACGATCGTCGGGCACTGGTAAAGTCCGAGGACGGCGGGGAAATACGGGGGCTTGATCCGCGGATTGGCGCGCTTGCCTTCGAGCGACTCGATCAAACCGGTTTCTTCTCCGCAGATGTAGGCGCCCGCGCCGCGGTGGACGAATATCTCGCAGCTGTAATTCGTGCCGAGGATGTTGGGGCCGACGAAATTCGCCGCCCGCGCCTCGGCGATTGCCTTTTCCAAAATCCGCGCGCCGTGCGGCATCTCGCCACGAATATAAATGTAGGCCTGCCGCACGTTGTTCGCGAAGCACGAGATCATCGTGCCCTCGATCAGCTGGTGCGGATCCTGATGCATGATGTAACGGTCCTTGAACGTGCCGGGCTCGGACTCGTCGGCGTTGACGATGAGATAGATCGGTTTGCCGCTCTTGCGGTCGACGAGTCCCCACTTCACGCCACAGGGAAATCCGGCGCCGCCGCGACCGCGCAGACCGGATTTCTTCACCTCGTCGATGAGCTCTTCGGGCTTACGCGTGACCGCTTTCTTCAGGACTTCGTAGCCGCCGTGCCGCACGTAACAACCGATGTCATTCGTGTAGCCGGGCTCATCGATATGCTGGAAAATGATGCGGCGTTGGGCGGGTGCGGGCATGGCGGAAAAGTTCAGCGTTTCTTGGCTTCGGCTTTGATCTGATCGCTCAACTGCTTGGCCTTCGCGACGTCGACCTTCTCGTGCAGTTCGTCGTCGATCAACACGACGGGCGCGGTGCCACAGCTGGCGAGACACTCGACGAAATCCACCGTCACTTCACCGTCAGGCGACACTTCGCCGAGGCGCGTCTTGAACTCAGCTTCGAACGCCGCACACGTCTTGTAACCGCCGACGAGCGCGCAAGAAAGCGTGCGGCACACTTTGATGTGGCGGCGGCCGATCGGCTTCTGCCGAAACATCGGATAAAACGTGATCACTTCCAGCACGTTGATGGGCTCGAGCTCGAGCTTGGCCGCCACCCACTCGCTCGTATCCGCCGGCAGATGGCCGATGTCTTCTTGGATGAGATGCAGCAACGGCAACGTGGCGCTCCGTTTCACCGGGTAATGGGTGATCACCTCGTCGATCTTGGAAAGAGTTTCAGCCTTGAGATTCATCGAACTGGATTCGCGGGAAATTTTAGCGGTCGCACTCGCCCATCACAAAGTCGAGCGAACCGAGCAACGTGACCACATCGGAGATCATGGTGCCGGCGCAGACCTTGGGCAAAATCGACAGATTGCAGAACGAGGGCGAGCGGATCTTCAGGCGCCACGGCACCCCGCCGCCTTTGCTCACGATGAAGAAACCAAGCGCGCCCTTGGGATTCTCCGCTTCAAAGTAAACTTCACCGGCCGGAATCTGCGGACCCTCGGTCACGATCATGAAGTTGTTGATCAACTCCTCCATCGAGGTGAGAATTTTGTCCTTCGGCGGCGCAAAAATCTTCCGGGCGTCCTTCGCATACCAATCGCCACCGGGGAACTTCGCGATCACCTGACGGATGATCCGCACCGACTGACGCATCTCTTCGCCGCGGCAAAGATAACGGTCGTAGCAATCGCCCTTCGAGCCGATCGGCACATCGAACTCATACTGTTCGTAGCCGGAGTAGGGCTTGTCCTTGCGCAAATCGAGCGACACGCCGGAGCCTCTCAAATTCGGCCCCGTTAGACCGTAGGCGATGGCATCTTCCTTCGAGATGATGCCCACGCCCACCGTGCGGTCTTGGAAAATCTTGTTCCGCGTAAGCAACGCGAGGGTTTCTTCGAGCGCCGGTTCAAATTGGTCGCAGAATTCGATCACCCGGCCCAGCCAACCTTCGGGCACATCGCGCGTCACCCCGCCGATCCGGGTGTAACTCGTCGTAAAGCGGGCGCCCGTCAGTTCCTCGAAAAGCTTGTAGAGATGTTCGCGCTGGTTGAGCGAGTGCACGAGCACCGTCCACGCACCGACATCGAGACCGAATGCACCCAGCCCCATCAGGTGCGCCGAGACGCGTGCCATCTCCGCCGTGAGCACGCGGATCGCCTGGCAACGTGCCGGCACCTCGAGCCCGGCGAGCCGCTCCACCGCGATGGCGAACGCCATGTTGTTGGCCAGCGGTGCGAGGTAGTCCAACCGGTCCGTGTAGGGCACGAACTGGTTGTAAGTCATATTCTCGGCGATCTTCTCATCGCCGCGGTGCAGGTAACCGAGCACCGGGTCGCACTTCACCAAGATCTCGCCGTCGAGTTCCATCTGCAGCCGCAACACCCCATGGGTCGACGGATGCGACGGCCCCATCGAGAGGGACATCTTTTCCGGCGCGAAATCCTGTTCGGCGCCGGCGGCTTTCGCCGCGCTGTCTGGAAAAGCAAATTCTGTGGCCATAGCGTCGGTGAAATCAGGCGTCGGGTTTGGCGGAGCGTTCGTTCCAGCTCTCGTCTTTTGCGCGCGGTTCGGCCTCGGTGAGATTCATCTCGCCCGCCGACGCGACAAACGGCCCGCCCATCATCGGCGCCGCGATGACCTTGGCTTTGGTTTCCTCGGCCACCTCGAGATCGGGCAGCGCCGTCTCAATGCCCGCCAAGGGGAATTCTTTGCGCAACGGATGATACGGATAACCATCCCACATCAAAATCCGTCGCAGGTCCGGATGGGTCTCAAACTTGATTCCAAACATGTCGAACGCCTCGCGTTCGTGCCAATTGGCCGCCGGCCAAAGCGTCACGACACTTGGCACCGTTGGGGCCGAATCCTCGCCGATGCACGGAGTAGCCACACGAATCGCGGCATGCGACACCGTCGAATAAAGATGGTAAACCGCCATAAACCGAGGCGACGCACCCTCCGCCCAATCGATCGCGGTCAAATCGGAGAGCAGATCAAACCCGCCCTCGTCCCGCAGCGCCCGGAGCACACTTACAATGTCCGCGTTTGGCACGTCGACCGCCGGACAATCCCGGCTGGAGCGATCGGTGATTTGGGGAAATTTCGCCTTGATGGTGCTGATGGCGTCGACGGAAGCAGACATCACGAGAAGTGGATAGCGCTGGAATCAGGCCGAGAAGAGCTGGGCGGCGGAATGCTCTTTCTTGATCTTACTTTGCAGCTTGATCAAGGCGTCGAGCAACGCCTCCGGGCGCGGAGGGCACCCGCTCACATAAACATCCACCGGGATGATGCGGTCCACTCCCTGCAACGTCGCGTAACTGCGATACATCCCGCCGGAGCTCGCACAGGCCCCCATCGCGATCACCCACTTTGGCGAAGTCATCTGATCATAAATGCGCCGAACCACCGGAGCCATCTTATAGGTCACTGTGCCGGCCACGATCATACAGTCGGCTTGGCGGGGAGAAAAACGCATCACCTCGGCGCCGAACCGCGCGATATCAAACCGACCGTTGCCGACCGCCATCAATTCAATCGCACAGCAGGCCAAACCCATTGGCATGGGCCACACGGAGTTGGTGCGGATCCAGTTGATGACCGCGTCGGCCCGCGAGACGATTACTTCGCCTTCGACCTTGCCGTTGTAGCCCAATTCGGAGTTTGCCGAGACCATGAGTGGATAGAAAATTAGAAGACGCTAATCTCCCGGACCGTAGCAGCCGAGAAGAGTCGCGCAAGTTGCTTTTCCTAAAATTTCCGGACCATCAGCGCGAGCCCACTGAGCCAACGAAAAACTGGCGAAGGCCGGATGGTTTCAATGCGGACCGACCCGCGCAACATCGCCTCGAACCTCGGTCGGCCCTGCGAATGACCGCTCTCGGCGTTGGCCGGGCCGACTGAAGATTGCCGGTTGATGAGAAGCCGCCGAGGTCAGGTCCGGCGCGAGTTGGTGAACGTCTTCACCAAAAAATTTTCGGCTTAGGGTTGAGCTTGTCGGAAATAGATTTCCCATTCCGCTCGTTACCCCCGTTCAAGTTTTTTGCACTACCCACCCTCAGTCACAACCCATGAACTCACCCCGCCCGCACCTCACCCAAACCCGCTCGCTCCGCCTCGCCGCGAGCGTGGTCATCTGTCTGCTTTTGGCCGGCCCGACCCTTACGGCGCAACGCGCCCCGGCCCCGGCCGAAACGCCCGCTTCCACCGCCGCCGTCACCACTACGACTGCCCCCGCTCCGGTCCCGGAATCTGAAGTGGTCGAACTCAGCCCGTTCGTCATCAGCTCCGAACGCGATATCGGCTACCGTGCCACTAGCACGCTCGCCGGCACGCGCCTCAACACCGACATCAAGGACATCGGCGCCGCCGTTTCGATCTACACCGAGGAGTTTCTTGAGGACATCGGCGTCGCCAAGCTTCAAGACATCCTCACCTACACCGCCTCTACGGAAGCCGCCGGCCAAGGGGGGAATTTCTCGGGCATCGCCGGAGAAAACTCCGCCGAGGTGCGCGACGATCCCGCCGCCATCAACCGCGTGCGCGCCCTCGCCCAAGCCACGCGAACCCGTGACTTCTTCGCCACCGACATCCCCGGCGACACCTTCAACTTCGAGACCCTCACCATCAGCCGCGGCCCCAACGCCATATTGGCGGGCGTCGGCAACGCCGGCGGCATCATGGACTCCGCGATGCGCAAGGCGTCGTTCACCGACAGTTACCGCGTCGTCTCGCGCTTCAGTTCCTACGAGTCGCACCGCGAAGAGTTTCACATCAACAAAGTGATCGTGCCCGGCCGCCTCGCCGCCCGCCTGGCCTTGCTCAACGACCGGAGAAACTACCGGCAAGAGCCCTCGTTCGACAAAGACCAACGCCTTTACGCTGCGATCAACCTGCGCGCGCTCGATCCCAAACGCGGTTCGTTTCTCGGTCGTGGCACCCTGCGCGCCAATTTCGAGAAGGGCAAAATCGAGGGCGTTCCGCCCGATCCCCTCACGCCGACGTTCACGGTCGCCAACTGGTTCAACGAGCTCAACCCCAAGTGGCGCTGGAACGGCGCGCTGGCCCAACTGCAAACATCGGCCGGCACGCCCCTCGTCGGCACCCAGGCCCAGACCGGCGTCATCCGCGGCTTCCCGCTCTATACCCAGTGGGCGCTCGTCTACGCCAACCCGACCTCCAGCGAGGCCAGCGTCGGCTTCACCGATCCCGCCTTGGCCAACGTCCAGGGCTTCCAAGGCGGCATTCCCGCCACGCTCCCCGGCAGTCCAGGTGGCTCGCTGAGTTCGTCGGGCGACGGCAATCGCCTCCGCACCGGTTATGTCCGCTCCCACCTCAGCAATCCGAAGGTCTTCAACTTCTACGACGAGCTCATCACGGGCGCATTCGACTTCCGCGAGCAGGACTTCGATGCGACCGATGTCCGCTACGACCAATTGTTGCTCGGCGGCAAAGCCGGCTTCGAGCTCGCCTTCAACGACCAGACGTTCACCCGCAAGCGCGACTTCTCGATTCCGACCGGCGGCAACGACGAAGGAATTCTAGTCGATGTGAACTCGGTGCTCAGCGTCCGCTCCGCCGCGTTCCCGCTGGGCATTCCCAATCCCAACTTCGGCCGCCCCTTCATCACCACGACTGATGTGTTCCGCGACCAAATGAACCGCACCAAGCGCGAATCCCAACAGTTCTCCGCTTTCTTCAAACACGACTTCGCCCAAAGCGAGTCGAGGGCCGCCCGCTGGTTCGGCCGGCACACCTTCTCCTCTCTCTTCTTCAGCACCGAGATCGAGCGCTTCAACCGCACCTACTCCAGCACCTGGGACCCCAACGGCCAACTCAATCCCCAGAGCAGCTTGAACGGCGCCCAACCCGCGACCTTCGGCACCCAGGTGAACGGCTGGTTCTACCTCGGCCCTTCTCTGCTCAACACCCCCACCCTCGACGACGTCCGGCTCCAAGCGATCAGCGCCGCGCGCCCGGCCGCCGGCCAGACTTACACGTTGCGGGTGTATGATCCCGTCACCCGCTCCTTCGTATCCGGCACCTCCAAGCCGCTGCGCGTGCTCCAGCGCATCGTCGATCAACGCGAGGAATTGGACTCGATGGCCTTCGCCCTGCAAAGCCACTGGTTCAAGAACCACCTCGTGACCGTCGTCGGCTGGCGCGAGGACAAAGACCAAGCCTATACATCCCTGCCGCCAAACCGCCTCGCCAACGGCAGCTTCGACGACTCAAACGTCACCTTTCAAAAATCGGCCGCGCAGCTTAAACGCAGTTGGACCAGGAGCGTCGTCGGTAAATTGCCGTTCAAACTGCCCCTCGGCTCGGAACTCCGCGCCCACTGGAACAGATCGGGCAACTTCAACCCCGTCGGCCAACGCCGAAACATTTGGAACGAGGAAATCGGCTCGCCCACCGCCGAGACCGAAGAAGTCGGCATCTCCCTCGCGACCTTCCGCGACAAGTTCGAGCTCCGCATCAACCAATACAAAACGACGATTCAAGGAGACTCCATCAGTGTCGGTAATCCCTACAATTACATCAGCGGTCAGATCTCGCGCCTCATCGCCTCCCGCGATGCCGGCCTGCGTCCCGCCGATTTCAATTACGTCTATCCGGGTTGGAACAGTTTCAGTGACGTGGCTCTTGCGCTTTACGAAACCATTCCCGCCCGCCTGCGGTCCAACATCGGCCCGGACAAAAACTTCAACCCCCGTTTCACCGGCAGCGGCAACACGCTGCAATGGACGCCCGATTCGATCGTCAACCTCGCCTCGACCAGCAACACCGAGTCCACCGGCACCGAATTCGAGGCGATCATCAATCCCACCAAGAATTGGCGCATCTCGCTCAGCGTGGCGAAAAACGAAGCCGTGAAGGCCAACGTCGCCGCCGAGGAACTCGCCTACGCCGACCAGTGGAAAAAAAACTTGGACACGATGTTCGACGGCAAACTCCTGCCCGGCTCCCGCGCGCCCACCAACGCCACATTGCTCACCTTCTACGACCAATATGTGGCCGAATCGCTGCCTTCGATCCGCACCGCGGCACGGCTGTCGGGTTCGGCCGCTCCGGAAATCCGCAAGTGGCGCGCAAACATGGTGACCCGTTACGAATTCACCCGCGGCTTTATCCGCGGCCTGAGTGTCGGTGGCGCGGTGCGCTGGCAGGATAAGATCGGCATCGGCTATCCCTATGTCACCGCCGGCGGCATTACGGCGGCCGACATCACCCGCCCCTACTTCGGGCCCGCCGAAACGGCGTTCGACGCGACTGTCTCCTACCGGAAGAAACTGAAGATCATGGGCAGTGCGGTGAATTGGGTCGTTTCGCTCAACGTCCGAAATCTCAACGCCAAGGACGAGTTGATCCCGATCGCCTCCAATCCTGACGGCTCGTGGGGCACGTTCCGCATTCCGCCCGAGCGCACGTGGAGCGTGAGCAACACGTTGTCGTTTTGATTTCATCCCGGCGGCGATCCGCGCCATGAACACATCGGCGCTGCATGGTATGCCTGCAGCTTCGACGTGCCGATAACATGGACCGGCTCGCACCTCCGGTTGCGTTTCGCCAGGGTCGGCGACCGCTGCCGCGTCTGGCTGAACGGCCAACTCGTCGCCTCGCATGAGGGCGTGAACCTGCCCGATATTCTCGTCCTCGATGATCACAACCTTTGTCGGCATACCGCACCAAACAGCGCCACGTCCATTTGGCCCGTAACCGCGTGGCGTCACGATTGAATCAATTCACCTCAACCTCCGTTTAAACAAGAGCCCGGATGAGCCGGGCGCACGCGCAGCTGAAATGAAGCCGCCGGCGCGGGGTTCGCAGGATTTAAAACTGGCGGAGAGGGAGGGATTCGAACCCCCGGTTCCCTTTCGAGAACACGCGCTTTCCAAGCGCGCGCATTCGACCACTCTGCCACCTCTCCGGTGTTCGATTGAACCGTCAAAAACAGTTCCCCCGATGGACGAAACGCCAGAAGAAAGGCTCCGCCCACAACCGGGTCAACGAGGAACTTGGCCGGGGCGATCCGCATCCAGTTTCTTTCTCCACGCATCGGGGCTCGCCCGCTCGGCCGTCCGGAAGGCCCGATAGAAGCTCGAAACATCCTCGAAGCCGCACTCGTAACAGATCGAGGTCACCGATCGCCCCGTTTCCCGCAACAATCTGCGCGCGTGCGCCAACCGATGCGCCCGCACCGTGTTGAACCAAGAGTCGCCCGCCACTTCACGAAACAACATCGTGAATCGCCGCCGGCTCAAGCCCAGCCTCGCCGCCGCCCCGTCAATCTGACGCTCCTCGAAAAACGTCCTCTCCAACTCCCGCACATAGGCGGCCACCCGCGTTCGCGCCAAACCGGCGACCGCCGGCGCCTCGACCTTCCGCCCGCTCGCACCGCGGAGAACCAAGCCCAACAACTGCCACGCGAGCCCCAAAAGCAGCGCCTCCCCGCCCGCCCGCCGCAGGGTCTGTTCGTGCAACATCTGCCGAAAAATCCCCCGGACATCCGACGCCCAGGTCACATGGGAATACACCCGCGCGCCACCCGGTCCGCGCAGACTGGCGGGCAACACCGCCAGCACCTGCTCCTGCACGCACACTGCATACAAAGAGAGCGGTCGCGTATCTTCGATGCGATGCCGGCACCCGGCCGGCACCCAAGCCACCGCCCCGGGCTCGAGCGCTTCCCTCCGCCCGCCCCGCACCAACGCGCCTTCACCCGCCAACACCAACAACACCTTCAAAAAATCATGCGCCGTATCCTCCATCCGAAACGATCCATCATGCCGGCTTTCCAAGACAAACACCCCCGCCGCACCAAACGTCACGGCAATGGGTTTGCGGGCGAGCGGTTCAAACATCCCCGCCATGCCGCCCGTTATTGCCCGATCTGCCAATGTTAATTGCCCATGATGCCACGACAATTGTGCCCTATCCGTTTAGACTGGTCCTGTCGTCGAACCCAGATTCCGACAACACCCTGACCCGCCGCTTTTCTCAGCCTTTCCCGCACGTCCAACCCTCCATCCGATCGATCCTATGGCCAAACCACGCATCCTCACCACCACCGTCGGTTCCTATCCCGTGCCCGACTGGCTCGCCGCCCTCCCCTCCGAGCAGGCCGTCATCGACGCCACGCGCGTCGTGTTCGATATCCAGGCCCAGGCCGGCATCGACCTTCCGACCGACGGCGAACTCTACCGTTTCGACGTCAACCACCCCGACACGAACGGCATGATCGAGTATTTCATCCGTCCCATGGCCGGCATCAACGGCCAGGTCGGCCGCTCGATCACCGAGGAATTTTCCCGCCATCACCCGATGGGTTTCCGCCGCAAGCCCGCCGGTGTCGTCACCGGCCCGCTCGGCGAAGGCTCGCTCAATCTCCTTGCCGATTGCCAACGCGCTGCGTCCGTCGCCGGCGGTGATTTCAAGTTCACCGTCACGAGCCCCTACATGCTCGCCCGCACGCTGCTCGACCATCACTACGGCAGCTTCGACAAGCTCACCATGGCCCTCGGCGAAGTCCTCGCCGACCAGATGCCCGGCCTCCCAGCCACGTGCGTCCAGGTCGACGAAGCCAACATCCCCGGCAACCCGAAGGACGGCCCCCTCGCCGCCGCCTCGATGAATCTCGTCCTCGACCGCATCGACAAGAAGACCGAGCGCGCCGTCCACTTCTGCTTCGGCAACTACGGCGGCCAGACCATCCAGAAGGGCAACTGGAAGGCCCTGCTTGATTTCTTGAACGCTCTCCACACCGATCACCTCGTCCTCGAACTCGCCCACCGTCCCGCCAGCGATCTCGATGCGCTCAAGCACATCGACAAGAAGATCGCCCTCGGCGTCGGCGTCATCGACATCAAAGTGAACCACATCGAGACTGCCGACGAAGTCGCCGCGCGCATCGAAGCGGTGGAGAAAAAAGTCGGCCCCGGCCGCGTGAAGTGGGTCCACCCCGACTGCGGTTTCTGGATGCTCAAGCGCTCCATCGCCGACCGCAAAATGGAAGCCCTCGTCCGCGGCCGCGACAAATACCTCGGCCTCTAAACTCTCGGGCAACGATCGGAAAACGCCCCGTTTCGGATGGCACCGTCATCCGAAATGGGGCGTTTTCACTTTAGGCCCGTAGCGGGGCCAGCCTCGCCGACAGTCGAAGACCTCGGCGGGTGAGGAACCAAACCACCCCCAGCCCCGAATAGAGCGCGGAGAATCCCGCCACTTCGTGCAAAACGTCGTAACTCCCCGGAAACCGCGGAGCCAACAACACAATCACCGCAATCCGAAACAAGTTGAACATGAAACCAACAAAAAGGCACATCGGGATCAGAAGTGGAAACCACCACCATGCCGCACGGCGATAATGCAGCCGGATTACCCCGAGTAGCAGACTTCCACTGATCAGTCCGAAACCGTTGCACTCAGTCGCTACGAGAAAAACCTGACGACCCACTTTCAATATCAGCCTTGAATCACCCCCCGTCGCGAGCACCGCGAGTTCCGGAGCCAAACCCAGCCACTTCAGAAACCGCGCTCCGTTCACTCCCGCCATCTGACGCAAGGGCCAGTCGAGCACAGGAAAGAGCAACACACACATGATCAGGAGCGTAAACACGCTCAACAACGGCAAGGTTCGCCGAAAAACCAAGCCTCCAAAAACCAATTGAACCATGCCACCCAACACCGCCACCAAGCCCCCAAGGACCAGAAATGGCGCGTGCAGCAACGTCGCCGCACCCACGAGCAGATAGGAGCACAAAAGCCACCGGATTGTCGCGTTCGAGAGCCGCAAATCGACGCGCAATTCCGCCCGCTTTTCGTAGGCCAGCCACACCCCGGCGGCCAACACAATGATGAGCGACTGTTTCAACTGCTCACGAGCAAAAGTCTCCGTCGCCAGCCACCCGATCGCCGGTCCGAAGACCACAGCAGTCAGCCCCACGACTCCCGTCAGCAAAAGCCAATCCTGCCACCGCAAGGCTTTTGGGTTCTGAGTTTCGTCGCGCGACATCGTGGGATTGGAAGCGAGTCCAAATTCAACCACTCAGCGCACACTTGTCCAACAACCGAATCACGTGCCGTGTGCGGGACACCGCTTAAATCAACCGCCTCCCACCTGCCACGACGACATCCACCGGATTCCCCCCGACTTCATGGGCGAGCAACCGCTCGTCCCTATGCCGCAGCAAAATCAGGTCCGCCCGTTGCCCGACCTCGATCGTGCCGCGGTCGTTCAATCCCAGCGCCGCCGCCGCGTTCACCGTGGTCGCTGCGATCGCCTCCGCCACCGTCAGCCCGCTGTATCTGACCGCCAGCGCGATCACGAACGGCATCGCATGGGTCGGCGCCGTCGCCACGCCGTAGTCGCTGGCGAGCGCCACCAATCCGCCGCTGTCCGCAAACGCCCCGGCCCGCGCATAACGACCGCGCCCATGAAAACTTGCCGCCGGCGTAAACACCCCAAACGTCTCGCTCGCCGCCAGCGCAACGAGGTCCGCCTTCGACGCGTTTTCCAGGTGATCCACACTGCGCAGGTGCAGCCGTAGCGCCTCAGTGATCATCCCCGTCGGCGCCGCAGTATCCGCGCTCACCCGCACCGGCAGCCCATGTTTGCCCGCCCGCTCAAACAGCCGCACGCACGCCTCCACCGGCCAAGCATCCGCCGCACACACCGCCTCGACCGCGATGCCGGGAAACTCGTGCCACACCGCCGGCAACAGCTCCCGCACCACCATCCGCGTGAACGCCGCGACATCCCCGTCCACCGTCTGCCCGAGCAGCGCCGTCGGCACCACCGTCCCGGGAAACTCCTGCGCCGCCCGTGCGATCGCATGCAACATCTTCGTCTCACCGTCGATGCTCAGACCATAGCCGCTCTTCACTTCTACCGTCGTCGTGCCGCCGCGCAAAATCGCGTCCAGCCGCACCCGCAGTCCCGCCGCGAGTTGCTTCCGCGTCGCCTCCTTCACCGCCCGCACCGTCGCCTGAATTCCACCGCCTTTCTTCAAAATCTCCGCCGGCGGCACTCCGCCGAGTTCCTGCTCCCATTCGCCCAGCCGATCGCCCGCCCAGCACGCATGAGTGTGGCAATCGACGAATCCCGGCATCAACACCCGGCCGTCCGCGTCGATCACTTCCGCCCCTTCCGGCACCGCCAACTCCGCGCCCACCGCCGCGATTTTTCCATCCGTCACGAGCACATCCCCGCGTGCGATCAGCCCGAGTTCCTTCAACGCCGCCCCGCGCCGCGCTTTTTTCCCGCCGACCGACGGCATCGCCGCCGCCGTTTCAGGCAACGCCAGGGTCAACACGCGGGCATGACGGATCAGCAGACTCATCCCACCACCTTTCACAGTCTCCTCCGCCCGTGCAAGCCACAGGCCGCAGTTGCCAATTCCGCCCGACCACCACCTAGTTTCCCTCCCGCTTCTATGTCCGCCGATCTCACCGAACTCTACCAACAGGTCATCCTCGACCACAACCGCCGCCCTCGGAATCGCGGCAAGCTGCCCACCGCCAACCGCGTCGCCCACGGCAACAACCCGTCTTGTGGCGACGAGTGCAGCGTCTATCTCCAGCTCGACGGCGACCGCATCGGCGCCATCTCCTTCGACGGTTCCGGCTGCGCCATCTCCCAAGCGAGCGCCTCCCTCATGACCACCCAGGTCAAAGGCAAGACCGCCGCCGAAGTCCAAAAACTCTACGACGAATTCCATCACATCGTCACCACGGGCGAGGCGCCCGAAGACATCAGCGACCTCGCCGCCTTCGCCGGCGTCCACACCTTTCCCGCGCGCATCAAGTGCGCCACCCTCGGCTGGCACGCCGCGCTCAACGCCCTCAAAGGCGACCCCATTACCGCCACCACCGAGACGCACAAAGACTGATCCGCCTCCGCCATCTTTCTCTTTCCTCTTTATCTTTCTCTTTCGTCAGGAAAACGCCGCCACGAACCGGAGAAAGATTAAGGGAAAGAGGAAAGAGAAAGAATTAGATCAACCAGCCCACCATGTCCGACCTCGCCCGCACCCGCGCCGATTTCCCGATCCTGCACCAGCAGGTCAACGGCAAGCCCCTCGTCTACCTCGACAACGGCGCCACTTCGCAAAAACCCCGCGCCGTCATCGAAGCCCTCGTCCGCTACTACGAGCGCGACAACAGCAACGTCCACCGCGGCCTCCACACGCTCTCCATGCGAGCGACCGATGCCTACGAGGGTGCCCGCACCCGCATCGCGAAATTCATCCACGCCGCCGATCCCGCCGAAATCATTTTCACCCGCGGCACCACCGAGAGCATCAATATAGTCGCCCGCAGCTGGGCCCACGCCCACCTCAAACCCGGTGACGTCATCCTTACCACCGAGATGGAGCACCACTCCAACCTCGTCCCGTGGCAACAAGCCGCCAAAGCCGCCGGCGCCACCTTGAAATACATCCCCGTGCTCGGCGCCGACGCCGAGGGCGGGCTCGATACCGCCGCGCTCGACACGCTCCTCACGCCGGCCGTGAAGCTCCTGGCCTTCACCCATATCTCCAACACCCTCGGCACGATCAACGACGCCGCCGAGCTTTGCCGCCGCGCCCGCGCCGTCGGTGCCGTCACCGTCATCGACGCCGCCCAGTCCATCGGCCACGCCATGATCGACGTCCAGGCCATCGGCTGCGACTTCCTCGCCTTTTCCGGCCATAAGATGTGCGGCCCCACCGGCATCGGCGTCCTCTACGGCCGCCGCGCGCTCCTCGACAAACTCGCCCCCGACGAAACCGGCGGCGGCATGGTCGTCACCGTCACCTACGAAGGCGCCAATTGGAAACCCGCCCCCGAGCGCCACGAAGCCGGCACGCCCAACGTCGCTGATGCCATCGCCCTCGGCGCCGCCTGCGATTACCTCGATTCCATCGGCCGCGACGTCATCGCCGCGCACGACCACCACTTGGGTGCCGTCGCGATGGATAAACTCTCCGCGATCCCCGGCATCCGCATCATCGGCCCGCGCCTCGGCCAACCGCGCGCAGGTCTGGTGAGCTTCGCGTTTCCCGATGTGCACGCCCACGACATCGTCACCTTCGCCGACGAAGACGGCCTCGCCCTGCGCGGCGGCCACCACTGCAACCAGCCGTTGATGCGCAAGCTCGGCCTCACGAGCACGACGCGCGCGAGTTTCTACTTCTACAACACCGAGCAGGAAATCGACGTCCTCGTCACCAGCCTCCGCCGCATCCAAAAATTCTTCGCCGGCTGAGTAGCTGTGTTCCGATCAACTCAAGAGGAGTGAAAACAAACAAAACACGGCTAGGCCCCTTTAAATGGGCCGACGGACTGTTGCGCAAGATTACCCGGCCCAACAACTCCACGCGGGAGCTGGAGCACGACCTCGCCGGGCAGTTGACCGGCGTCGTGGAGCGCAACGGCGCCGGGGTCGCGCACACGCTATTCCGGCAGAAGTATGACCTTGGCGGTCGGGTGGAATGGCGCTTCGAACTGCCCGTGCCGACAAACGCCGCCACGGAAATCCTGCCCGACATGAGCTACGATGATGACAACCGCCTTACCCAGGCCGGCGGGCAGGCCGTGCAGCACGATGACGACGGCAACATGACCGAGGGGCCGCTGCCCGCAGGCACCTTCGGGACCTACACTTTCAATGCGCGCAACCAGCTCACAAGTGCGGGCAATGTGAGCTACACTTACGATGCCGAAGGCAACCGCGTCGGCTTAACCTCCGGCGGTCAGACCACCCGCTATGTCATCGATCCGCACGGCGGGCCGTTGCCCCGGGTGCTGGTGCGCGAGCCGTCGGGCGGTAGCCAGGTTTTCTCGGTGCATGCGGGTGGCATGCTGCTTTACGACGAGGAAATCAGCACTGGCAGCGTGACTTATTACCACTATGACCAGATCGGAAGCACGGTGGCGCTGACGAATTCCTCCGGGACAGTGACCGACCGCATCGGCTACACGCCGTATGGTTCGATCTACAGCCGCACTGGCACCAACGACACGCCGTTCCTGTTCGTCGGGGCCTTGGGAGTGCAGACCGACCCCAACGGCCTGCATTACATGCGGGCGAGATATTACAACTCGAAGATTGGACGCTTCGTGAATGCGGACCCCATCGGGTTTGCGGGCGGCCTGAACTGGTATGCTTATGCCAATGGGAATCCGGTGATGTATGCAGATCCTTCAGGAAACATTGTCGAGACGGCGTGGGATCTGGCCAATGTAGGCATTGGCGCTTTCTCTCTCGGAACCAATCTAAGGCAGGGCAACTACGGCTGGGCCGCCCTGGATGCCGTTGGCCTTGCCTACGATTTCACTGCGGCGGCGGTGCCGTTCCTGCCGGCCGGAGCAAGTGCCGGATTGAAAGCCCTGAGGGCCGGTAATCGAGTTGTCGACTCAGTCAACGCCGGCCTCGATGTCGCGCGGGTAAGCGATCATGTCCATGATGCCGCCAAGACAATGAATGCGGGAAAAATGAGCGGTCTGCAGGCTGCCAGAGCCGGAACAAAGCTTCATCGTCAAGTTGCCTCGCAAACTTCCGATTCTCTCAGTCATTTCGATAACGCTTTTATGAAGGGCTCCAACGGTGCATTTGGTAAACAACCCGATTTGATCGGTAGTGGGATTTGGGCTGATATCACAACACCCGGTCAATGGGGAAGGCATGTAGATGACTACGCTTCCGATTTCGGTCAGGGGATTCCCATCCTGTATCAAAGGGGTAAAGGTGTAGTTGAAACAACACGACTTTCCGCCGGAGCAGGATTCGGGCTTTCCGCTCTTCAGTGGGGCGGCGGCGGTTTGATTGGAGGGAAGTGATCTATGGGACAACTCGCTTCCTTTACTTATATCAGGACCAAGGATGCTCCGTTTCTTGGTTTCTGGTCAAAGCCGAAGCCGAGGTGGTTTCGCAGGCCTGAGAACAAGTTTGACGAATATCTACGGCAGCACGCGCTGAGGGAATCGGTTTTTCAGGACGCCGACGGCTATTACATAGCGCTTATTTTCGGTTGGATTGAGTTTCAGGACAAGAAATGCGCGAGACGGTATGAGCATCCGCTTACCGAAAGCTTACAAAAAAATCTTGGAGGTGCTCATTGGTTGATAGCGTTTGAAGACCGGCAGTTATCGTTGTTCGATGACATGCTACCGGAGAGTGAATGGTCGGCGTTCCTTGCGCGCATCGGCGAGGGTCCACAAGCCGACTTTGAGTGGGAATCCTTCGATCTTTCCCGCCGCTATGTGCATGACCGGTTCGCGGAACTGCAAAACGGCGAGACTCTGCTCGTCTCGGTTGGCTAGAGGCCGAGCGAGAAGGTCTGGCTGTGTCTTGTTCGTTTTCCGTCAAGGCCAGAGGGGGCTGAGCCAGAGGGTCGCGCAAGCGGGTGCCCGACGGCGAGCTTGGCTCAACTCGGATCGGGCTTACTCCGCATGGCAACCAAGCAACGAAGTTCTTTGGCCGTGAGTTTGTCTTTGTCGCGACCCACGGCCTCTTTCGCGGCGATCAAATCGTCGATCGAAATCACCGCCACCTTGCGTCCAAAAAGCGTCACGGTCTCCGCATGCTCACGCAGCCGATAAAAGTCTCCCACCCCGAGCACCGAAGACAAAATGTCTATGATACCGTGGTCGGTTTCGAGGTAGAGATTTTGGACCGCCTCCCCGACTGCGGGATGTTCCAAAAACGACAAACGACGATGCGTCTGCCGATGCACCGGTTTCAAATCAGCCAAGGCCACTCTGATTCGCTCCACGTTTTCGGGGGTTAGCACCGTGCAGACATCAACATCGTTGGTGACGTAGGCCGATCCGTGGATGACGGCTGCGTAGCCACCGATCACCACAAACTCTACCTTCGCCTCAACGAGGCGCTGGAGAATCAAGTGGAGCTTGTGCATACAAAGAGCGACCCGCTGCCCTCATCTCCTGAACCAGTTCAAGCGCCCCGTCATGCCGAAGCAGTCGCTCCTCAGGACTGAGATTCAAGTTGGATTCCAACAAGCTCAGATCAAAGCCAGCCCGCTCGGCTGCTTCGATCACGTCGGCGGTCAATTTCATAACCCAAGGTCTGTTCACGTCGCTCCTGCGCGCAAACCACTTTTTTGACGTGTTCTCCCGTTTCTCCCGCCAACCGTCTTCCCCGGCGGTTATCATTCCGCTCGGGCGCATTTCCGTTTTCGCGAGATCCCGCCCGCCGGGCCGGTTTTCGTAGGGTCGCGGCGCAACCATACCTCCGGAGGGCGCGCACGAGGCACGCCCCTACTCGGTGCAAGAAACTGAAATGCGCCCCTTCCGCTTTCCCGCCCCTTCCTGCTCGCCTCCCGCCGCCCCGCCCGCTTTGGCTTTGCTCCTATGAAACTCCGTCCCCTCCTCTTCATCCTCGCCGCTTGCATCGCCGGCGGCGCCCTGCGCGCCGACGAAGGCATGTGGCTCTTCTCCGCGCCGCCCCGTGCGCAGATCAAAGCCAAATATGGCTTCGATCTCACCGATGCGTGGCTCGACCACGTCCGCCTTTCCTCCGTCCGCTTCAACAGCGGCGGCTCCGCTTCCTTCGTCTCCGGCGACGGCCTTGTGATCACGAACCACCACGTCGCCGCCGACACTCTTCAAAAGATGGGCTCCAAGGAGAAGAACATCCTCCGTGACGGCTTCTACGCCAAAACCCAGGCCGATGAGATCAAAGCCAACGATCTCGAGGTAAACGTCCTCCAATCCATCGAAGACGTCACCGCCCGCATCAACGCCGCCGTCCCGGCCAATCTGTCCGGCGCCGACGCCGCCCTCGCCCGCCGCAAGATCATCGCCGAGGTCGAAAAAGAGTCGAAAGACAAAACCGGTCTCCGCAGCGATGTCGTCACCCTCTACCAGGGCGGCGCCTATCACCTCTACCGCTTCAAGCGCTACACCGACATCCGTCTCGTCTTCGCCCCCGACCAGCAAATCGCCTTCTACGGCGGCGATCCCGACAATTTCGAATATCCCCGCTACTGTCTCGATGTGACGTTTTTCCGCGTCTACGAGAACGGCCAGCCCATCAAGTCCGCGAACTTCCTAAAATGGTCGGCCAACGGTGCGGCCGAGGGTGAACTCACCTTCGTTTCCGGCCACCCCGGCTCCACCCGGCGTCTGCTCACGGTCGCCGAACTCGAATACCTTCGCGACAACCAGGTCCCCTATCAACTCGGCGTTTTGAAACGCGAAGAGGTTCTCCTCAACTCCTGGAGCGGCCGCAGCGGCGAAAACGCCCGTCGCGCCAAAGACGAACTTTTCGGCATCCAGAACTCGCGCAAGGTCTCCGACGGCCGTATCGCCGCCCTCCAAGACCCCGTCTTCTTCGGCGCCAAAGTTGCCGCCGAAAAAGCCCTGAAGCAAAAACTCGCCGACATGCCCAGCGGCACGGAGGCCCTCGCCGCCTATGATCGCATCACCGCGGCCCAAAAAGTCATCGCCGGCCTCGCCCACCGCTCCCGTGCGATCAACAGCCTGAACTCCGATTCGTTCAGCATCGCCAACCGCCTCCTCCGTGCGGGCGACGAACGCCCCAAGCCCAACGGCGAACGCCTCAGCGAATACGCCGACGCCCGTCGCGAGTCCTTCGAGCAACAGCTGTTCACCGACAAGCCCATCTACACCGACTTGGAAATTCTCACCCTGGCGGACTCGCTCACGATGTTCGTCGCCGACTTGGGCGCGAATGACCCGGTCGTCCTCGCGGTCCTCGCGGGCAAGTCACCCCGCGTCCGCGCGGCCGAATTGATCAACTCCACCAAAGTCCGCGACGTCGCCTTCCGCAAAAAACTTTATGAGGGCGGAGCCGCCGCCGTAGCCGCCGCCAAAGATCCGATGATCGAGGTCGCCCGCGTCCTCGACCCCGAAGCCCGCGCCCTGCGCAAGAGCTTCGAGGCGCAGAACGAAATCAAACAGCAGGCCCAGGCCGTCATCGGCAAAGCCCGTTTCGCCGTCGATGGGACGAACAACTACCCGGACGCCACGTTCACCCTCCGCCTCAGCTATGGCCCGGTCAAAGGCTACGTGGAGAACGGCCAAAAAATCCCCGCCACGACAAACTTCGCCGGTCTTTACGCCCGCGCCGCCGACCAGGACAACAAGCCGCCCTTCGATCTTCCCGCTCACTGGATCGCGAAGAAATCCGCCCTCGATCTCAACGTGCCCTTCAATTTCGTGAGCACGGCCGACATCATCGGCGGCAACTCCGGCAGTCCGGTGATCAACCGTGCCGGCGAATTCGTCGGCATCATCTTTGACGGCAACCTCCAGTCGCTCGCCGGGGATTACGGCTACGAGGACGTCGAGGCGCGCGCCCTCAGCGTCCATAGCGCCGGCATTCTCGAGGCCCTCAAGAAGGTTTACGAGGTCCCCGCCCTCGTCGCCGAACTTACGGCGGGCAAGCGCTGATCCCGAGAATCACCGGTTTCCGAAGGGCGGGTCTCCGACCCGCCCTTTTTTGCGCCCGGTGGTCACCGCTCAGGTCGCGGCCATTTCCCGTTGCCCCCGCCTCGGCGACGTCGCCTCCGCCACCAAGACGTAGCCCAACCCGGACCGGTTGAAAATTCCCGTCGGTCCGTCGCCATTGTCGCCCAGTTTCTTTCGCAACCGCCAGATATGAGTCTCGGCGGTTCGCGTCATCGTCGCGTTTTCGTAGCCCCACACCGCCCGCAGAAGATCCTCCCGCGACAACGGCCGACTCCCTCTGCGCACCAAACACTCCAAGATCGCGAATTCCGTCTTGGTCAGGGCCACAAATCCTCTTTGGCCGCATGCCGTCCGGTCGGCCAGATTGACCGTCGTCGAGCCCACGCGAAATTCGGCTGCCACTGCAGTCGCCGGCACTTCACGCCTCAGCAGAGCCCGCACCCGCGCAGTCACCTCGCGATGATCGAACGGTTTGCCCAAATAATCATCGGCACCCGCCGCAAGCCCGCGCAACCGGTCTTCAACGTCCGCGTAAGAAGTTAACATCAGCACGGGCACCCGATTTCCGCCCTCCCGTAACCGCGTCACGACCCCGATACCGTCAATCACCGGCAATCCCACATCGAGCACCACCACCGCGGGCCTCTCGGCCGCAACGAGGTCCAACCCCGCTTGACCATCAACCGCTTCAATCACGCCGAACCCGGCCGATTCCAAGGCGCGCCGAAGCAGCAGTCGGATGCTGGCATTATCCTCAATCACAAGAGCAGTTATGGGAAAGGGCATGGAAACAATTAGGGCAGCACTCGGTTAAATCGACCACCAGCTTCACTGACTATCGGGCCTGTCGGACTCCGCTTCAGTCCAAAACGTGATAAAAATGTGACATCAGGTTTTTCCCGATGAGCCGATAACTTAGCCAATCCACGTCCTATGTGCCTTCGCGCCGTCACCAAAAACACCCAGACCTGCTACGGCGTTAGACCTGCCCTGTTTCCAACCACCTTTCTCCCATGAAATCGTTCAACTCCCTCAGTCTCACCCGCAAACTCATCGTCGCCTTCCTCGCGTTCGGCACGATCCCGCTTGTCGTTACGGCGCTGTTTTCATTTCGGGCGCTCGAAACTCTGGGCAAACGCATCGACGACTCCTTCCGGGCCTCGGGCGTCGCCACGATAGACTCGATCGACCGAAATCTTTTCGAGCGCTACGGCGACGTCCAAGCCTTCGGTCTGAACCACGCGCTCCACAGCACCGGGGATTGGTATAAAGTCGGAGCCGAGGCCAACCCCATCGTTGCCGCCATGAACGGCTACGTCAGACTCTACGGACTCTACCCTTTGATGATCGCCGTCGACCTGGAGGGCCGGGTCATCGCCGCCAACGATCGCGACGCGGCGGGCAAAGCCATCGACACGTCGTGGCTCTACCAAAAGAACTTCAAGGACGCCGCGTGGTTCAAAGAGACCCTCGCCGGCAAATTCCTTAAAAGTCCTCTGCTCGACGGCACCCGGGTCGAAGATGTCAGTTTCGACGAAGATGTCGCCAAAGTCACCGGCACCGATGGGCTAAGCCTCGCATTCTCCGCCCCGATTCAAGACGCCACGGGCAAGACCATTGGCGTGTGGATCAACCGCGCCTCGTTCTCCTTCGTGGAGGAAATCATCGCGGCCAACTACCTCGATTTCAAACAGCGCGGCATGGTCTCGGCCGAATTCCAGATTCTCGACCGCGCCGGCAACGTCCTCGTCGACTACGATCCCCGCGACAGCGGCAGTCTCGCGATCGCCCGTGACCGCGCCGTGATTCTGAAACACAATCCCGTCGCCGCCGGAGACGAGGTCGCCCTGCTCGCCCAAAAGGGCGATTCCGGTTTCAAGGAACACTACGACGCCGATCACAAGGCATGGCACGTCGTCTACTTTTCAAATTCAAAGGGCGCCCTCGGGTTCCCGGGACTAAAGTGGTCCTTGCTCATCTCCATCCACCGCGATGAGGCCCGGGCCGATCTCCTCGCCGCCCATACCCAAGCGTTCTGGGTCATTGGTCTCAGCCTAATGGCCCTCGCCGGCGTCGCCTATTCCCTAGGCCGGTCCATCAGCCGCCCCATTTTCGCGGCGCTTGAATCCATTCGCGAAGGCGGTGAATCCGTCGCCGCCACCTCCCTGCAAATCTCCGGCTCGAGCAACACCCTCGCCGAGGGTGCCACCGAGCAAGCCGCTTCTCTCGAGGAGAGCGCCGCCTCGATCGAGGAAATGTCCAGCATGACGAAGCGGAATGCCGAGCACGCGCAGAACGCAAAAACCGCCGCCATCCAAGCCCGCGAGTCCGCCGATGCCGGCGCCGGTCGCATGGCCGCGATGCAGGCCGCCATGACCGAGATCCAGGCGGCCAGCCAGGACATTACGAAGATCCTCAAGACCATCGACGAGATTGCTTTCCAGACCAACATCCTCGCGCTCAACGCCGCGGTCGAGGCCGCCCGGGCCGGGGAAGCCGGCATGGGCTTTGCCGTCGTCGCCGAAGAGGTCCGCAATCTCGCCCAACGCTGCGCTGCCGCCGCCAAAGAAACCGCCGTCAAGATCGAGGACTCGGTCAACAAGAGCCAACAGGGCACCGCCATCAGCGCCGACGTCGCGAAGAGCTTTGCCACCATCCAGGAGCAAATCCGCACGCTCGACAGCCTCGTCAACGAGATCGCCCTCGCCTCGAAAGAGCAAAGCGAGGGAATTGCCCAGGTGAACATCGCCGTCGGCGAGGTGGACAAAGTCACCCAGTCCAACGCCGCCATCGCCGAGGAGAGCGCTTCGGCCGTCGTCGAACTCAACGGCGAAGCCGAGTCGCTCACGCAGACCGTCGGCCAACTCCTTCGCGTCATCGGCGGTCGCCGCTCCAATGACCCGATCGGCAAAGCCGGCTCCCCCAGGCCCGGCGGTCGTCGCCCGATCGACCGCTCGGTCCCAGCACCCGCCGCGCCCCCAGTCTCGTCTCCAATGACAACTCGTCCTGTGCCCCGGCGCAGCTCGTCGTCCCCCGGCCGCTCCCCGGCCCGGGCACAAGCCGGGGCCAACGACGCGTTCTTCAAGTAATCGCCCCAAGTTCGTTGCAGCGTCTCACGAGGCCGGCCTGACCGCCGGCCTTTTTTGTGCCCAAAATCCTCTCGTGCTTCTTAACCGCCGCCCCCTCGCAATGCCCAGCCCGCCAGCCCAGCCCCGAGCACGATCCAAACCGGCCCGCCCCGTCCCCACTGCAGCGCGGCAAACGCGACCACGCCGATCGCCGCAACCAACCCGTCCATTCCTGCCGCCCAACCGTTCGGCCACACCGCGTGCCAACCAAACCAAAGCGCGAGATTGAGGATGACGCCCACCACCGCCGCCGTGACCGCCGCCAGCGCCGCGCTCAACCGCACGTTGTCCCGCAGCCGCTCCACATAGGGAGCACCCACGAGGATAAACAAAAACGTCGGGACAAAAGTCACCCACGTCGTCATCGCCGCGCCGAGCGTGGCCGCCCCGAGCGACGACAATCCACCCGGCTGCGCCCAGCCCGCGAGAAAGCCCACGTATTGGAGCACCAAGATCAGCGGCCCGGGCGTCGTCTCCGCAAGGGCCAAGCCGTGCAACATCTGCGGCGCCGTCACCCAGCCGTGGTTCTCCACCGCCTGCTGCCCCACGTAGGGCAACACCGCGTAAGCCCCGCCAAACGTCACCACCGCCGCCTTGCTGAAAAAAATTCCCAACTGCGCGTAGAGCCCGCTCCAGCCGTGAAAAATTCCCGCCGCCACCACCGGTGCCGCCCATAGCGCCAGACCTACCGCCGCGATCCGAAGGGCCGATCGCGTGGTGCCCAACGCCGTCGGCGTCCCGCCCGCGTTCGACTGCGCCATCACCTCCAACCCGAACGCCTGCGGCCAAATCCTTCCGCCGAAGAATCCGGCGGTTAACGCGCCCAAGACCACCACCGGAAACGGCACCCGCCCCACCGCCAGCGCCAAAAGCGCCGCCGCCGCGATGCCCCACGCGACCCGCGTCTTCAGCGCCTTCCGCCCGATGCGCCAGACCGCCCCCAAGACGATCGCAAACACCGCCGCCTTCAGGCCGAAAAAGACACCCGCAACCGCCGGCACCGTCCCATAGTTCACGTAAAACCAACTCAACGCCCACAGCGTCAGCACGCCCGGCAACACGAACAAAATCCCCGCCGCCAAACCGCCGCGCACCCCATGCAACAGCCAGCCGCAATAGGTCGCGAGCTGCGTCGCTTCCGGCCCCGGCAACAACATGCAAAAATTGAGCGCGTGCAAAAACCGCTTCTCGCCGATCCAGCGTCTCCGCTCCACGAGTTCCCGGTGCATGATCGCGATCTGCCCCGCCGGTCCGCCGAAACCGATCCAACCCAGCCTCAGCCAGAACCGCAGCGCCTCGCGAAAACTGGGCTGGACCGCCATCACCCGAACACACCGGTTTCTCCACCACGCGCAAACGGCAAAACTTCGGGTGTAAAAAATTCCGCCGAATGGCTTGCACCGGCATCTCGCCGCCTGTTTCTCAATCCGCTTTTTCCTCCGCCGCCCAATTTTTTCCGTCCCTATTCGTCCTCATGAAACCTTCCCGCGCCACCGAGTCCTTGCTCGAAAAAACCATCTTCGCCAGCCGCTGGCTTCAGGCCCCGCTCTACGTCGGCCTGATCATCGCGCAGGGCGTCTACGTCTATCAGTTCTTCGTCGAGCTTTGGCACCTCATGCACATCGCCTTCAGCCCGGCCGGCACGGTGAAGGACCCCGGCACCCTCATTATGCTCAACGTGCTCGGGCTCATCGACGTCGTCATGATCGCGAATCTTCTCATCATGGTGATCATTGGCGGCTACGAGACCTTCGTCTCCCGGCTCAACCTCGACCAACACAAGGACCAACCCGAGTGGCTCAGCCACGTGAATGCCGGCATGTTAAAGGTAAAACTCGCCACGGCGCTCATCAGCATTTCGTCGATCCATCTCTTGAAGACGTTCATCGAGGTGCGTTCACCCGAATTTTCCTCTTCACCCGACGGCGTGCTGTGGCAGGTCGTCATCCACTGCGTGTTCGTGCTCTCCGCCGTCGCCCTCGCTTACACGGACAAACTCATGATGTCCTCCGTCAAAGCGGCCTCCGATCCGCGCTGAGCCCGCCCTTCAACCCGCCAGATCGAACAGCACCCACCCCAAAATCGCCACGCCCAAGACCGGCACCACGACCGAGGCACGTTCCAGAAACCGCATCTGCCGCCGGGCCTCATCCGGCGTCAGTTTGCCGTCCTTGACCAACTCTTCCGTGACCATCTGGCGATGCGGCGTATAAAAGCGCAGTCCGATTCCGGCCAAAGAAAGCATGAGCGCGGCGGCGACTCCCCATTCGTCCAATACTCGCGACGATATCTCGGCCAGGATTCCATGCAGCCAAGCGAACGGAGTATCGATTACGGCGAATTTCAAAGGAGTGGATGGGGTTAAGCCACGAGTCCGACGGTAAGTTGCGGCGAGGCCAGCACACCGGACGACCAAGCGCAAGCTTAGCGGTGCACGCAGGTTTTGCGCGTCCGATTGAGCCAAGGGAGCCCACGCTACGCTTGCCGCCGCGTGCCTCGCGGCGCACATATCCTCCGTGCAACCGTCCAGCGACGACTCCATCATTTTCGCCCTCGAGCGACCCCACCGCAGCCTTTGGACTTACTATTGGGTCACCTGCCTCGCGGTGCCGCCGCTCCTGCCCGTCACGTTGCCGTTTTACTGGTTTCGCTATCACACGATGCGTTACAAATTCACCGCCGAGGGAATTTCGATGAGTTGGGGCATTTTGTTCCGCCGCGAGATCATCGTGAATTACGCGCGCATCCAGGACATCCACCTCCGTTCCAATTTGGTCGAGCGTTGGTTCGGTCTGTCCAAGGTGCTGGTCCAAACCGCCAGCGGCAACGCCGCCGCCGAACTCACTTTGGAAGGTCTCAGAGAGTTCGAATCGGTCCGAGATTTTCTCTATTCCAAGATGCGGGGTGTAAAAGAGCACCCCACGACCCCGCCCGCCTTGGCTGCCGTCAGCTCGGATGCCGAACTCGCCGCTGCTCTGCGTGAGGTCGCCGCCGAACTCCGCGCCACCCGCCTCGCCCTCGCCCAACGCGCCGGCACATCACCGGCCCAGCCCGATGCTTGACCCGCTTCGCACCCGACTCCTCGGCTGGTTGCGCGTCCCGGCCGAGCCTCAGCCACCCGCCGGCGCTCCCGGCTCGACCCGGATCTTTCGCGCCGGCCGTCGTTTCTACCAACTGCGGCTCGCCGGCTGGGCCATTGCCCAGGTCGCCACGCTCGCCGGCATTCTTTTTTCCCTCTGGTTTTTTCACCGGGCCGAACAACTCGCCCAGGAAATTCGCTCTGCCGCCCACCGGGGCGCGCCCGCGATTACCCCTTCGTCGGAATCGCCTCCAAAAAATCCGTCGGCAAAATCGAAAGCCCGGTCCGAACGCAAAGTCTCATACGATCTCGCCGTGCGCAATGCGGCCGAACGCATGCCGTGGTGGATGTTCCGCGTCATCATGGTGCTCGAAATCATCGCACTCTCTGGCTTCTTCTTCGTGGCCCTCATCACCTACGCGGCCGTCCGCCTCGACTACGAACAGCGCTGGTATATCGTCACTGATCGCAGCCTTCGCCTCCGCAGCGGCATTTGGCAGGTGCAGGAACTCACGATGAGCTTCGCCAATCTTCAACAGGTCACCGTCACCCAAGGTCCCCTCCAGCGCCTCCTCGGCCTGGCCAACGTCCACGTCCAAACCGCCGGCGGCGGCGGTCGCCAGCCCAATGAAGAGAATCACGATTCCTTGCACACCGCCGAGTTTCACTGCGTCGACAACGCCCCGGAGATTCGCGACCTGATCCTTGATCGCCTCCGGCTCTTTCGCGCGAGCGGCCTCGGCGATCCCGACGACCACGCAACCGCACCGCCTCCCGCGCCCGCCCCCACCACGGCCATCGCGGCCGCCCGCGAATTGCTCCACGAAGCCTCCGCCCTGCGCCGCACCCTCACCGGCTGACGCCCCGACCGCCCAAGCCCTTTCGCCATGTCCGAACCAGCCGACTCCGTTTCGACCCTCGACCAAACCGCGTTGCTCACCACGGCCGAGCTCCGGCTCTCACCCGAGGTCCGCGTGTCCGACGCCCGCAGCCAACGCACGGTCGTCAAATACGAACCCGGCCGGAACTACCTCATCGTTTCCCCGCTGCAATTCCGCGTCCTCACCGATTTCACCTCGCCCCGCGCGGTGCCCGGCGTGCTCCTCGATCTGATCGCCAAACGCCGCTGCCCGCCCTTGCGCGAATTCTACGAACTCATCGTGAAAGCCGTGCACGCCGGCATTCTCCAGGTTCCCGACCAGCCCCTGCCGCCCCCCGTCAAGCCGAGCCCTTGGAGCGGCCGGGCCACCGGCAGTTCGGCCCGGTGGCTCGCGATCCTCGCGATGGCCGCCGCCACGACCACGCTCTTCGTGCGCCAACTCGAACTGCCCGACACGGTCTGGCAACTCCTCCTCGGCTGGTTCCTTAGTTGTGTCGCCACCAGTCTCGGCTACGCCGCCGCAGCCTGCGTCTTGAAAGGCGCCGATGGCCAGATTTACCACCCGCGCTTCCACTGGAAAACCCTCGCCCCCCACTTCCGCGTGGACCTCGACGACGTGGTGATGACCAGTCAACGAACCGAGATCGACGTCGCCCTCGTGCGCATGGCGCCGCAGTTCGTCTTCGCCGCCCTCGCCGCGCTCTACGCCCCGCCGTTGCTGCTCCTTTTGCTCTGCGGCGTCTTCGTTCACATTTCGCCGTTTTGGCGTTCCCCGATGCTCGAGTTGCTCCGGGCGCTCTACTGCGATCCGCGCCTTTCCACGTCTTACGACTTCAAGTTCGTGAAAAACCGGCTCTTCAGCGTGCTGCTGCGCTCCCGGCTCAAATTCGCCGACCGCAGCTTTCTTCTCATCTCCTCGGGCTACACTCTCGTCTGGCTCTTCCTCCTGTTCTCCGCCGGCACCTCGCTGCTCAACGTCAACGCCCCGGAACTCTTCGCCCGCTTCAAAGCCGCCGGCGGCCTGCACTTCACCGCCCTCGCGCTCATTACCCTCTTCGGCGCCATGGCCACCTGCGCCGTTGGCGTCGTGGGCTGGATCGGCCTGCGCCACGTGCAACGCTGGCGCGAAGAACGCGCCGAGCGCCGCCAAGTGCCGGTGACCGCTCCCGTCACCCTCGCCACCGTGGCCGAGTTGCTGAAGCAGACGCTCCTCTTCCGCGACTTGGAGCCGGAGGAACTCCAAGCGACCGTCAAGGCGATGCGCGCCGAAGAGTTCGCCCCCGGCGCCTACATCGTGCGCGAGGGCGAGCCCGGCGACCGGCTCTACGTCGTTTACTCCGGCCGGGTCGAAGTCTTGCGCGAGAAATCCGTCAACGAACCCGAAGCCATCGCCGAACTTCAGCGCGGCGATGTTTTTGGCGAGATGGCGTTGATCGAAAGCGGTATCCGCCGCCGGTCCGTGCGCTGTGCCGCGCCGAGCGTCTTGCTGTCGCTGGGGAAATGGGAATTCGACGGACTCGTTTTTTCCCGCCTCACCCGCACCGGCATCGTGAACGCGGTGCAGAAAATCGGCTTCCTTCGCCGGATCCCACTCTCTCGCCATTGGAGCCCGCACGCGCTCACGTCCTTCGCACGTTTCGCGGAATTTCGCGACCTCCGCCCCGGCGAAATCGTTTTCCGCGCCGGAGCCGTGAACCCCTTCTTCCACCTCGTGCAGGAAGGCGAACTCGAGGTGGTGAAGGAAGGCAAAGTCGTGGCCACCCTCGGCACCGGGGATTTCTTCGGGGAGATCAGCGTGCTGCAGGAAAGCACCACGGTCGCGACGATCATCGCGAAGATTCCGACCCGTTGCCTCGTCGTGGGCCGCGCCGACTTCCTCCAGTTCATGAGCGAGGATTTTATCATCGGCCTGCTGTTTGAAGAGATCGGCTCCAAGCGCCTGGGCGAACCCATCTTCCCGTTCCGCCGCCGCGCCATCAGCGTCGCCCAGGCGTGACCCTCGGCGACGAAGATCGAAACGAAGGAGATCCGCCCCGATTCGCTGCTTCTATATTCAGCGTTCAAAGCAAAGCGGGAGATCCGGTCATCTGCTTTCGTTGAAGCATACGCAGCCCTCTTTCGTCCCTAGGGAAACAGCGGCAGAAAACCAACCTTTGGCACTTACTGGCTCCGACCATTCGCACGCTTGAATTTTACCTTGCCGACAACGGAGGCCCAACCGTCCACGTTTGAACTCTTACGTTCGCCAGACGCCGCCAGCCTCCTCGCCATTTACCCGAGCTTCAGTTTCAGCAACCACTCGGGCTTTCGATGCTCCCGTTCAGTCCCAGCCCGGTTACGCCCACCCGCAGCTTTACGCCACTCACTTCCTCACTCATAGATACGACATGAAACTCGCCGATTTTCCTGAACTCCGCGACTCATCCGCCGCAGCCAAGTTGGCACTCGTCGAAGAACTATGGGCGGCGATCACCGCGAAATCGGATACGCTCCCGCTGCCCGCCTGGCACACGCAGGCACTTGAGGAAAGTCTCGCCGACTATCAGGCCGATCCGCTCGCGGGCTCGCTGTGGCCCGAGGCGCGCGCCCGCATTGTCGCCCGCCGCACTTCAAGTTGAGCGATGAACCACGAGCTCCGGATCACGTCCCGGGCTGAGGCCGATATCGCCGCCGCGTTCGATTGGTATGAGCAACGCGTGCCCAGCCTCGGTGTAGATTTCGTCCGTTGCGTGGACGCCACTATTTCCTTGGTCCAGCGTTCACCCCAGCTTTTCCGCATACGGCACAGCCTGCACCGGCTAGCGATGACTCCGCGTTTCCCCTACGCCATTTACTTCATCTGGAACGAATCCGCTGGTATTGTCTCTATTCGCCGCGTGCTCGCTTTCGCACAAAACGCGCCGACTTATCTCGACCAACCGTAATTCCAATGCTCCTCGGCTCGGCCAGTCTCCGGTCGCCCGGCAGCTGCCTCACCGCTTCAGCTTCAGCAACCGCTCGCCGGCCGCGTGCAGCGTCGCGGGTTTCTTCGCGAAATTCAGCCGCACGTAACGGTTTTCGCCGTGCGCGAAAAAACTCGAGCCCGGCACGGGCGCGACCCCGATTTCCTTCGTCATCCAGTGAGCGAATTCCACGTCGCTCGCGTAGCCGAACGGCGAGATGTCCAGCATCACAAAATACGCGCCCTCGGGTCGTGTGTAACTGAGCCCGGTCCGGTCGAGGTAGCCCAGCAGCACGTCGCGCGATTCGGCATACTCGGCGGCGAGACCGTCGTAGTAACTCGCCGGAAAATTCAGCGCCGTCACCACCGCGTGTTGCAAAGGCGCCGCCGCGCCCACCGTGAGAAAGTCGTGCACCTTCCTCGCTTGCGCGATCACCTCGGGCGCCGCGTGCAGATAGCCGAGCCGCCAGCCGGTGATCGAAAATGTTTTCGAGAGCGACGAGCACATCAACGTGCGCTTCGCCATGCCCGGCAGCGTCGCGAAATACACGTGCTGCCGCCCGTCGAAGACGATGTGCTCATACACCTCGTCGGTGACCACCCACACATCGAACTCCTCCGCCAGCGCCGCGATCTGCAACAGCTCCTCCCGCGTAAACACCCGGCCGCAGGGATTCGACGGATTGCACAACACGAACGCCTTCAGCCCGCCCGCAAACGCCCGCCTCAGCTCCGCCGGATCGAAACGGTAGTGCGGCGGATGCAGCGGCACGTGCACTGCCTGCGCACCCGAGAGAATGGCATCGGCGTTGTAGTTTTCGTAGAACGGCGAGAACAGCCCGACTTTGTCGCCCGGGTCGCACACGGTCATGAACGCGGCCATCATCGCCTCGGTCGAGCCGCAGGTAACGACGAGCTCGCGGTCGGCGTCGACCGGCACGCCCATAAACCGGGCGATCTTCGCCCCGAGCGCGGCGCGCAGTTCGGGCGCACCCCACGTGACCGCATATTGGTGGCGGCCGGCGTCCATCGCGTCTTTGCCGGCCTGCATGAGCGCGGCGGGCGGGTCCCAATCGGGGAAGCCCTGCGAGAGATTGATCGCACCGTGCCGTGCCGCGACGCGCGACATCTCGCGGATCAAGGATTCCGTGAAGACCGAGGTGCGACGAGACGTGGCGGGCATGAGAAACGACTCAAGGAATCTTCAACGCCATGCCCTCCTTGAGCGGCGTCGCGGCACCGGCAGGCAACACATCCCGATTCGCGTCGATCAGCGCCTGCACCCGCGCGTTGGTCGCCGAGCCGTAATATTTTTTCGCGATCCCGAAGAGCGAATCCTTCGGCGCCACCGTATGACGGCGACCGCCTCCGGCCGCCGGTTGCGCAGATTTGGTCCGAGGAACGGTATTCGTGGGCGCGGGTGACAGCGACGCTTCCGCCGTGGCGTCGCCTTCACGGCTTTGGATCGGCGCGAGGCTGATGCGCGAGGGCTCACCTCCTTCGGTCACCTCCGTTACCGCCGGCTCCCGGCCCGTTGTGAGCGCCGGCCGGACGCCGGCCGAAAACGAGCCGCCCAATCCGCCGGAGCGCAAAACCGAGAGTTCCGCGCGGAGTTGTTCGTTCTCCCGCTCCAGTCGCTCCCGTTGGTCCCCGCCCTCGATCCGGACCTCGCGACTATCAAGCGGCTGATTGGGCAACGTCCGGCCAAACTCGCGTTTCGCCGCCTCGATTTGCTGGCGCACGAGCGGCGCCTGCCGGGAGTTGGGCTGTTGCTCGAGGTATTTTCGGAAATGGTAGATCGCGGCAATCGGATCTTTGATGTGCTGCCGGTAGATCAAGCCGGCTTCCAAGTGCGATTCCGGAGCCGATTCCGCGCGGCGCGCGATCACCCTCAGATAATTGGCCAGCGCTTCCTGCGGCCGTCCCTGCCGCACCAATTGCTGCCCTTCCCGGTAACTGGCATCGTCCACTTCGGCGATCAACACGGAGGTTTCGCCCGGCCCGCAACCGGCACCCGTCCCGGCAAACACCAACAAAGCGCCGGCGGCGAAAATTGGAAAAACCTTGGACATCGGATTCGGTGAAAGGGATTGAACGCGTTGAAGCTGGCCGTAAGTTCCGGACTCCGCTCCCGCGATTCAAATCATAAATGGCCATCGCTTCGAAATCCGCCCTCGCCCGTGCGCGCCGTTGCTTCCGCATCGAGGGTGATGCGCTCGCCGCCACCGCGCGAGGCCTGGACGGAAATTTCGTCGCGACGGCCCGGGCCGTGGAGGCCACCGTCACGGCCGGCGGAAAGCTCATTTTCTCCGGAGTGGGAAAGTCCGCCCACATCGCCCAGAAGATCGCCGCCACCTTCAACAGCACGGGCGTCTCCTCCTGTTTTCTCGATTCGACCCAAGCGCTCCACGGCGACCTCGGTCTGTGCGCCGAGAGCGATCTTGCCATTCTGCTTAGTAACAGCGGTCAGTCCGAAGAGGTTCTGCGTCTCATCCCACTGCTCAAGCGCTTCGGTCTCGGCATCGTCGCCTTCACTGCCCACACGGATTCCGACCTCGCCCGGGCCGCCGATCACCTGCTGCTCTATCGCGTCCCCCGCGAAGCGTGCCCGCTCAAGCTCGCCCCGACCGCGAGCACCACGGCCGCCCTCGCCCTCGGCGACGCGCTGGCGATGGTGCTGCTAGAATCCCGCGGACTGACCCGCGACGACTTCGCCAAATACCACCCCGCCGGGAACCTGGGCCGTGTCCTACTCCTGCGCGTGCGCGACATCATGCGCACCGCGGACCGCCTGCCCGTTGCCGTTGAAACCGTTCCGTTGCAGGACGCCATCCTCGCGATGACCAAAGCCAAGAGCGGCAGCATCGCGTTGGTCCATCCCCGCACCCGGCGCTTGACGGGCATTCTGACGGACGGCGATTTTCGCCGCAGCGCGCTCACCGGCCCGGATTTCCTCAGCCGTCCGGTCGCCACGTTCATGACCCGCACGCCGAAGACTATCTCCGCCGACGCGCTTGGAGTTGACGCGTTGCGGCTGTTCGAAGCGCATAAGATCGACGATCTCATCGTCACCGACGCCCAGCACCGACCCGTCGGTCTGATCGACGGCCAAGATTTGCCCAAATTCAAAATCGTGTGAAGCCCCCCATCCGCATCGGCATCATCGGTCTCGGCGGTTTCGCCGGGTCCCACCACAACGCCGTCGCGCGCCTGGAAGAGCGTGGACACGCCAAGCTCGTTTGCACCTGCGACCCGCGGGCGGAGTTTTTCGTCAACGAGCGCGAGAAACTGAATTTTGTCGCCCGCGGCGTCGGCGTGTTTCCCGACTACCGCTCCATGCTCGCCGCCTGCGGCCGTGATCTCGATCTCGTCGTGATCCCGACGCCGATCAATCTCCACGCCGAGATGCACGCCGCCGTCACGGCACTCGGTCTGCCGGCCTATCTTGAAAAGCCTCCCACCTTGGATCACGCCGAGCTGGAGCGCATGATCGCCGCCGACTCACGGGCGGGAAAATCATCGGTGGTCGGCTTCAACTTTATCATCGAGAAACAGCGTCTCGCCCTCAAGGAGCGCCTCCTCACGGGCGAGTTTGGCGTATTGCGCGGCACCACGCTGAGCGCCCTGTGGCCCCGTCCGGCGAGTTACTTCCAACGCAACGACTGGGCCGGGCGCCTCATGATCGACGACCGCCCGGTGCTCGATTCCTGCTTCGGCAACGCCATGGCGCACTTCGTCCACAACATGCTGTTTTGGGCCGGCACGGCCGATCTTTACAGCTGGGGCCAACTCGCCGCCGTGCGCGCCGAACTCTATCGTGCCCACACCATCGAGGGCGCCGACACGTTCTTCGTCGAGGCCGACACGGTGACTTCGGTCAACCTGCGCTTTGCGCTTTCGCATGCCTGCGCCGGCCCGGCGTCGCACAACGAAACCGTGATCTGCGACGACGCGGTGATCCACTACTCCGTCGGGCATCACATCGAACTTCGTTGGCGAGACGGCCGCGTCGAGCGCACCACCCCGGAGCCGTTCGACGGCCTCGAGTGCAACCACCTCGACTACTACCGCTATCTCCGCGGCGAATCGAGCCGGCCCGCCACCACCCTCGTCGACTCCCGTCCTTTCGTGGCCCTGAACGACCTCGCCCACATCTCAAGCGGCCAGATTGCGACCATTCCCGGCGCACTGGTCAGCGGTGTGCGCGACGAGAAAGAACAGAAGGACTACATCAACGTCGCCGGCATGAACGCGTCGCTCGATTCCTTCCTGACCCACGGCCGCTGGCCCGGGGCCCAAGGCTGGAATCATCCGGGCGGCACCGTCACCACCCTCGCCGATCTCCCGAGATTCGAGGCCACCGTTCGCGCGATGGCGCAAGCGAAGTAAGGCCGCACTTTCGGTCCGCCCGTCCACCTTCGCCGCCCGCTTTACTCGCGGCGGTTTCTCCGTCTCTTTTTTCCCATGCCCACGCCTGCGTTTTTCTACCAAGACCCGCTGCCCCTCGGCCCTGATGAAACGTCCTACCGCCTCCTCACCAAGGACGGCGTCAGCACCACCACGTTCGAGGGCCGCGAGATTCTGAAAGTCGCGCCGGAGACGCTGGCTTTCATCGCGCAACAGGCGTTTCACGACACGTCATTTTTCCTGAGGTCAAAACATGTCGCGCAGGTCGCCGCGATTCTCGAAGACCCGGCCGCCTCGCCCAACGACCGCTATGTCGCGCTCACGCTTCTGAAGAACGCCGAGATCGCCGCGCGCGGCATCCTCCCCATGTGCCAAGACACCGGCACCGCCACCATCGTCGGTAAAAAAGGTCAGCAAGTCTGGACCGGCGCCAACGACGCCGAATGGCTGAGCCGCGGCGTCTACGACTGCTACACCAAGGAAAATCTCCGTTACTCCCAAACCGCGCCCCTTGATCTCTGGAAAGAGGTCAACACCGGCACCAACCTCCCGGCGCAGATCGACCTCTACGCCACCGAAGGCGCGAAGTATGAGTTTCTGTTCGTCGCCAAAGGCGGTGGCTCGGCCAACAAGATGTTTCTCTACCAGGAGACCAAGGCGCTCCTGAATCCGAAGAGCCTGGAGAAATTCGTCACCGACAAGCTCCAATACCTCGGCACCAGCGCCTGCCCGCCCTACCACCTCGTCTTCGTGCTCGGCGGCACCAGCGCCGAGGCCTGCCTCAAGGTCCTCAAGCTCGCGTCCGCCAAATACCTCGACGCGCTCCCCACCACCGGCAACGAGCACGGCCGCGCCTTCCGCGACCTCGAGTGGGAGAAAAAGATTTTGGAGATCGCGCAGAATTCCAAAATCGGCGCCCAGTTCGGCGGCAAATATTTCGCCCTCGATGTCCGCGTCGTCCGCCTTCCCCGCCACGGCGCGAGTTGCCCCGTCGGCATGGGCGTCTCCTGCAGCGCCGACCGCAACATCAAGGCCAAGATCACCAAGGACGGCGTCTTTCTGGAAGAGATGGAGACCAACCCCGGCCGCTTCATCCCTGAGGCCGACCGCCGCTTCAAGGACGACAACATCGTCAAAATCGACCTCCGCCGCCCGATGCCCGAGATCCTCGCGGAGCTCTCCAAGTATCCCGTCACCACCCGCGTCTCGCTCACCGGCCAGATGATCGTCGCCCGCGACAGCGCGCACGCGAAGCTCCAAGAGCGCGTCGATGCCGGCCAAGGCCTGCCGCAATATATCAAGGATCACCCCGTCTATTACGCCGGCCCCGCCAAAACACCGACCGGCTTCGCGTCCGGTTCCTTCGGTCCCACCACCGCCGGCCGCATGGACAGCTATGTGAACAGCTTCCAAGCCCTTGGTGGCTCGATGGTCATGCTCGCCAAGGGCAACCGTAGCCAAGCCGTCACCAAATCCTGCAAAGCCCACGGCGGTTTTTATCTCGGCAGCATCGGCGGACCCGCCGCGATTCTCGCACAGGACAACATCAAGAAAGTCGAAGTCCTCGAATACCCCGAGCTCGGCATGGAAGCGATTTGGAAGATCGAAGTGGAAGACTTCCCCGCGTTCATCCTCGTCGACGACAAGGGCAACGACTTCTTCGTGAACAACTGCGGCATCTGCGTCCCGGGCTGAAGGGCCCGCCGGTCATTCGCCGACCACCGTCACGATCACCTTGCGCGCCGAAGCGGCGTGGCGGTGCTCCCACAGAAACAGTCCCTGCCAAGTTCCGAGCAACAACCGCCCGTCGGCGAAAGGCACCGTCTCGCTCGTGCGCGTCAGCGCCATCTTGATATGGCTTGGCATGTCATCCGGGCCCTCCTGAGTGTGCTCAAAGTGCGGATTCCCCTCCGGGACCAACCGATCAAACCAAGCCTCGAGATCACGCCGCGCAGACGGATCGGCGTTCTCCATGATGACAAGACTCGCGCTCGTATGTTGGCAAAACACCGTCACCACCCCACGGGACAATCGGCTGCGCTCCAGCACGCGAGCCACCGCTTCGGTGATCTCATGCATCCCGCTCCTTCGCGGGCGCAACTCCAACGTCTCTTGAAACACAGCCACGACACAGCCAAACCGCCCAACCCGTGGCGCACAAGTCTACGGACCCGTTTTTCGCCAAGCGGTAGGGCGGCAATCCTCCTCCCCGCCCATAAAAAAGGCCGGGCTGGTCAAGCTCGGCCTGCTAGGTCGCGGGATTTCCCCGCGTCAGAATTTTACCATGAGGCGATCGCCACCGACGCCCAAACGACTGGGGCCGGTTTCGTAGAGCCGCTCGTCGGCAATCCGGCTGGCCAAACGTTCGCTGCTCCGGGCCGTTGCAGCTTTTGCACCGGCACTCGCCGGCAACGCCGTGCCGAGATAGCGGGCGCGCCGGACATCCGACGGGGCCTTCATCTGCGCCAAGGGGTCAACCACCGGTTGGCGCGCGGGCATCACCCGCGACTCAAATCCATGGACCGTCGAACCGAGAAACGACCGACCGCCAAACGGGGACTCGGCGGATTGCACCGCCGCAAAATTATTCGCAATCGAACGCGCCGAGGGGCTCGCCTCACGGCCGATGTCGTCGACCCGCCCCGTCAAAACCGCCATCGCAGAGAAAGCTTGGACTCCCGACTCCGTGGGCAAGTCGGCCTCCCGGCTCGCGCTTGGCGCCAGCTCGTTCGCGACCGCAACAGGTTCGACCTCATCGGCCAAATACGGGCTTTCAGCCAGCCCGCCTACCGACGCCGTCGAACCGACAAACGGTGTTGATGTCTCAATAACCTCATCACCAAGAACCGGCAGCGCGACCCCTCCGGGTGTCACTGTCTGATACTCGCGCACGCTCAGAAACGTAATCGCCAACACCGCCGTCGCCCCAAGCGGAAGATGATACCGGGACAAACCCGCAAAGGCCCGCGCCGGCAGCGTGCGCCACCACGGCCGTTTCACCACCAAAGCCGCAAGTTGCTTCGCGCGCAGCTCGCGCTCGAATTGGCTCCAAAACTCGGCGGGCGGACGTTCGGCCCGCTTCAAACGCAGAAGGTCTTCCAAGGTCACTGTCTTCGGACGGTCGGACTTCATCGGCGCATGTAGGGCTGGAGCTCGGATTGCAGCAGTTGTTTCGCGTAATGAAGCCGGGAGCGCACGGTTCCCACCGAGGAATCCATGATCTCGGCGATCTCTTGGTGGCTCAGGCCATCGATTTCGAATAAAGTTACCACGGTGCGATGTTTGGTAGACAGTTTTTGCAGCGCTTCGTTCAATTTTTCCTGGAGCTCGCGGACGTAGGTATCGCGCTCGGCGCCGGTGTTGTCGGTCAGAGCCGCGATGATCTCCTTTGAAACCGGTTCATCGGAGTCGATTTTCTCCAGACTGAAGAAGGAACGAAGCCGGTGTTTGCGCAGGTGGCTGAGCGTGGTGTTGACGGCGATCCGGTAGAGCCAGGTGAAAAAGGACGACTGGCCGCCAAACCGTTGGATCGATTGAAACGCTTTGATGAACGTGTCTTGGGTGAGATCGGCCGCGTCCTCCCGGTTGGAGGTCATATGGTAGATGATCCCGAGCACGCGCTCCCGATAGCGGAGAATCAGGCGATCAAAAGCCGCGACGTCGCCGGCTTGGACCAAGTGAACGATCTCCATGTCGACGTCGGCCTCCTGCGCGCGCTCCGGGGAGGCGGCTAGGATTTTGGCGAGGGCCTTGGGGGCGTCCATAACCGCAGAAGAAACGCGAACCGGGTGGCGGGGCAAACGGAAAGTTGGGCCGACCGGCCAGACCTTTAACTTCGGGGCCGAATCAAGGCTCGGACGAGACCAAAAGCCGCCGGCCCCCAACTGACCAACCGTCCAAGAAGCTTCGCGCGCGGGAACAACGTGCGCCGTGCGACCAACGCCAGCGGCACCGCCGCGAGTTCGACCAGCGGTGACGCCCGGCGCCACCAGGCGAGCGCGCGGTCACACCACGCAAGCGGCCGGAGGGCCTCGGAAAAGGCCTCCGAGGTTTGCCGGCGCCGAAAGTCGATTCGCGCGAGGAGCGCGCGCTTGTGCGCCGCGAGCCGGATCAGTTCTCGTTCCGAATACATAAACGGTCGGCCTTGATTTCCTGCAACGAAGCGGCGAACGGCCGCGGCTGCCGCGCGAGGTAACGTCGGAACGCCACCACAATCACGCCGAACATCACGGCATAGGCCGCCGCCAGCCCGCCGAGCACCGCGAGCCGGGCGCTCTCCCAAAACAAATAGACCAGCGTCAGGCTCGCAAAAACGAGCGCCATGGCCCCGGAGAAAATCACGGCGCTGATCCAGACAAAAATCCGGATCAGCCGAAACTTTTCCTCCTGCAGTTCCACGCCGAGTAATTCCAGACGATCCTCCAGGTTGGCGAACAAACCGTCCGCTAGCGCGCGCAGCGCGGACACGAAGCCGGCGGAGGCTGGAGGTTCCGGGTCCATCGGGAGGCGGGCCTACTTGGAACGGCGGCCGAGCAAGACACCCAGAATCATGCCGACCCCGGCCGCGATCGCGAGTGACTGGTAGGGATTGGCCCGGATGGCTTGGTCGGTGCACTGGGCACCCGCCGCGACGCGCTGCTTGGCACCTTCATACATCACCCCGAGGCGCTCCTGCGCGGCGTCGAAGCGGGTGCGCAGGGCGCTCATCGCGTCGTCGGTGTGTTCGGTGAGCGAGGCGCTCATCATTTTTTCGGCTTCAATGACGAGCGTTTGGAGCTCGTTGAGCAGTTCTTTGGGCGTCTGAGGAGCAGTATCGTTGTTGGTTTTCATAGGAATTATCGGAACAGGTTGATGGGCGGAGAAAGGGTTGGCCTCAGGCTTTTCGACCGCGAAAGAGCGAGGCGATGAAGAGCACGAGGAAGATCACGAACAGCACCTTCGCGATATAAGCGGCGGTGCCGGCGACGACCCCGAAGCCGAGCACGCCAGCGACGAGGGCGATCAGAAGGAAAGTTACGGCGTAATTGAGCATGGCCGGGAACCTCAGGAGGATTTGCCGTGCGTGAGACCGGAGACTCCGGCACCGGCGGCTACAATTCCGCCGATGAGCAACCAGAGGGTTTTGTCGGTCGGCGAGCCGGTGAAGAGCCGGGAAAAATCGGAACCGACCGAATCGGAGGCACCGATGCCGTAGACCACGGCGGCAAGACCGCCGACGAGCAGGGCGAGCGAAAGGAATTTGTTCATAAAGTTGGATTTTACCGGGAACGAAGGGCGCGGTTCAGGCGGTCTCCTCTTCCTCGTTCTCTAGTTGGGCCCGGAGCATCCAGGCGGCTTTCTCATGCTGCTCCATCAGCCCCGTCAGGAAGTCGGCCGTGCCGGCGTCTTTGTAACGGGCCGCGCAGGCCTCGGCGTCGGTGCGCAGTTGGACGATCAGGTCTTCGTGCAACGCGAGCAGTTCGGAGAGCATGTGTTCGGCCGGCAGACCGATCCCAGGATCGGCGGACGAACGCGCCGCCTTGGTGAGATCGGCCCAGTTGCCGCGGGCACCGACACCGATGGCGCGGGCGCGTTCGGCGACGTTGTCAATCCAGCCGGCTACTTGGTCGTATTGTTCTTCAAACTGCCGGTGCAGGCTGCGAAACTCCGGTCCGGTGACATTCCAGTGGTAGTCGCGGGTCGTGGCGTAGTGCACGTATTCATCCGCGAGGATGAGGTTGAGTATCTGGCCGACCTCGAGGCGGGCTTCGTCATTTATACCGATATTGGTTTTCATAGGAGAGGTTGGACGCACACGGGTAGATTCGCTGGCGCGTCCGTTCAGGACTTCACCGTCATCACATTGTTGACGGCCTTCATGCCGCGCACGTCTTGGGCGAGTTTTGTCACAAGCGCCTTTTCGGCTTCCGACGAGGCTCCGCCAGAGATCACAATAACGCCTTCGACGGTCGTGACCTTGGTTTTGACCGCGCTGGTGGACTTGTGACCGAGGAGGGCAAACTTCACCTGCGTCGTAATAGAAGCGTCGTCGATTTTTTCGCCGATCGTCTCAACGGCGACGGGTTTTACTTTCACCACAATGTCGTTTTGCACCGACTTCACGTGGGCGATTTCACCCGCGTAGACACCGGTGAGCTCCTTCTGGGCGAGGTTGATCGCGTTGCCGCCGAGAGTGACGACGCCCTCTTTGACCGCGACCGTGGTGGCCGCGGCGCTCACGTTGCCTTTGACGAGCCGGCGGCTGCGGATCTTGAAGGCGATCCACGCATCGGAATGTTCCGGATAGGAAGGCGCGACGACGATTTCGTTCTGCGCGCGAGTGACGCCCGGGAGGTTTTCCACCGTATCGCCGGCGAGGGCTTTCTCGTCCTTGTCCTGCACCGTGCCGGTGAGGGTGACAACGCCGTCCGTGGCTTTCACACTGACGTGGTCTTCGAGCACGGTGCCGTAATTGCAGGAAGCCTTGGCGGCGTCTTCGATTTTGCGGTCGGTCTCGGGTGAGGCGCAGATCACGAGCGGACTGGCGAGGATGAGAAAAAGTGCGGACAATTTTTGTGTTTTCATAGGACTAGCGGTCCAAGGTAACGCAGCCGCGGCGGATCCGATATGGGGCCTTGACCTACCCCGACACGTTTCGGCGCGTGGCACCGCCGCGGTCTTACTTCAGTCGAACAGAATCCCGTCCCCGCGAACCTTCGCCGCTGTGCCTGCGCCATGCTGCCGTCGCGAGCGTCCACTGCTTCACTCTGGTTCCGAAACGTCACGCACGTAGCACAACACCCCATGCACGTCGGGCGGGTTTGCTGTTAGAATGATGCATGTCCACCGATCTATTTTGCGCCCCGTGCGCCCATTCCGCCTTCTCCGGCGCCACCAACGACCGGGTCGAAGAAAACCTCAAACCGGCCCAACGGGACGCGCTCCATGACGCGGGGCTCGTTCTGCGTTTCAACACCGGCGACGCGACGGCGTTCGACGAAATCGTTGCGCGCCACCGCGAGCGGCTTTTTGCCGTCGCGTTCGGAGTGTTGCACAACCGGGCCGACGCCGACGAGATTGCGCAGGACGCACTCGTCCGGGCGCATCGGGCGTTGGGCGGTTTTCGGGGCGATTCCTCGCTGGCGACGTGGCTGCACCGCATCGCCCTCAATCTCGCGCGCAACCGCTATTGGTATTTCTTCCGTCGCCGCCGGCACGCTTCGCTTTCCTTCGACTCCGCCTTCAGCGATGAAAACCAATCGACTCTCGCCGACCTCGTCGCCACCGATACGGCCGGGCCGGTGCGCGTCGCCCAAGCGGGCGAGTTCGTTGAACTTGTCGAGCAATGCATGGATCGAATCGATTCTGGTCACCGGACAATTCTCCTGCTGCGCAATGCCGAGCATTGGTCGTATCGGGCAATCGGCCGGTCACTCGGCATCAAAGTCGGCACGGTCAAGAGCCGGATCGCACGGGCCCGCGAGAGCCTGCGGGCGCAATTGGCCGCCGCGTGCCCGGAGTTCGGTGCCGAGGCGCAACCGGCGGCATGGTTCGATCCGATGCGGCCCGGAACTGGCATGAAAGCACTCTGCGCCTGAGGTCGGAGCGGAGCAATCGGGAGCTCAGGACTGACTGACCTTCGGAGCGCGGGTCTGGCGTGGCTTGGGCGCGAGGAGGCTTGGAGGAGGGCAGGGTCTTTGACGCGCCCTTAGAACGCCCTGCGCCGGAAAGGGCGGGTCGGAGACCCTGCCCTACTTTCGAGCCCCCGCCTTCATCAAATGATAGTCAGCTGGACGCGGTTTTCGATGACGCCGGTGGCAATGGCGTAGCGGGTGAGGCCGGCGGTGTCATGGATGTTGAGTTTGTCCATGAGGTGCTGCCGGTGTTTTTCCACAGTCTTGATGCTGATGTTGAGAAGGCCGGCGACCTGCTTGTTGGCTTTGCCCTCGGCGACCAACTGGAGCACTTCGCCCTCGCGGGAGGTGAGCCGGGCGGCGTGGGGCTTGACCTGGCCGTCGCGGTCGACCGCGCGGCGCTGGCCGTCGGCGAGGCGTTTGGCGACCCTCGGACTGTAGAACTTCTTCCCTTTGGCCACCTCGTGGATCGCCTTGATCAGAATCTCGGCTGAGGTCTGCTTCTCCAAAAAACCCACGGCGCCGACGGCGGTCGCACGCTCGACATACTCGTCGTCGCTGTGGGCGGAGAGGATGACGATCTTGGCGGCAGGCCGGGCGGTGAGGATCTGGCGGGTTGCTTCCAGGCCGTTGAGCTCGGGCATGGCGATGTCCATAAGAATCAAGTCGGGCTCAAATTTGGCCGCAAGCAGGACGGCTTCGCGGCCCGTTTGGGCCTGACCGACCACTGCAAAATTTCCCTCGGTCTCGAGCAACTGGCAGAGGCCCTGGCGCACGATGGCGTGGTCCTCGCAAAGGAGAATGGAGATTTTTTTCATGAGAGCGTCCGCTTCGCGAAAACCCCGAACGGGATTTCGGCGCGCACGGCTGTGCCTTCGCCGGGCGCGGATTCGACGGTCACGGTGCCGCCCACCATTTCGACGCGTTCCCGCAGGCCGAGCAGACCGAGCCGCTGGTTGGTCCGCGCCGACAACGCCTGCGCCACCCGAAACGACTTGCCGTCGTCATGGACGACCAGCCGCACGCCCCGGGGAATCGCCGTGATCCGCACCTCGACGATCTTGGCCTGCGCGTGGCGCACGACGTTGGTGAGCGCTTCCTGCACCACCCGGTAAAGCACGGTGCGTTTGGCGCCGTCCAAGGCTTCGACCCCGGCGAAAGCGGTCAGCCGGATCCGCAACTTTCCGCGCTTGGCTACTTGCTTCGTGTAGGAATGCAGCGCCGGAATCAGCCCGAGATCGTCCAGCAGGGCCGGGCGCAACTCGCGCGCAAACTGGTGCACCGAGTTCACGGACTTTTCGACGAGCCGACGGGTGTGCGCGAGCTTGGCCTTGAGCACCCGGGGGCTGAGCACGCCCGAGTGACCGAGGGCCGCCAACTCGACGTTGATGCCGACGAGCGCCTGGACCACGTCGTCGTGCAACTCGCGGCTGATGCGGCGGCGCTCGTCCTCCTGGGCCGAGAGCACCTTGCGGGTGAGCGAGCGCAGTTTCTTTTGCATGAACTCCGATTCCTCGAAGAGCGTCCGCAACTCCCGCCGGCCCAGCTCGGTCGCCGCAACCGCGGTGGTCAAACGGCGGTTCGTGGCCGTCAACTCGGCCGTGCGCTCGGTCACGAGGAATTCGAGCCGGGTGGCGTGCTCGTTGAGTTTCAACTGCGCGGTCCCCAGGGCGCCCTCGCGATCCTTGCGCTCGGTGATATCGCGGAAGTGCACGGCCACTTTCCGGCTGCCGGGGCCGCCAACCCGAAACGCGTAGAGGTCGAACCATTTCTTCAACGAGAGGAACTCGTGCGTGAAACGGATCGGGCGACCGGAATTCGCCACTTTACCGTAGGTTTCGAACCAAAAGGTTTCGATTTGAGGGAAGAGCGTGCGCGCCCGCTTGCCCGTGACGTTCCGGAGGCTGGTCTGCCTTTCGAAGGAAGGGGTCACTTCCAAGTAGCGGTAGTCGACGATTCTCCCCCGCGCGTCGGCGAGCAGCTCGATGACGCAAAAGCCCTCGTCGATCGAGTTGAACAGGGTGCGGTAGCGCTCATCGCTGGCCCGGAGCGCGCTTTCCGTCTGCTTGCGCGCCGTGATGTCGCGGATGTTGCACTGGATCACCGCCTGGCTCTCGGCGTCGTAGAGGTTGCTGACAAACTCCACCTCCCGGCGCTGGCCGGTCTTGGTCAGGAGCGGGAGGTCTTCATACCGGATGAAGCCCTCCGCTTTGAGCTCGAGAAACGCTTCCTGGCTGGCGGCCTCGTCCTTCAACAAGCCGATTTCCCAAAGCTCGCGCCCGAGCAGCTGCGCTCGGGAATAACCGAGCAATTTCAGAATAAACGGATTGGCGTCGGTGATTTTCCGCGTCGCCGGATCAAGAATCAAAATGCCGTCTTTGGCGGTTTCGAAGAGGCGGCGGTAGCGCAGTTCGGAGCGGCGGAGGCTGACCTGGAACGTGAGCACATCCGTGACATCCTGGATCCCGAGCAGAATCTCCTGCGGTCGGCCACCGGCCTGATCGAGCAAGCGGGCGTTGAGCAGCAGGCTGCGCCGGCCCTTCCCGCCGAAACTGAGGGTGAGCTCGAAGTCGTGAAAGACGGTCGCCTTGGGAATGATGTCCTCGAGCAACTGGCGCAGGCGGGGCGTGTCCCATGCGCCGTGGTCGAGTTCGAAGAGCGGACGGCCGATCACGGTCTTGGGCCGCCAGCCGAACGTGCGGAAAAAAGATTCGTTGGCCGAATTGACCCGCAGCCCCGCCGAAAGGATGAGGAGCGGATACGGCACCGTGCGAATGATGGCTTCGGCGTGCTCCCGCTCCTCGGCGATGGCGCGCTCGGTGCGTTTCAACCCGTCGATATCCAGCAGGACGAGCACCGCTCCGTCGCTCTCGCCGTTCGCCGTCAGATAGGGGCGCATCCGCAGGGAACACCAGCGGCCCGACGTATCCCGGACCTCGCGTTCACTCTCGCGTCCGGAGGCGATCACCCCGGCGACCATCGCATCCAGATCGGGCAGCACAAGGTCGTGCCGGATTTGCGCGATCGGCCGGCCCAGATCGGCCGGCAGCAGGCCGAAGCGGTGGGCGGCCTGCCGGCTGAAGCGGCGGATCGTGCGATCCCGGTGGAGCAGCAAAATGACGAGCTGGGTCGAGGCCTCGAGATTGTTGAGGTCGCCGTTGAGCCGGCTGAGCTCGGCGTTCCGCTGGAGCATCTCCTCGTTGACGGTGGTGAGCTCTTCGTTGGTGGACTCGAGCTCCTCCTTGGAGGTTTCAAGTTCCTCGTTGAGACTCTGCAGTTCCTCGTTGGCGGACTGGCCTTCCTCACCGGCAGCCTGCAGCTCCTCGTTGGCGGCGGTCTGCGTTTCCTCGACGGATTGGAGGTAGTCGCGCGCATCGGCGAGGTCCTGCTCTAGGCCGGCGATGCGGTCGTTGGCGGCGGGGGCGTCCACGGCGAGAACGGGCACCGCCGGTTCCGCACCCGCCGGCCGGCCGGCGGCTTCGAAGAGCACCAAAAAGCAGCGCTGCCGGAGATTTTTCAGCGGCACGACTTTGAGGTTCACGCTGCGGGTCTTTCCGCCCAGCTCGAAAACCGCCGCGTCGTGGCGGGCGCCGCGATTGGTCCGCTTGGCCTGGGCGATCACGGCCCGGAGGGGCAACATCAGGCCGGCCCGCGCCATCTTCAGCAGATCGAACGTCGCCTTGCCCGCGGGCGGAGCGAGGTAGGCGTCGGTCGACCCGCGAAACTGGAGAATCTGCAGCTCCTCGCTGACCAGCACCCCTGGCGGGGCAAAGTGATTGACGGTCACCCGGTCGGCCTCGCGCTCGACGCTGGGTTCGCCCGGGAACGCGACGGCTCCCGCCGCCGTCTTCGGCGAGCGCCACGCCGGGTCGCGCGGAGCCGCTGCCGTTGAGGGCCGTCCGGGCCGGTCCGAACGCACGGGCAGATGAAACTTCGGCGTCGGCGCAGGCTTTTTCACGTAGATCTTCTGGTGCTTGTCCACCGGAGCGAACAGGTCGGCAAACCCGCCGACGGACTCGGAGGCGCCGAGGAACAGGACGCCCTGGGGCTTGAGCGCGAAGTGGAGCGTCGGGATCACCTTCTTTTGCAGCGCCGGCTCAAGGTAGATCATCAGATTGCGGCAACTGATGAGATCCATCCGGGAAAAAGGCGGATCGCCGACGAGGTTTTGCCGGGCAAACACGATCTCGTCGCGGAGCGGTTTGTTCACCCGGAAGCCACCATCTTCCTCGATGAAGAAACGGCGCAAACGCTCGGGCGAGACGTCGGTCACGAGGCCCTTCGCATAGAAACCACGACGGGCCTTGGCCAAACTCGTATCACTGAGGTCGGTCGCGAAAATCTGGAGGCGGGGTCGGTCGGGGAGTTTGTCCGTGCATTCCGCAAACAGCATCGCGAGCGAATAGGCTTCCTGCCCGGTCGAACAACCGAGCACCCAGATTCGCAGCGGCTCGCCGCCGCCGGCGGCGAGCAGTTTGGGAAACACCTTCCGCCGGAGCACCTCGAAGGCCTCGGCATTGCGGAAAAAGCCGGTCACGCCGATCAGCGAGTCGGCGTAGAGGGCGTCGAGTTCCTTGGCGTTGCCCGCCACGAAATCCGCGTAGAGGGCCGGCGAGGCGCGATGGTTTAGCACCATGCGCCGCGCGATGCGCCGGTGCAGCGTCGCGGGTTTGTAGAGCGAAAAATCGACCCCGGAATGGTTGTGCAGGAGCCGGAAGATCCGCGGGTAGCCGCTCCCTTCCGTCGCCCGTCGATTGCCCGGGCCGGGCGCCGGCGCCCCGGCGGCGACCAAGGGATGCCGCGCGATGCGGACCAGTTCCACCGCCATGGCCTCGGGCGAGAGCACGAGATCGACGCACCCGGCGGCGACGGCATTGCGGGGCATCGAATCGTATTTGGCCGTATCGTCCTGCGCCAAGGTGAGCCCGCCGGCGGCCTTGATCGCTTCGAGACCGGCGGTGCCGTCGGTCGCGGTGCCAGACAGAATCACGCCGACGGCGCGCTCCCGCCGATCGAGCGCCAGCGCCTCAAAGAACGCGTCGATGGCGCGGGGGACGACGCGGTGACGCGAGCGCGGCCGGAGTTTGAGCACGCCCCGGGTCAGGCCGAGGGCGGTGTTGGGCGGGATGACGTAGACGTGGTTTGGCTCGACGCGCAGTTTGTCGGTGACCTCGTGCACCGGCATGGCAGTCGCGCGGGCGAGCAGCTGGGTCAACGCGCTGGCGTGATCCGGGTCGAGGTGCTGGACAAGGACGAACGCCATCCCCGTATCGGCCGGCAGACTTTGCAGCAGACGGGTAAACGCCTCCAAACCGCCCGCCGAAGCGCCGATGCCCACGATGGGAAAATCCGCCGCCGGCGTGGCCCCGACACGGGCGGGCGGGGATGGACGGAGCTTTTTCATGGGCGAATGGGCGGAGACGAACGTTTTCGCCCTCGCGCAGGATTAAACGCGTCCCGATCGGAAATAGCGATGGGGTATAACCCGACCACGCCGGTATGACTCGGAATCAATCGTCGAAGCGGACGAACCGCTCTGGGTTCACAGGGCTACAGATGCCGTCGCCAACGCGCCCCGGACTGCGGCCGTGAGACCGGCGACCGTGAAAGGCTTGGACACGAACGCTGCCACCCGAGTCCACGGGTCGCGAACGAGCCGCTCGGTATCGAGTTCGGCCAAACTCCCGGAGACCATCACGACGGGCAGATCAAGCTTTGCGATGCGCGCCTGCCGGATCAAAGCGACGCCGGAAACGCCGGGCATATGATAGTCGGTGACCAACAAATCATAGCCTCCCGCCAACAGTGCTTTCCAAGCAGCATTCCCGTCGGTTGCGGTGGCCACGGCGAGCCCGGCCCGCTCGAGAATTTCGGCCTCCAATTTGAGGAGGTGCTCGTCGTCATCGACTACGAGCACGCGAGGCATGGCGGAGTGCGTGCCGCCGTGCGGGAGAGCAGCGAGCGGAGCGGGAGCATCGAGTGTGATCATGGGTGAGAGGAATTTTGCCGACGGGAAATGCCTGCCTCTCAGGTTTGGCCGGGAACGCTCATTTTGAGCGAATAAGCCCTTCGCCCCGCCTGATCGCCAAGAGGATGAGGCGCAGGTGAGCCGACGATCGGCGCCCAAACGAACGCCGAGCACCCGGCCTGCGAGACGCAGCCCTCGAGATGGGCGATCACGGGCGCAGAAGGCGGATGGCCGCACGCGGTGCTTCGCGAAGGGCGGTCCGGTCCGTCGAGCGAGGATCGCGGCGGAGTCAGGTGAGAGTTCACGGGAAAGCAGTGTTTCGACGGCGTTGAAGAATGCGGCGGGGACTGGCGGAGAGGCTACCCGCGGCGTGCCGGTCGCACCATGGGGTGAGCACCTACCGGGGCCGGCACCAGCCCGCCGGTCTCGGCACTCCCCGGAAATGAATCTCAATGAAATCGGGTAGAAATTCAGTTCGCACGGGAGAGCATGACCGAACCGAAATTGGTGCGTGCCGCTCGCTGGGCCTTGAACTCTCGTGTGCACCGCACCTCGTGTGGGTAGGCTGCCAACGGCGGCGATCACTCCAAGACCGGCGCGCTGATCGGCAAAACAGGACTCTTTCGGCACAGAGGGGCGTCGCGAAACGTGGTGCCGTTGGAAATGTGTCGCAGGCCACCGCGCGTCCGTCGGCGGCGCTGCCGACCCAACCGGGCCGATATCGACCAGACTCGAAATACCAAAAAAGGTTTTGGCCCGCCCGCACGCTCAAGCGCGCTCGAAGAGAAGCAGCCCGAAAATAATCAACCCGATCAGACTGCCGCCGCCGATCAGGCCAAGAGACCACGTGCGGCGTGGCCGCCAGGCCGGCAGCGCACCGAGCAACAGCGCGCCGGCGAGCACGAGGCCGATAAAGACCGGGGTCGTGGAAGCGGAGTAAACCAAGACCCGACGCTATCCCCCGGCGGCGGCGTCCGCGCTGGGGAGTTGACCTCCTGACCGGCCGCACCGGAGCGACGGCGTCATCCCGGCAGCAGAAAGTGAAAATCCGCGCCAGCGCCGGGTTCGCTCGTGCAGGCGATGCTGCCGCCATGCGCCACGATGATCTCGCGCGCGATCGCGAGGCCGAGCCCGGCGCCGCTCTTGGCTTGGCCCGGGGCGCGGTAGAACCGGTCGAACACCCGCGAGACGCTTTCCGGCGGAATGCCCGGCCCCTGGTCCCGCACCGAAAACCGCACGAACCCCAGCGGCGCGCTCGTCGCGGCGAGCGTGACCACGCCGCCCGGTGGGGAGAACTTCGCCGCGTTCGTGAGCAGGTTGATAAACACGTGACGGATACGGACGGGGTCCACGCTCAGGTGGCCGAGTCCGGATTCGCAGTCCACCTCAAGTTTCGCGCCGGCCGCCGTGACAAATCCGCGCGCCTCACCGGCGATTTCTTCCAGCAAGGTCGGCACGGCCACCTCCACCCGGTCAAGGGCGACGGCCCCGGCCTCAAGGCGCGAGAGGTCGAGAAGACTGTCGAGAATGCGGAGGAGGCGGTCGGCATCGTCCCGCGCGGTCTCGAGCAACTCGCGCTGCGCGGGCGCGAGTTTGCCGACGTTTTCCTCGAGCAGCAGATACACCGCGAGACGCAGGCTGGTGAGCGGAGTCTTGAGCTCATGGCTCACGGTGCCGGCGAGGTTGGTCTTCGCATCGTCGAGCAGGCGGAACTTGGTGACGTCCTGAAGAATGATGGCCGCGCCCTTGAAGTCGGTGACCTTGTCGCCGATCGCGAGGATGCGCGGGAGATAATGATGCTCCTCGCGCGCCACCCGAAACGTCACGATGTGGCGGTAATCCGTCGGGAGGTAGTGATCGCCCGTCGCCATCACCTGCGCGAGCGGCCCGGTGATGCCGGGCGGAAACGAAGCGGGAAAATCCGGTGACTGCGCGAGGCGCTCGGCGGCGGGATTGCGCACCGCGTGGGAGCCGTCGGCGTCGAGGACGAACACGGGATCGGGGGCGGAGCTGAGCGTCGCCTCCATCGTGCGCTGGGTGCGGAGGACCTTGGCGAGGGTCGCCTCGCGGTAGGCGCGGAGCTTGGCCGACATCTGGTTGAAGGCGCGCGCGAGTTGGCCGAGTTCGTCGCGCGAGCGCTCCGGCACTTCCCGGTCGAGGTCGCCCTCGCCGATCGCCGCGACGGAGGCCGTCAGCTCCTTGAGCGGCCGCATCAGAAAGGCCGAGAGCCGCCACGCGAGCAGCATCGAGACCACGAGCGCGACCGCCATGCCGCCGAGCAGGACGTTGACGGTGGTCGCGGCGAGTTGCTCGGCGCGCGCCGCCGTCTGCAAGGCCGAGGCATAGTCGCGGCGGTTGAGTTCCTCGATGGCCGAGAGCACGCGGTAGAGCGACGTCTCGCTGCGTTGCAACGATTCGAGCGAGCCGGGCCCGCCGGCATTGAGCGAGGCCTCGGCCTGCGCCGCGTAGTCTTGGAAGACGCGGTCGAGATACTCGACCATCGGGCCCCGGGTGCGACCGGCGGCGCTGGCGGACTGCGCCATCAGCTCACGGGTAAAGGCCGCCCGCTGTTGTTCAAACGTGCGGCGCGCGCCGAAGGGATCGCCCCGCTGCGCCCGCGCCGAGGTCGCACTCATGAGCGTCGCCGCTTCCCGCATCCGCTGGCTCGCCAAGACCGCGCCGTAATCGGCCACGAGATCTCCCTGAATGGAACCGGCCAGCTGCCGGCTGACCAACACGGCGTAGCCGCCGGTGCCGACGAGCAGCAAAAGAAACGGCAACAGACCAAGATAGAGACGGGTGCGCAGCATCGGGAGAAGCCGGGCTCAAAGGAGCCCGAGCTTCTGACGCTTGCGGTAAAGAGTCGCCGGGTCGATGCCAAGGATACGCGCCGCTTCGTCGAGATTGTGGGCGAGCGCGAGGATGCGGCGGAGGTGCTCGGTCTCGAGCGCGTCGAGCGTCACGCGGGCACCGACCGCCACCGCCGGATCGGGCGCGACGCCGAACTGCTCGGGCAAATCGGCA